>JAJDEH010000189.1 GCA_029259935.1 Planctomycetota bacterium
GTTCATCGCGCAGGCGCGGAGGGTTCGCAGGCGGTTGGGCGGCGGACTGCGCCAAGCGGGGCTCATCGCGGCGCCTGGCCTCATCGCATTGCGAACCATGGTCGACCGTCTCGCCGACGATCACCGCTCCATCGCGTAGCCATTCGTAGCTGTATGAGCCCAGGCCGTCGAGGTCGCCGATCCCGGTAACGTCGGCCGTGAGTATCTGGTCTTCGGTCGCGGTTCCAGTGATTGTAGGTAAGCCAGTAGGTGCGTCGTTAGCGGCCGCGACGTTGATCGTCTTGGTCGCGGCGGGACTCGAGTTGCCGTCGTCATCGACTAGCACAAAACGGACCGTGCGCGCCAATGTGCTGGGTGTATCAGAGACGTTCTCGTAAGTGATATTCCGAGTCAACGCCTGAGCGACGGCTGGTGTGGCACTGGCGTTAAAGGTGATCACTAGCGGCGTCGAGCCGTTGGTCCCACCGGTGAATGTGCCGATGGTCGTGCCGCCGAAGGTCACGTCCGTTCCGCTGACGCCAATTTCTCCCGTTCCCGTTCCTTCGTGGTTAATCGCCAGTCGATCGTTGGCCGTTCCGTTGGCCGTAAAGTCAACAGTCAACGTGCCCGTATCGAAGTTCGTCGAATCGGAATCACTCGCAGTGGCTGTCGAGTCGATCACGGTTGCCGGGTCGTTTTCGTCGTAGTCGAGCGCAGGTCCGGGCAGACCGATCTCGGGCGCAGGCGATGGGTTGAGCGCCCCCACGATCAAACCGTGGTTTTCGTTGACTTCGTCGGGGAAGTTAAAAGCGGTGGTACTCGGAGAGTTGCCGTTTGTACTGGTGTCGCTCTTGCGGGCAACGGTCGTTAGTATGCCAGCGGATACTTCAGTTCCATAAGTTGTTTCCGCGTAGCCCAACGGCTCATCCGACTGAGAAACCCCACTGGCGATAACACTGGCCACGTAAAACACTTCGCCACCTGCCAGATAGTCGATCTGCGATGCAAACACAATCTGAGCGTCGAATTCTACAATTCTTGCCGTGCTGTCTTGAAACGGCGTCGTTTGATCGACACTGCTATAAGTGGCTGCCAATAACTTCATTCCTACCAGGTCTCCTGATCCCGAATTATTCACGGTCACCGACAGTTGATTCGACCCAGTCGGTATGTCGCTATCGAGAAGATATCCCATCCAGACGGATGTTCTTCGACTGGTGTGTGTTAGAAATTCACGGGTCTGTAGCGCGACGCCCCCGAACGTAGCCGAGGAAATGCTGATGTTTGTATTCTTTTGACTTTTGATAACCATCGAGACCAGAAATATGCGGTCGGTGCCGGCAGAAGTCGCAACGGTATGATTCCCGGAAACGGTGGTACCTGCACTTTCACTGGCAGCAACGAGAGCCCATTCTTCCGAAACCGCCACCGCAGCCAGAGTGCCTTGCCAATTCTGCTGAGCACTTTGGCTCAGAGCAATCGATGTTTCGATGCTTCCCGCCTGGTACTCCAGATCCCAATCGCCACCGAGCGAGGCATGGCCGGTTGTGTCGGAACTGGCCGCCACGTCAGCCATCGTCAAGGTCTCAAGCGATTCGAGCAACTCCAGGCCGTCAAAACTGCCCGCCAAATTGCAACCGTAGATCAGCAGATCGGCTTCGGCGGAAAGCGAGTCGCCCCAGCCAGCGATTTGGCTGGTGTATTGGTCCAAATTGTTGAGCGAGAGCCAGATGTTGCCGAGCTTGACGGCCGTTTCGGTGCCATGCGAAAGGATATGCACCGCATCGACGTCCTGCCGCTGAGCGAGTACTTCAGTGATCTGCTCCAATCCGTTTCGCGAACTCTCCAAGACGATCACTTCGAACGCGCGTCCGTCATCGCGATCGGTCGTTAGGTCGGCAACCAATTGTTCGTAGTCCGTGGACGTCTCGTCGACGAAGATCAGTTCGTAGCTGGATTGCTGATTGGCATTGATGGCCGTGGTTGGCTCGCTGGACGGTTCATCTTGCTGAGGGCCGCTGTCTTGGGCGGTTCCTTCGTCCGCGACCGCGGCGTCGGCAGCCGGCGGTTCGGCCTCGGCTTCCGGCGCGACATCGACCGGCATCGGCGCAGCGCTCAACAGCACGCGATTTTCTAGTTGGGCAAGATCCAAGGCCCCGTCAGCCGGTTCGTCGAGGTGCAGGGTGCGCGCGGTCGCGTCGCCAACTTCGTCGAGAGCGATTCGAGCTCGAATCATCCAGTTGCGTAGAGTCATGGTGTACTTATCAAGATCCAAGAAAGGGCATAAAGAACTAGTGAGCGGGCGACGTCAGCGATTCCAGCCAGCGAGTCAGACCCACCCAAACGACTTCGCCAATGCTCTCGTCGCGCGGTCCGATGAGGGCGTAGCCTTGTTCGCCCGCTCCCAAATCGCGCGACGCACCGGGCGCGAGTGAAACCACGCCGCGAAACCGGGGCTCGGTGAGCAGCAGGCGTGGCTGTTGCGAATTGCCGCCTTCGGTCACCGCCAGCGGACCACCGACCCGGGAACTCATCGCCGGATGAGGCAGCTCGGCCGAAGCACGCGGCTCCAGGCCTTGCAGCGTGCCGCGGCGGAGCGTTCTGCCGCCAACGCGAACCTTCGCCGGTTTACCGACCAGAGGCAATAAAGCGTCTATTTCCTCTTGTCCCACGGATACGACCAGTTCCTTTCTTCGTTCGTCGCCGATGGCCAGCAGGTCACCGCCTTCTTGAACGTAGACGCCCACGATCTGGTGCAGGTTGTGGCTAACGACACGGCCGCCTACCGGTGCCAGCACGCGCAGTGCGTCGGTTCTCCGACGAACGCCGTCCAACCGCTCGGCGATGGCTTGCAAATTTCGAGCGGCGATTTGAATGCCGGCGGCGTCCTGCCGGTCCAGGGCGATGCGTTGGCGTACGCGACCCTGTTCCCATGCCAGTTCCAATTCGCGCCGCGCGGCTTGCAGTTCGTCGTTTCGTAATTCAACCAGTAACTGGCCCGCGACAACGGTTTGGCCGTCGTGAACATGCACCCGTTCGACGAATCCCGACGTGCGACTGCGAACCAAGGCCAAATCCGCGAACTCGACGATCGCCGGCGCGGTCATCGCTCCCGGCCAGGTCACCTGAGTCAACACGACGATCAACACGGCGGCCAGTGCGGACCCGACCGCAACCGCGCGCACGAAGCTGGCGCGGGCTTCGTGAAACCTGCGAAGCAGATCGGCGGAGATCCACCACAACGGGCGGCCAATCCACATGGCCAGCGCCGCAAAGGCCAACAGCAGGCCGGCTCCGTTCAGCAGAGCCGAAGCGGCCGTCGCCAGCGTGCAACATATCAACACACTCCATGCCGCGCTCGCCAATCCATGGCAGCGAACGCACCACCGCCGGAATCCGATCATCTGCAGCGGCGGCATGCGCGTGCCGTAAAAGATTCGGGCCGCCAATTGCTTGCGAAACCGGCTGCCTTCCGTCGCCAAGTTGGGAATTCCAATCAAGTCGGAAAAAATGTAGTAGCCGTCGAAACGCATCAAGGGATTGATGTTGAACAACAACGTCGACAGGCTGGCCATGACCATGACGTTGCGGAGCAGATGCTGCGCCACGGCGGAATCGGTGTTGACCAAGGCAATCGCGGCGATCGCCGCCAGCAGCAGTTCGACGTACATGCCCGCCGCGGCGACGTGAATGCGCTGCCACTTCGACGGGAAACGCCAACAGGAAGTTACGTCGACATAGGCCAGCGGCGCGAACAAGATGAAAATGACGCCCGTCTCGCGGACTTCGCCACGATAGAACTTGCACGCCACCCCATGGGCCAGTTCGTGAATCACCTTGAGTACCAGCCATGCCAGGCCCATCCAGAGCCAATTGTCGGGCGCGACAACGGCTGCCGCGTTGGTGGCGAACGCGTCCCAATGGACCGCGAGGCAACCCGCGCCGAAAACGATCAACGCCAAGCCGGCCACCATGCCCCACGCTGAAAACAGCCAACCGGCAAGCGGCGCAAGCGCGGTCATGATTCGATCGGGTGACCCCAGAGGAATCTTCATCCAGAACGGATTGAGTCGCTGTAGCAAATGGGCGTTCTTGTCGCCCGACGCCGCCTTGCTTGCCAAAGGAGGCACGTCTTTTTCGGCGAACTCGGCCAGGCCGCTTTCCAACAGCCAATTGGCAATCCGTAGACCCCGCGTCTGAGTCAACGCTTGCGTTCCCAAGCGGCGGGCGGTCATGGTCAGCACCTGGGCGACGGTTGTTTCGCCATCCAGCAACGACATGAACACGTATTCGGGATAGCCGACCCGGTAGAAGGTTCCGCGCGACGCGGCTTCGATGTGATAGACCGTTCGGTCGCCGTGCACCTGCGGCGTGAAGATCAGCTCGTCGGCCAATTTGAGCCGCGAGTTGGTGACGTCGCGAGTTGATCGGTCGGCAACGTTATCCAAGATTCACCATCCCAACCAAGCGATCGCCGCGGCGAAAGGCCGGCGCAGGAGAATCCAGCCCAGCGCATGCCGCTCGCCTTGGATTCGCGCCGAGCCCCGCATTCCGGGGCGCAGGGTTCCGTCGGGGTTTGGCAGCCGCACTTCTGCCAGGAACACGTTCTGGGTGCCGTGCGGATTGGCACGAGGATGAATACGCTTGATCGTCGCCTCAAATCTGTGAGTTGGATAAGCGTCCAGTCGAACGGTTACGTCCATTCCAGCGCGAACGTGGGCGAAATCGTCTTCGGCGACGGCCACTTCGACGGCCATTTCGGCCAGTGGCGCGATTTCAAACAGCGTCTGCCCCACCTCCAACGGCATCCCTTCTGCGTCCTCTAAGTCGCCGCTTACGACGATGCCGGCGATGGGGCTGCGAATTTCCAGATTTTGGTCGCGATGTTCGAGCAACTCGGTACGCATTCGCAGTTGCTCGACTTCAAACCGAGCTACCTCGGCCCGGCCCGAGTCGTGCGTCGCCAGATATCCGGCGCGTTCCTTGTCCGCCCGATGCAAGTCGGCCCGCGTGCCCGCCAGTTCCCAACGGACTTCACGGCCGTCCATGCGAGCCAGCAGTTGCCCCACCTTGACCTCATCGCCCGCCGCGACCAACGCCTTTTCCAACGGGCCCGCGAAGGGCGCGGCGACGTAGCGGCGAGTGACCGGTTCGACCGCGCAGTCGCACTTTGGACGATAGCGAAGTGGAATAAACAGCATCAGCGCAACCAGCGCCGCGATGGCCAAACAACATTGGCCGCGCTTTTCGCTCAGCATCCGTCGCGTCTTACGCAAGGCTTTACTAATCCGGCCCCTTTCGGCCCGCGCTATTAAACGCAAGGCCGAGGCGACTGGCGGTTCCGCCGCGCGAAGAAAACCGGATACGCGCTCGTCAAGCACCGTCTCGCCCGGGCCGACCATCATCCACGCGCCACGCAGCTTTCCGCTGGCGTCGCGCAAAGGGCCACTCACCAGAGCTGCGGCACCGTTGGCTTCCGCAAACTGACGGTGTGCCAGCAGTCCGCCCCGGGAACTCACGTTCGGTGCCGGCCAGCAAGCCGGTTCGCCCCGGGCAATCACTTCCTGCAACACGGCTTGAGCCGCTTGGGGACGTTCTTCCCGTGGATGAAACGCCCCCACGTTGGAAATGGCCTTTAGTTGGCAAGCCGGCGAATCTTCGCGGCACAATCCCACGAACGCCTGGTCGACGGACAGGAAGTCTTGCAACTGGTCCACGATTGTCTGGCAGGCGGCACGTTGGCTATCAGCCGATTCGATTCGGGCGACCAAATCGGCCAGCGCGGCCATCCGGTCCAGTTCCGCTACGAGCCTTTCGTATTCAGGCGGCTCCCGCACATCTCGAGCGGGAAGGCTCGCCGGCGTAATTGCCGGATTTACCTTGGGAACAAATTCAAATGTTGTTTCCATCGTAGCGAGCTGCTCCTCCCGCTGTGGCTAACGCTCCGTAACATTGGCCTGTGGGACAGACGGGTCGGTCAGTAGCAAACGACATGGGGCTCCGCTGGGCAAGCGCTCTCCAGCATTGGGAATCCGCACCCGCACGCGTGTTGTACCGCTCTGCGGATCGGTCGATGGCGAAACAAACTCGACTTCGCCTTGCACCGTCGACTCGGCGATGCGCACATCGGCCGACTGTCCGGCGGAAAGGGCTCGCCCGAGCTTGGCGGGTACGGAAAATACAACGAGCAGCGGATCAAGCTGCACGACCTTAAGTACCACCGGATCGCTTAGCGACACAAACTCGCCGCGGTCCTTGTGGATGTGCGTGACAATTCCATCGATCGGCGATGTCAAACGCCGCTGCTTGAGCTGGGCGCGCGTTCGCCGGTATTCGAGCGATTTGATTCGATGTTGTTCGCGCATTGCGCGGACGTTGGCCCGGGCGATTTGCAGTTGCGATTCGGCCCGTTCGATTTCTTGCCGGCTGGCATGACCGCGTTGGCGAAGGCCATGCAGCTTGGCGACCATTTCCGATTGCAGTTTCAGTTCGGCTTCGGCCGATTCCAACCGTCCTTGCGACTCCACGGCGGTCTTGGCAATCGCCAGTGTCGCCTGCAGCACGGTATCATCGAGCCGGGCCAACAGTTGCCCCGCCGTCACGCGATCACCCTCTTTGACCTCGATCCGTTCGAGTAGCCCCGCTTCCGACGCGGCAACATCGATGTCGCGGTACGGCTCGGTAAATCCGTCGACCTCCAGGGCCACGGCGGCCGGGACCGCGGTCAGCAGTCCGGCAATCGCTAGTAGGTGCACGAAACCGCGCATAGGAAGGATGGTGTGCATGGCATGATGATGGTGGGTTGGGGCAGTCACAATGAGGCGTCGTTGCTACCTCCAAAGCAGTGATGCCTCCGAGCCAAACGTAGCTCAAGAATTGTGCGCGTGACGGGCGTCAATCGAGCGGCTGAGAAGAATTGAGCGAGTCTCGCGAAAGGTCGCGACGCAGCATGGCGGCCCGAGCCCCATACGCCAGTCGCTCGGCTGATCGTTGAATTCGCCGGACTTTTGGCATCAAATCGACCGGCAACTCGCCCTCCATCCCCGCATGGCGCTGGATGGAATCCGCCAACCATGGTCCGTTTTTCGCGATCACGGTATCTTCCGCCGAGACAAACACCTGGGCCGATCCGGGATCTCCCTGGCGTGCGCAACGGCCGATTAGTTGGCGGTCAATTCGGGTGGAATCGTCACATTCACTGACCACGACATGCAAGCCACCCAACTCGGCGACACCGGGACCGAGGGCAATATCGGTCCCCCGGCCTGCGAGGCTGGTGGCGATTGTGACGGCGTCAACGTGCCCGGCTTGGGCGACGACGGCGGCCTCGGCGGCATCCTGGCGACCATTGAGCAATTGAAAAGTGATGCCGCGCTGATGAAATAGGTCGGCCAGTCGCTCGCTATCGGCGATGCTGCGTGTTCCCACCAGCACCGGCCGCCCGTCTTGATGAATCGTGCCAACGCTATCCGCGATGGCCAGCCACTTTGCCTGCTGGGTGACAAAGAACCGCGCCGGCCAGATCCGGCGTTGCGACGCGGTTCGTAGCGGAATCGGTTGCACTTTCAGCCGATAGACTTGGCGAAACTCGCGCTCGCACCCGGTCGCCGTGCCCGTCATGCCGGCCAGCCGCTCGTAAAGCCGTGAAAACCGCTGCCGCGTAATCTGGGCCAGCGCGTGCTTTTCGTCGGTCACGGTCACCCCTTCCATCGCCTCGACCGCTTGGTGCAGCCCGTCGCGCCACGTGCGATCGGTGAAGATGCGGCCCGTGCTGGTGTCGACAATTTGTACCGCGCCCTCATCATCGACAACGTAATGCACGTCGCGCCGCAACAGGCCGGCGTGCAAGGCTTGTTCGACGTACTCGCTCCACATCCGCCGCAGTTGGTCGATCGGCAGTTCAAGTTCGGCTCGATGAATCCAAGCCGTGCCGGCCTTGGTAAGTTGAACGCCGCCTGACGAGGGTGTCACGCGATAATGTTCACCGGCCCGCAGAGTCCGGGCCATGCGCGCGGCGGCGCGATGGACCTCGGCGTCGGCCGCTTCGTCCGCGGACGCGCCGCTGAGGATGAGCGGCGATGCTGCGTCGTCGAGCAAGACGTTGTCCGCTTCATCGACGATGGAATAATAGAGTCCGCGTTGGATCAACGGTTCGGTTGTGGGGCGGCCCCCCACGAGATGTTGACGCAGACCCGCGCCCAAAGCCCGGCACGAAACTTGGCGCAACGACAGTTGATCGCGCAAGTAGTCGAAGCCGAATTCGTGCCCCGTGCCGTACGTTACGTCGCAGCGATAGGCGGGCCGCTTTTCCGCCGCCGATGCCTGTTCGGGAAGTAGTCCGACTTGAATTCCCAGCAGTACATAAGCGGGCTGCAACAACTCGTAATCACGCTGGGCCAAGTACGAGTTGGGCGTGGCGATATGCACGCCGCGGCCTGTCAACGCATGCAGATAGGCTGCCGGAGCGCAAGCATAGGTCTTGCCTTCGCCGGTCTGCATTTCGGCGATTCCTCCCTTGGCCAGCACCAACGACGTGAGCAACTGCACGTCGTAAAGCTCGACGCCCCGCGCGCGGCGCAGCGATTCGGACATGAGGGCGAAGCTGCCAATACGCGCATCTATCGCATCGACACCCTCGTGGTGAACGAGCGCTCGGGCCGCATCACTCGATTCACGGAGTTCCACGGGCGAAAGGGAGATCAACTGTCGTTGCCGTTCGCGTATCGGCACGATCAGATCCTCGTTACGCGGCGCGTTCACGAAAGGAAGCGCGTTCCGTGTAAGGTCGCTCCACCTTTGCCCCAGATTTGCCATAACCAAACTCCGGCCCTTGTCCTGTTGCTAGGTCAATCGATCCGCAGCAGCGTTCCCATTTCGCTCTTCAGCCGCACGAGTGCCACGGCGTAGCCGACCTGGGCGCGAACCAGGGTCTCTTCCTCGTTGGCGACGCGTTCTTGAGCATCCAGCAGATTGTCGAGCAGTTGGGCGGCCGAATCGTTGACACCCGGCAGCACCTTCCAGCGATCCTCCAGATACAAGGCTTCGCTTTCCGCGGCATTCATGGCCTCGTATCTGGCGATCATTTCGCGATAGCTTGTTTCGACTTCCCTCACCGCGATCTCGACGCTGGTTAGCGACTCTTCCACAGCCAGGCGATAGCGGTCCATGGCTCGCGCCATTTCCAACTGTCGCCGCTGGGTGGCGGCGCGAGCCGCGCGATTTCCGATCGGGATTTCGAATTGCAATCCAACCGTATAGCTGGGACGTCCTTCCGAAAACTGATCGCCAGGCGCCCGCCCCACGCCTCGGTCGGCGGACAGCCCCGCAACGTAAGTGCTGGCGACGAGATCGAGTTTCGGCAAGATATCCTGTTCGGCCACTCCTAATTCCACTCCGGCCCGGCGGACATCGCGAACCGCCACGGAAATATCGGGCCGATTGAGCAGCGCCGTGTGAAGCGATTCGGACATATCAAGAGGAACATGCCCCAGCAGCGGCGAATCGAGGGGCGTGAATTCGCGGCGGCCCGCTTGAACCAGCACCGGATCGTTCACCAGCAAACGCAAGCGAGATTCCCAGTTGCGAATCACGGTTCCCGCCCGGATCATCTCCGACTTTCGTTTCGCCACGGCGGTTCGTGCTCGCAACACCTGTCGCTCGACCGAGTCGACCTCGCGCCGCGCCTCGAGATTGACCAGGATGCTCTCCGCGGCGGCCAGCAACTTGTGGCGCTGGAGGAACTCGGCCCGCGCGCGATATAATTCCCAGTAGGCCTCCGTGACCTCGACCAAGTGGGCTTCAAGCTGCCCGGCCACTTCGTCGTTTGACTGATTCACTTGGATCTGGGCCACGACGATGCGGCTCTCGTTGTAGGCACGGCCCGCGCCTTTCAACAGTGGCTGGGTGTATTGCAATTCCAACCGGGCGGTCCGTTGTGGATTGGGAATCAGGAACCGCGAGTTGTTGTTTTGATAACCAAAGCGCTGAACGACTTCCAAATCGCCGCCCAGCGTGTTCCGCCGCCGCCCGCCCGCTTCCAGTGACCACTCACGGTCCTTGAAGCGATTGGCGTTCGTACCGGTGGTCAGCGTACTGCCGACCGGGTCATTGGAATCGTCAAAGGTCGATTCCAAAAACGCGCGCCAGTCGAACTCGGCAACCTGTTGCACCAATTCAGTTCGACGGATGCTAGGGGCGGCGGAGATGACGCGAACGTGCGACGAATTTCGCAAAGCCCCTTCGCTGAGAGCGGCGATGTTGATCCGCAACGGCTGGCTGGTCCGATTGAGCGGCAGGCGCACCTGCTCGTCCCACCACGGTTGCTCCTGCAAGGCCGATGCCTGCCCGCCAAGCCAGTCGCGTCCAAAACCGCTTTCAGCCGGGCCCGACTGATAGTCGTTCAACAAAGGTTGGACGACGTCGCCGCGTTTGGATCCAGCGTCGTTAGGCGGCGGAATCTCCTCCGGGAGCGGTGCGTACGCGGCAGCCTGCTCGGCGTCTAGGTTCCGTGGGGCCACCGTCGGCACGACCAACGGGACGTCTAACTTCGACGGTTCGCTCGGTCTCCGATCTGGTACCGGTGCGTCCGCATCGTCGGATGTTTGAATCGAAACGGTTTGGTGGTTCATTTGATGACGGCCGTGCGGCCGTTCGTAACTAGCCCGTGCCCCCGCCTGGACAGTTCGAATCGGCGTCGAAGCGAGACGATTTTGAGTTACTGACTTTGTGGCCATTGCGAGCGAGGTTTCATCATCTCGTTGCACGGGGTGTTGCGGCAGCGGCAAACGCCGCTGAGCCCCGATGGTGGCCGTCCTTTGATTAGGCACCCCGGTACACCCAGCCACGGCAAGCAAAATTGCCCAGACAATCGCTGTGATTGTTGGAACTCCATTTCTCACACGCTCCGCCCCCGTAACGACTCGCACCATCCGTCGAGACGCTCTTATCTGCTTGTCCTTGATACTGATACACGACGTGTCGTTAGGATCGACACACCTAGGAGTGGGGGGTTAGGAAATTGCGATGTTCCGGAAGATCGGCACAACCCAACCACCGGCATGCGCGATTGTATGGATCATCGCGATTGGACAACCAAGGCTCGGGCATCGGAATAGTTGGTTAGTGATTTCGCGACGCGAGGTTTTGGGGATCCCGCGGGTGCGTTCACACTAATCGTCGGATGGTTCAGACTTCTTAAAGAAGTATCGCAGCACCAGATGTTCCGGTGGCGGTCCGCTCAGCTTGCTGACCAAGACCGCCAGCAGCAACGAAATGCCAAGACCCCAAAAAACGGGGTGGAATCCGAACAGGTCGATCCGGGCGTCGGGAACGTTTAAACCCAGCTTGTGCATTACCGTCCCGCCGGTGAACAGCGTGAGGACCACGACAAATCCACCGATCATCGACGCCAAAGCGCCTTGCCTCGTCATGCCCTTCCAAAAGATTCCCAACATCATTGGGAACAAGAACGTGGCCGCGAAGCCGGCGCTGGTAAACACAATGATGTATTGCAAGAAGTTCGGCGGGTCCATGGCGATGATGGTGACGAGCGCTCCGACAATCGCCGTGGTCGCGTAACTGGCCCATTTGACGACTTTTTCTCGAACGTTGGGATTGATGGTTCGCTGGTAAATGTCCCGCACAAAGCTGGAACTGATCATGAGCAGAAAGCTGTCGACGGTCGACATCACCGCCGCGAACGGCGCGGCCACGAAGATTGCGGCCAGAATTTGATAGCCGATGCCCATGTCCGCTACGACTCGGGTCGCGACCAGCACCATGGCCTTGTCGGAATCCTCTTGCGGAATATGCGGCAGCAGCGTGCGGGCCGCCACGAAGATGAACACCAACGGCAAGTAAATCAGGCTGTAGTAAACGGTGACGGTCAGAATCGCACGCTTCAAGGTACGGCTCTCCTTGAACGCCATCAGCCGCACCATCGTTCCCGGCTGGCCCATGCCCACGATCGCCCACATGAAG
>JAJDEH010000190.1 GCA_029259935.1 Planctomycetota bacterium
CTGTGCGCCGGCACCCGCAACCAAATCACTCGTGAAGATGTGCTGTTTGCCGGTGCGGTCGTCGACGAATTGTTGCGATCGGCGGGCCACGACTGGCAGTGCAACGATCAAGCTGAAATTGCAGCCGACGCCTGGCGCCAGGCCGCCCGCGAGTTTTCCAGCGGTACGCCCCTGGCGGAGACCCTTCGCGACAGTTCGGGTGGACGCAACTTAATCGCCATCGGCCAAGAGCGGGACATTGAAATCGCGGCCCGAATCGATCGCTTCGACCTGGTGCCGGAACTGGATGCCAAAGATTTCTCGCTGCGGGCGTGTTGAATTCCGACGGAATTCGGCAATTTCCAGTCTGAGCTGTCCAAGAATTGGCCTGCCAAGCAGAATAGAGACTGCCGCGAATTTCAGGCGGTGTCCTTTTTTTATACATAGGCCTCGGAGAACAATACGATGGAGAGCGCCGGTCCTGAAGCCGTAGGCACTATTTTCATGTTGGTCTGCATGGTGTTCATGGGCGTAGCCGTGATCATCAACGTTGCCGGGTTCGCTTTTTGGATCTGGATGCTGATCGACTGCGCGACAAACGAGCCCAAGCGGCCAGACAACCAAACCGTCGTCTGGATTCTCGTCATCGTGTTGGCGAGTTGGATCGGGGCGCTGATCTTCTATTTCGTGCGGCGCTCCAATCGACCCGTTTTATCGCAATATCCAATGGGCGCGCAAAAGCCAATGGGCACGCAAAAGCCCCAATTCTGAGGACGCTGATCCGCGAACTATTCGTTGGGCCGTCGTGCCCGTCTTCTCGTACGGTGCCGGTGTCGCAAGTGGCATGGCACCCTTGGCGGATGTCAGTAAGATAGGGGCCACCGGCTTGCCAGCCAGATGCACCGCTCTCAAAGAAGCGCATCGTGTCCTCACGCCCATTTCCCACTAATTCAGGCAGCAGTAGCCATGCAGATGGAGAAGCTTGTCTCGCTTTGTAAACGGCGAGGATTTCTGTTTCAATCCAGCGAGATTTATGGCGGTCTCAACGGCTTTTGGGATTATGGTCCGCTGGGCGTCGAACTGAAACGAAACATCAAGGACGCGTGGTGGCGCGACATGGTCACCAGTCACGACGACTTGGCCACTCCCCAGGGCGGCCCCGAGGCCTACGAGATGGTCGGCTTGGATTGCACCATCATCATGCATCCGCAGGTTTGGAAGTCGTCCGGCCACTACGATTTGTTTCACGACTTCATGGTCGACTGCCGCGAAACTAATAAACGATATCGGCACGATCAAGTCCGCGGCCGTTGGGTCGAAGCCAAGGGCCAGCGCATCTTCGTGGCGACCATCGTCGAGACCGAAAATGAAGAGGAAGACACGCGGGCACGGGCACAAAAGTTCTTCAAACTGCGGGCCAAGGACGCCGATCAAATGCAGTGGGACGAGCGGTTTCTCACGTTGCCTGAAGTCGACGATATGGAGAAAGTACTCGCTCCGACCGCGAAATCACTAGGCACGCTGACCGCGCCTCGTGAGTTTAACTTGATGTTCAAGACGACCGTGGGCGCGCTGGGCGGTGACGACGACGCCGCGTTTTTGCGCCCCGAAACCGCGCAAGGTATTTTCGTCAACTTCAAGAACGTACTCGACAGCACGCGCGTCAAACTGCCGTTTGGTATCGCTCAGATGGGCAAGAGCTTTCGCAACGAAATCACGCCCCGGAATTTCACGTTTCGGTCGCGCGAATTCGAGCAGATGGAAATTGAATTCTTCTGCCATCCCAACTCGTCGCAAGATTGGTATCAATACTGGCGCGACCGCCGCATGAAGTGGTATCAAGAATTGGGCCTCTCCGACCAGCGACTGCAACTGCGCGAACATCACCCCGAGGAACTCAGCCATTACTCGACCGGAACCGCCGACATCGAGTATGCGTTTCCGTTTCTGCCGGAAGGCGAATATGGCGAACTAGAAGGCATCGCTCATCGCGGCGACTTCGATCTGCGCAGTCACATGGAAGGTAAGTTGGATGAAAAGTCCAATCCGCTAAAGTTGCAACTTGGTCCAGACGGCAAACCCAAATGGCGGGGCAGCGGCAAGGACTTGCAGTATCGCGACGAGGCGACCAAGGAAAAGTACACGCCGCATGTCATCGAGCCATCGGCTGGTGCCGACCGAGCCGCCTTGGCGTTTCTGTGCGAAGCCTACACCGAAGACGAAGCACCGGACGAGAACGGCAAAATGCAAAGCCGCGTGGTGATGAAGTTGCATCCCCGCATTGCTCCGGTAAAGTGCGCCGTTTTCCCGCTGGTGAAAAAAGACGGCATGCCAGAGATTGCCAAAGACGTCTATCGGGCGCTCAAGCAACATTTCAACGTCTTTTACGACGAGAAGGGCGCGGTGGGCCGCCGCTATCGACGGCAAGACGAAGCCGGCACGCCGTTTTGCATCACTGTCGACGGCGACACGCTAAAAGACAACACCGTGACCATCCGCGACCGGGATTCGCTGGATCAAGCACGAGTCAAAGTCGACGATTGCGTCGCGGAAATTCGACAACGCCTTCAGTAAGCCACTTTCGTCAAAAGTGACTCGGTTGCTGATGCCTTCTTACCTTGAGGATGCACGCCGCGGATGCCGCCAGCGAGTTGAGGCGGCTACCGAGCCGGGGGGTCTCTTCGCCGCAGGTGATGTTCAGCTTGCAGTTTCACCCGCGACTCGCGATAATTGACTCGTCATTCATTTGGCGGGGAAATTCGAAAGGTATAGCCATGTTTGTTCATCGTCGGTGTCTTCTCGCCACCGCTTTGGTGTTAGCCACCGCTCTGCCCGCCATGGCCCAGTATCGACGCGGTGGGCACCAGCATATCGGACATCGGCATCATGGCCATCACCATCATTCCCACTTTGGTTTTCGCCACGGTACGTCTTTGCGGTTCGGTCTCTCTCTGGGTGGCGTGTATCAGCGCTCTTATTACGGATCGGGATGTTCGACTCTCGGGTACGGTTCCGGCATTTACAGTCCGTACGGAACCTACTACGCGCCGAGTAGCAATTATCTGGAGTACTATTCGCCATCCATTTATGCACCCGCCGAACTGGGGTATGGTCCTCAGGCTTTGACTCAGTTCCTGGGTCTCGGACGTAGTGCGTTCACTGCTCCACTGGCCGTCGATCCCAAACCCTTGGTCGCGCCCCCGCTTCCGGCGGCCCCGGCGGTTCCTGCTTCAACATTGAAGAGGCCGCTGGTTCGTCATTCGAATCCGGAAACGCTGCGCCGCGCCCGCAAGTATGTGACGATCGGCGACGAACTGTTTCGCGAGGCCCGTTATCACGAAGCACTGCAACAATACAAGTCGGCTGTGAAGATCGCGCCCGACTTGGCCGAGGCATTTTTTCGTCAATCTTACGCCTACATCGCGACCAGCCGTTATGAACACGCGGCCACGGCCATCAAACGCGGCATAGCTCTGGATCCGCGCGAAGTGGGTTCCGGTTTTAAGTTGGCCAGTATTTACGGTGACGCCCATTTAGCCAAGGCAACGCATGTCGAAGGCCTGGCCGCCGCCGCGTTAGAGTTCCCGGATAACTCGGATCTTGTCTTTTTGCTGGGCACGTTTTTTCATTTCGACGACGCGCCGGATCGCGCGCGGAAATTCTTGAATCGAGCAGGCACGATGGAACGAGGAGACGATTCGCACGTCCGCGCGTTTCTGTCCGGTGCCGCGCCGGACAAACCGGCAGCCGACTTTGATGCCTAATCGTGCCCGGCACCCGAGGGCGCATTCGCGGCTCGGTGGCGCGTTGAATTGAGTTACTTCGACGGGTCCATCAAGACGATGCGGAAACCGGTATAGACGAACGCATCGGACGCTTCGCCGAAGCCACGCGAGGCGCAGCGACTGCTGATCGGTCCGGTACACCACGCTCCGCCTCGCATCGAACGCCAATCGCCGTAGCGGTGGTTGGCGGTCGTCTTGGGGCCGCCGGGATCGACCACCGGCGGCACGTTGTTCAACCGCTGCATCACGGAGGCGTTGGTTAGCTCCGTGTAGTAGCGATCGTGGTACTTGTCCGAACACCATTCCCACACGTTGCCGTGGGTATCGAATAGACCCCAGCGATTGGCCCGCAAACTTGCGACCGCGGCGGTGTAGACAAAGCCGTCGCCCTCGTCCTTACCGAGCCGCGCGATGCGTTGCCGCAGGGTCATGCCGGGATGGGCGACTTCCAAAGCGGCGTCCGCGACATTTCCGAAGGCGTAAATCGTATCCGCCGCTTCCCCGCCGAGGTAGCCCGTGGTTACACCAGCGCGGGCCGCGTATTCCCATTCCGCTTCCGTCGGCAGTCGATAAACGGCATCATCCTTTTCGCTAAGCCATGTGCAAAACGCCACGGCGTCCTTCCAACTCACGCAAACCACGGGATGCTCTTCCGATTGCTTGAAGCCCGGGTCGCGCCAGGTGCGGCTTGAGTCCACCTTGAATTGTTGGATTCCTTCCTCGCCGACGGCATCGAAGGCCAGCGCGCCCTTGCCGTTGGTCTCGGCGGTGGTCCGATAATTCGCGGCTTTGACGAATTGACGAAACTGGCCGACGGTGACCTCGGTAGCTGCGATATGAAAATCGCGGCTGATCTTCACCGGATGCGCGGGTCGTGCATCGTGGTCGCCGGTAGAGCCCGTCGAGAACGGATTTTTCTTACGCAGATCATCGCCGTGCATCTCCCCGCGAATGTATTGGCCGGCGGGAATGCGGATCAGACGGATGCCCAGCGAGTTGGTCGTTGTGGCAAGTTCGTCGGCGGCAACCGAATTCAAGCTCAGCAACGCGACGAGCACCAATAAAACGGCATCACGCATCGACCAACTCCTTGATAACGCCCGTGCTGTCGTGCAGGCGTTTTCCTGCTTCCACGCCGAGGCGCTGCATCATGGTCAGCCACAGGTTGGCCAGCGGTGTGTTCTTGGGCAATTCAAGATGGCCCTGATGGCGTATGCCCAAGCCCGCGCCGCCGCTAAGCATCGTCGGCAGCAAATCGCGGCTGTGTCCGATTCCCATTCCGCTGCTGAAGCCAAGCAACGCATGATCCAACAACGTTGCGTCGCCTTCGCGAATCGACCGCAGCCGGCGGAGGAAGTGCGACCAGTGCCGCATGTAAATCGCGTCCGCCCGTGCGAGCTCATCCAAGTTTTGCGGATCGTTGCCGTGATGCGTCAGCGAGTGATAATCTTTCGACAACCCCCATTCGGGATACGAGCCGCCCTTCAACTCGGTCCGCACGACATACGTGACGACGCGTGTCGAATCGGTCTGAAAAGCCAAGGCAATCAGGTCGTACATCAACTTCGAGTATTCCTCGTAGGAAAAGTCCTTCGGTTCGTCGGGCGTCAGCCGCTGGGAGTAATCGCCGAGTCCGTCGAGCTTGGGATTCGGCTTGGCCTTCTCCGACCATTGCACCTGACGTTCAAGCTGCTTTTCCAATTCCCGCACCGAATGGAAATACTGATCGAGTTGCCGCCGGTCCGCTTGGCCGAGCTTCTTCTGCAATCGCGCGGCGTCTTCGCTTACCAAGTCAAGGACGCTTTGCCGCTGGCGAAACTCCGTCGATTGATTGGCCTTTTGCTCGGCGGTCGGTGGCCGGAACAGGCGGTCGAAAAGAGTGGACGGATCGTTTTCCGCCGCCAGCGGCACGCCCTGCCGGTTCCACGAGAGCGTCGCCAAATCCGGTCCGCCCAAACCGGTACCTCGTTTAATCGACAGTTGCAGCGAAGGGAAACGCGTGTCCCGCCCGATGGCCTCGGATGCAAGTTGGTCGAAAGAGATGTCTTGCTTCTTCTCGCGGGCGATTCCCGTAGCGAAGGGATAAGTCCCCTGATGACCGCCACCATTTTGTAGATAAGTTCCGGAAAGGACGGTGAACCGGCCCCGATGTTCTTCCAGCGGCTTGAGGATGCGGGGCATGGTGAAGTCGGGACCCACGTCGGTTGGGAAGAACTGGCGGACGTTCATACCCATGCCAAAGTAAAACACGCCCAGCCGCGGAGTCACTTGCGGTGTTGGCAACGCAAGCGCCGAAGCCGGCATCATGGCTTCGAGATACGGCAGCGCCATCGCCGCGCCAGTTCCGCGAAGAAACGTGCGGCGGGAGAGTTTTGGCCTATTGATCATGCTGCATCTTTCTTGGGAATCGTTGCTTCGCGTCTAGTGGGTTCATTTGGTCCGAAACACGCTGGTCGCAACCAACGCCTTGATCGCCGCCCGAAGTGTATCGCCTTCTTCCACCATCTCGGCCACAACTGCGTCGATGGTTCCACGATCCGCCGGTTCGACGGGGCGGCCAAGAGCATACACAAACAGCTTTTCCGCCAGGGCGCGGCGGAAGCGGCCGTCCTGTTCGAGCAGTAGTGCCTTGAACTCGAGGAAATTCTTAAACGCTCGGCCGTTGGGCAGCTTGCCGCTGGCGTCGATCGGCGGCGTCTTGCTTCCTCGAAAATCCTCGCCGTTCTGCCGGTCTCGCCAGGCGCCCGTTGCGTCGAAGTTCTCCAAAGCCAGGCCGTAACCGTCGATGCCGCGATGGCAGCTTGCGCAGGCCTCGATTTGTTGGTGCTGCAACAGACGTTCGCGAACCGTCAGCCGTTTGCCCTGAATGTTGGGCTCAACCTCGCCCACGTTGGGCGGTGGGGGATCGGGCGGATCGTTAAACAACACTTCGCGTACGTAGACGCCCCGATTGACCGGCTTGGTGCGGATGCCATCCGAGCCGCGCAAATGGACGCCGGCCTGTCCGAGCAAACCGCCACGCGGCGAATCTTTGGGCAACGAAACGCGTCGAATGGCTTTTCCCTTCACACCTTCCAAGCCATAAAACTTTGCCAAAGGCTCGTTGACCATCACGAATTCTGAATCAAGAAAACTCAGCACGCTAAGATCTTCGCGCAAAACTTCTTCGAAGAATGCCAGCGTTTCGCCAACCATGTCCTCGCGCAAAGCGGGATCGAAGTCACGATAAATCTTGCGGTCCGGTGTGAAGTCGAGGAACTCGCCAGTTCGCAGCCACTGAGCCGCGAAACTGTCGACCAATGCCCGCGATTTGGGATCGGCGACCATGCGATCGACTTCCTTGACGAGGATCGCTGGGACGCCAAGCCTTCCGTCGCCGGCAAGTTGCAACAGCCGTGGATCCGGCATGCTGGACCAAAGGAAATACGACAGCCGTGAGGCAAGTTCGAAGTCGGTCAGCGCACGCGGCGCGGGCTCTAATCCTGCCTTCGTTGGCACCAAAGTCGCCTTGCCGCGTGGCTCGACAAGATAGAGGAAAGCCGGCGAAGTAAGCGTGTAAGTCAATCCGACCTTAATCGCATCCTCGAAACTTACGTCTTGCTTGAGTTCCCGACGAACCAATTCGACAACACGTTCCACTTCAGCCTCCTCGACCGGGCGGCGAAACGCGCGGGGCAGGAATCTCGCAAACATCTCACGAACATATTTCATATCTTTTGGCGCATCTTCATCCTTGAAGAACAACGCCTTATGGCTGAGCGGTGGCCAGGCTTCGTACAACGGGCCTTCGATTTCGATCCAGTCGATGATCAGCTTCGGCGCGGTGCTCGGATCGAGCAGCACCTCGGCGGGACGATTGCCGCCGGTCCAGCCTTCGGACTTCATCCGCGCTCTCAAACGCAGGGCCTCGGCGTGATTGCCCGCTTTCGAAGCGGCTTCCATTTTCTTATGAAAATCCCAATATCTCGGCATGCCGACCGAGACCTTCGAGCCGTTCACGATGCCCGCCTGCATATAAACGCCGCTGGCTCCCGGCACGGCAACCATCGGGCGCGTCGCCGAATACACGCGCGGCTTGTCCAGCGTGGCGGTGACTTCCGTCTCGATAAGATCGCTCTCGCGGCCGTTGATGCGCCGGACAAACATCTTCACGGGGTCATCAGGGCGGCCATGCTGAGCGGCGGCCCGAATGCGAACCGTGTAGAAGCCGTTGACGGGAAACATCTGCTTGGTGCCGGGATAGTACAGCCCACGGCCGACGCGCGCCGCGCCGGCCAACAACCGCACATCATTCTCTAGGCAGTACCTGCCGCCGCTGCCGCAAACATACGCGAAACCGAACTCGGGCTTCGCCATGTCTTCCCATTCAAACCGCGTGCGGCGGGTGGGGTAGGCTGGCGGTCCGCTGACGATCGCCTTGTCGACAATCCGCCGCGCCGCTTCGTAATAGCCAGCCAGCAAGGATGGATCGAGCATCAACGCCGAGCCAACTTTGTCGAAACCGTCGATCGTCGGATCGGGCGGTAGCAACTCGGCCGGGTCCTCGCCGGGCAGAAACCGCATCTGGAACAAATCACGAATCGTGTTGGAGAATTCCGTTCGGTTGAGCCGCCGCAGCAATACACGGCCGCCCGCCCCAGCCGATCGCGTTCTCGCCGCCCGCAGTGCAGCGGCGAGCCAGCGAACGACGTCCCGATGTTCCGCCGCGCTCGGCTTCGCTTCGCCTTCCGGCGGCATCTCGCCGAGATTGAGGTTGTCCATCACCTCGATCCACACCGCCGCTTGTCCCGCCGAGTCAAAATCGGCGGTCAACGTATCCAGCCGCAAATCGCCTTCATGCTTGGTGGCACCGTGACAACGGACACAGTGTTTCTTGATAAACGGCTGGACCACCGATTCGAACTTATTGTCCCCCGCCCGCGACGCTGTTCCACACAGGCCTGCAATCACAATCGCCGCAATTACGACAATGTTCCCCTTGATTTTCGATGCATTGATTCCAGATTGTCTCATGGGCATGCGGCCTACCGTACTCAATTTCGTCAGAAACTACTCTAGCCGAAATCGCGCCTCGTAGCCACGTTCGAGAGGCCTTGGCGCGCGTCAGCGGCGGGCAATTCAATGCCGCAAACATCGAGAGTTTGAATTTTGAGGGCACCCGTCGGGGCGGCGTGCCAAGGTTCACGGCTAGCTTAGCGTGGACCGACGGAACGGAAAAATTGAAGGAATCGAGGACAGCCCAAAGACTGACCTTGTCAATTTTCCCAACGCCGGACCAAAATGATTATTCAATCACGCCACGGAGGGTGCCAAATGCCCAAGACAATTCCCCGGTTCAACGTCGGCGACAACGTTCGCGTTTGTTCTGGCGTCCTTGATCCCGATTACGACGATCTGACAATTGGCGGCTGGGCGGGAACAATTGCCGAAATGCGGAATGGGACGCCGCCAACCTTACTGATTCGCTGGTCCAAGCAAACGCTCAAGCAACGAAGTTCCATCTACCACAAGCGTTGCGAACGCGACGGTTTCGACAGCAACGAAATGTGGCTGGGGGAAGGTGACCTGCAGCCGGACGTAGGTGGTCCCGTCACGATCGAGCGGTCGAACCATGTTGTCACCAGACCGCTGTCGATGAACGATCAGAATGACCGACTCAGGGCCGTGCTGGAGTTGACCAGTGACGATCCCTTGCCTGAAGCCGACGATGAATCACTGGTGGCATACTACCAGTACCTTGCCAACAACTTGTCATTCCCATTCGAGGCAAAATACTCGTTCGGGCCTGGAATGTTTCAGTCGAAAACCTCTTCCATCACCGTTCTCGGGCTTCTCGATCCCGATGACTTCGCTGATGACGGATACGGCCTGTTTTGTCAGGCCCGACGAGACGGACAGCGTATCGAGTTGCCGCTCACTGAACTCAAGGTTCGCAAAGGCAATCTTAATCGACGAATGGTTGACGATTATTCGTCCTGGTTTGTGAACGGCTGACGCGGTTTGATGATGCTTAGAATTAGAAAGGACGAACAGATGGTGAAAATCAAAAAATCCGCAACCCGGCGAAAAAAACGGCGGACCCGACCTGCCAAGACCAACGAATCCCGCGACGAGTTGCTTGATGTTGCAATGGAGCAATTCGCTAACATCCTGATGATGTACGAGATGTTCGAAGAAAAAAGGCCCGTCATGCTGTTCGACATTCAAGAGCAACGGATTTACGCCTATCCCTACAAGGACTTTCGGGACGAGATGAACGAGCGGTCACAGTGCCTGCTGAAGCAACAGTACGAACAGGCCCAGGTGGATGGACAAATCGTCGTCTTCGTGCGGGACAATGTGAAACAGAAGTTGCGGTCGTTTTCCTTGGATCGCAGTTAATTCGGGATCTTGCCTTGCGGTGGAGTAACACATGAACGTAGGCGACTGGGTTTTCTTCAAAACTCGAAATTGGCCGGAGGACGCGCAACTGATCGAGTTTGACGGCGATAATACGGCGAGCATAAAGGATGTTAGCGGGGAACGGCCCTATGCGGGACGAGGCAAGGTTGTTGGAATTGCGGCCAAGAATTACACCGTGCGGGAAGAAACGACAGATCGACTCTTTGAAATCGGACCACACCCGGACGACGAAATTCGCCCGTTCGGTTATGAATGGCCGAAGCTGACGCTGGGCGACCTGCGTGCGTTCTTGGAGAAACACAAGGATGCCCCGGATGAAGTCCCGGTAACCATCGCATTGCCGCTGTCGTTTTTCAGTGACCTGGATGAGATGCCGCCAGATCACCCAGAGTGCAAGGCAGTCAGCGAGTGCTATTCGGTGGCCGTCTCAGGAGTATTCTTCGAGGCACTCCATGACAACGGGGATACGGCCAACAGGTATATTCCTCTCGATGACCGTGAAGGTGACAACTGGGATTTCTCGGTTGAAATTGTACCGCACGCCCCGGAAAGCTATCACGCAATGCGAGAGTTTGGAAGCGATTGAGTGCTACTCGCCGTGTTCCGACAATACAACTGCTCACGTTTCATGCAAGGACGTCCCAGATGCCACGAAGAAAGAAACAAAAACGCAACCGCACGGAAAAACACCGTTCGGCGACCGCCGTCCAAGAGCAACCGAAGGCCGCGAGAATTCGGCTTGAACAGTTGCTAGACACCGCGGAAGATCAGTCGAATCCACTGGACGCTTTAGAAATGTTTCACACGGCATTGGAGGAAAGCCAACACGTCGCGGGCATTTCCGCGCTGGACGCAGCCGACGCGAGTTTGTGGGGAATTCCCGAAGGCAGGTGCTACGTGCGGGCTGTTTTCGGTGTTGCCACTTCACTTTGGCGGCTGAACCGAAGTGAAGAAGCGGTCGGAACTTTTATGGAGACGCTGCAAGCCGACCCGGCCGACCACCTGTTCGCCCGCTATTGGCTGGCCGCTTGCCTGCTGGGCACCGGAAGCCTGGAGGAACTGAAACCGCTGCTGGACCACTACGACGAACCGACCGCGTTCTGGCGCTACGCCCAAGCATTGTGGGCTTTTGCCGCGCACGGCGATGGCGACGAGTCGTGCCGGTTGCTAACAGAAGCCCACCGGCTGGACGCGCGGTTCCTGGATTACTTGCTGGGCGACGGCCTAGTCCGAGCCGACCAGCCGATTCGTTTCGAAGCGGGACGCAATACCACACACAGCACCGCCCGTTTGTTGCTACCCGCTTGGCGGTCTGTTGCCGGGGCCGCTACATGGGTGCGGCGCGTGCTCCGTGTGCCGCTCGGCCAGCCCGACGCCGTGTTGCCGTTTCCGCGCGAACAGTTGCGGGATTTGCAACAGGTAGACACGTCCTGGCAAGTCGGACTGCGGAAGTTAGGCCCAGAGCAGGCGGACGACGACCCCTGCTGGGTTCTGGGCATCGCCGATGTGAACCGCGAGCAAATGCGTTGCCTCACGGTGATCGAAGGCAGCCCCACGCCCGAGACGGTGTGGCGGCATGTGCTGGCCGCTTTTTTGCAGCCGGTCGAAAGCACACCGCAACGGCCACGGCGATTGGAAGTGCCGCGGCCCGAATTCCGCCGGGCGTGGCGTCACTTGCTGAACGAACTGGACGTCGAATGCCGCGTGACCTACAGGCCGCAACCGGTCAGCCAGTTGTTGGAAGGGATGGCCGACCTAGTGGCGGCCCAGCAGTTGCCGCGTCTGGA
Organism: Planctomycetota bacterium; assembly: GCA_029259935.1. Next base: position 11,954 of record JAJDEH010000190.1, read on the forward strand.
CGACGACTTCGAGGCCCGCGACCTGCCGCCCGGCGATGCAACGTGGCAAATCGATTTCTTTCATCATCCAACGATGCTCTCCAACGACGTCGGCGGCGTCCAGCGTCCATGGTCGGTGTTGGTGATGGACAAAGCGTCCGGTCACGTGTTGTGTACCGAAATAATTCCGGGCGAACCGGATGCTGAACGGTTGTGGGAGTATGCCGCGCGGGTGATGCTGCAAGTTTCGGGGCGGCCGCGGCGGATCGAGGTTTCGGATTCCGACGGCTACGACTTTCTCCGGCCCAGGTTGGCCGCAGCCGATGTGGATTGCGTGTTGTTGGACGAGTTGCCCGAGTTGCACTCGCATTGCCTACGGATGGCGGCCAGCTTCGGCGGGCCGGAAAAGTGCGCCCTGGCCGACGGGCAAGGCGTGGACCGCGACGGCATGGAGTCGTTCTACCACGCGGCGGACCGATATTTCCGCCAGGCACCTTGGAAATACGTGCCGGGCGAAATTCCGATCGAAATCAAAGTTGACGGCTTCGCCGCGCGCTACGCGATCGTACTGGGCCGCACGGGGGTGACCATGGGCCTGGCGGTGCTTGACAGCTTGCAGGACGCGGTGGACATGATCAGCGGCCAGGCCGGCTTGGATAGTTTGTCTGCTTTCGTCGTGATTTTTGAGGAAGAATCGGTGTTGGCCCCGACCGACATTTACTTGGTGGAACGCCACGGCTGGCCGATCGCCGCACCCGAAGCGTACCCCGCGGCAATGCGTTTTCGCCCCGGATGGGAGCCGGGTTCTCCGACGGCCGACGAGTTGGAATTTCTGGCGGCATGTCTGCATTGCCTGCCTGGCTTCGTGGCGGGTAATGCGGAAGCGGAAACGTATCCCCCATTGGGCGACGGGCCGCCGAGGGAAACAACGTTGAGTTGGGTGCGGCCGCATGGGCGCGTCTCTCCCCGACTCGCCGCCGGGTTCGAAGAGACCAGCCGAGGTGAACGCGCGCCGCGTTCCGCCGAAGTCGCCGACGCGTTGGCCGTTCAGCACATGAACCGCAAAGGGGACCGATACTACCTACATCAGGGCCGCACCAAGACTGGGAAGCCCAAGTATTTTTTCTCGAAAAAATCCGAGGGAGACCTTTGCGGGCAATTGCCCGACGGGTTTGAAATCCACGAAAACCCCCGTGGCCAGGTTTTTTGTCGCCGCATTCAACCGAAGCTGATCACGGAACAGGAAATCGAAGTCGTGAGGGAAGCCATACGGAAATGCGGCAAGCAGTTTTCCGCCAGCGTGGATGTAAAGGGCAAAGACGTCATCATCCATGAGGGTGAAGATGCGTGTCTCAAGTTCACTTTGTGCGACGACGACAGGCGGCTGTTCGCGGCGTCGCGCTGGTGCTACCGCGGGTCGATCGACGACTGGATCCCCTTGTTCGCCGGTCGGGAGTCACTATCCGCGCTGGCCAAGAATCTGTGTCCCCATATTGGCGAAGAATCATTTTTTGAATTGATGTGATTTCGGCGGTAAGTCTTTGAGGCCGAACAACCGGTCGTGAGGCGCGGAGCGATCGCATCGCATGCAGAACGCAACCCGCCCCGCCGAGACGCCTACGCTGCGGCATTGACCGTGTTCTGCTGCAATATCTGGGCGTACCAAGCCAAATAGTCCGAGATCATTCGCTGTTGGTCGAACTTTCGTCGAGCGGTCTCGGCGGCGCGGCGTCCCATCTCCTGGCGGGCTGCATCGTGCTTCAAAAGCAGTTCAATGGCGGCGGCCATCTCTTCAAACGCTCCGGCCTGAACGAGCAACCCGTGCTCTTGATGCTCAATCATCTCGGGGATTCCGCCGACAGCAGTGGCGACCACGGGCGTGCCGCAACTCATGGCTTCGATGATCACCGTTGGCAAGACGTCTTCTTTCGCGGCGTGGAGATAGATGTCGGACGCTTGATAATATTTTGCCAATTGGCCCTGGGCCTGGAACGGAATGTACTGAATCACCGAGTTGCCGTGCGATTCTTCCGCCGCTTGTTCACCAATGACCAAACAGTGTAGGTTCACGCTCTGAGCGCGATGAGCCACTCGTCGAACGGCGCTGCGGATCGTTTCGTAGTCCTTGTAGGGATTCGTCTTCGACTTTACCGCCGCAAACATGACCACTCGCGCGGCTTGCGGAATACCCAATTCCTCACGCACCTGTTGCCGGCATGCCGGCTTGAATAGCGTGAGGTCCACGCCGTTGGGGATCACCCGCCGCTCCACGATCGCGGGTGCCAAAATCGATTGCTCGACTCGATTCATCAACCATCGGCTGGGCGTGGCGACATGCAGCCTCGATTCCGCATAGATCGTGCCCTTGCGTCGCAAATTGGCGCGCGTTGCATCGCGTTCAACGGCGGGCGGCAGCGAGAGTTCCGGGCATTTTCCACAGCCAGACTGCCAGCGCGGACATCCGTTCGGATAGGCGCAGTGCCCGGTAAAAGCCCAACAGTCGTGCAAGGTCCAGAACACGGGCAGCCGACGCGATAAATTCGCCAGCACCCGCAAGTCGAAGTAGCCGCCGTGCAAGTTATGGCAGTGGATCACATCCGGCAACGATCCGCTCAGGGTTGGCAGATACTTTGAGTAGGGAGAATTGAAGTCCTCGCGTCCAGCGCGACGATCGAACCAGCGCAGCCACTTGATCCAGGCAGCACGCGGCCACTTTCCGTAGGGCGTGTAATCAATGTGTGGGCTTAGATAGAAGGGGAGTACGCCAGGGTCGTCCGACTTCTTGTCACCAACGACCAGCCAGGATTGATTTCCGGATCTTTGAAATCCCTTGAAGAGCGTCCACGCGATTCGTTCAGCGCCGCCGCCGTGATCGGCGGTGTTCACGCTGACGATGTTGCGGGGCTGGCTCATGCGCTTTTACGCTTGCCGCGCCACCAACGAAACTTGGCAGGCCGCCGGGCGTGTTCAACCTGTTTCAGTCGGAAACTGCGTTGGCGTCCGTCGCCGCCGGGCAAGGAAAATTCGGCGCTCGACGTTAAGTCGATCCGTAGAGTGCCCTCGTCATCCGGCGAAGGAACGAGGATTTGATGCTCGCCGGATTGCAGCACCTCGGTCTTGTGTAGCTTGCCATTCAGCAAAAGCGTGACCTCTTGTTGCCGCAGCCCCGCCCACTCGGGAACTTCAATCGTCAACTCCACATTGCCGCAGTCGGGACGGTTCAATAGCTGCAAGGAACATCGGCTGGCCGCCCAACCATCCTCGTCGATTTCATCCGAGTGCCACTGACGAAAGTTCAACACGGTGGACGTTATCGCCGGCTGATCGAGCAGTTCGTTCCACTCGCGCAGAGATGCCGTCACCTCGCGCGGATGCGAGCGGCTGCGCGCGACGAACCCAGGCACCAGACTACGGCCATTCCGGGCGCCAATCTTGTTGTAGCGGGCATCGAAACTCCAGCGAATCGTCTCGGAGTGATTGGGGATTGAGCGGTGGACGGTTCGCTCGTTCATTAACAGCATGTCGCCGGCTTCCAATTCAATATCGACAATGGGACCGGACGGCACATCCGCATCGGCAATGGCCTTCAACTCCTTGTTGCCCGCGGAATCCGGGAAGCCGTGTGGCAACAGGCCCGTTCGGTGCGACCCTTGAATGACTTGCAAGCACCCGTTTTCAGCCGTGGCCCGTACCAGAGGCATCCAAGCGGTGACGATCAGGGTGTCGAGGGCGTCTCTTTCCAGTCCCTCGATGTCCTGATGCCAGCGAACCACTGTCGTTTCGTGGTTCGGCAACTTACAACGAAGATTGAACAGTGGATGGGCGAGGATTTCCGGGCCCGTCAGTGATTCGACTGCGTCCAGCAGGGCGGGGGATGTGGTGAGGGCGAAGACTCCCTCAGTTCGCGGGTGGTGGTCGGAAAAGAACGTCTTCCACAGCCAGTTTCGATCGCGGCAGGCGTTGGAAACCAAAGCCGCGCGTGTTTCCAGCGGGGCATTCTCAAAGGTCTGATTGGCGGCCAACAGTCCCTGCCGGACCGCCGCTCTAGTTCCCACCTCCACGCGTTGGTTGAGTTCGTCGATAATCGGCCGCAGGTGTTCGACCGGAATCTGATTACGCACAATCAGGAATCCGTCTTCTTCAAATTGACTCTGCTGTTGTTGAGTTAATCCAACTGCATCCATGATGGCACCTATTTCGCCTGGTACTACTGATAGCGGGCGTGATGGTAGGCAAAAACTTCGCTCAAGCCCAGTGCGGAATTGCACCGCCCTGCTAGCATACGCACCGTCACGGTACGGTTAAATCACTATTCTGCCCCATGAGTTACACCGCTATTCTGCCTCATGCTGAACGGACTCATTTGAATGCGCGCGGATTCCTTCGCTTGCGCTTCAGGCTAAAAGGATGGCCCTTATATGTCGACCACCTTCTTCGATCGACCGCGACGGTTCATGCTGGTCCTCAACGACCTGCGGATGGGGGGCGCGGAACGACACGCCATCTTGTTGTCCCGACAGCTCAAACTGCGGGGGCACCAGCCCATCATCCTAGGTCTAGCGTCACCCGGTGCCGTGCTGGACGAATGCCGCGAGCGGAATATCGATTGTCACTATGAACCGTTCGAAGATCCTTTGAAAAACCCCTTCGAGCTCCAACATGCGGAGTACTACGCGCGAAAGATGCGGCGGTTGTTGTGCCGTTACCGGCCCGAGGTACTTCTACCGTGTACCAGCCTGCCGAATGTCTACTGCGGAATCGCATGGCGAAGGTCGCCGGTCAAGCTGTGCGTTTGGAATCAACTCGACGCCGGGCTTTATCGGTTGAATGAGGCTTTGGAAGAACGCGCGGCGCGAAGTTCGTCAGGATTTCTTTCGAATTCCCAAGTCGGCGCTGAATTCCTAACCACCGCGCTGAAGATCCTGCCCAGTCGCATGAAGATTATTCATAACGGCGTGGAGGTGCCGAAACTGATGGACCGGTTGAAAGCGAGAGAATCGCTGGGCCTGAAACCATATGATTTTGTTGGCGCGATGCTGGGCAATATTCGCCCGATCAAAGACCACGCCACGCTGCTGGAAGCTTGGCAACGTGTGGTCGACCGACAGGCGGAGGTCGGACGGCGGCCGATCTTGCTGCTGGCGGGCGAGGTCGACGCGTCTTGCGAGTACCTCCGGCAACGAACCGAGCAAGGTCCGCTGGCGGAGTATGTGCGCTTTCTGGGGTTTCAGTCCGACATTGGCCGCGTCCTGAGCGCCGCCGACGTGGGTCTGTTTAGTTCCCATTCCGAAGGCCTGCCGAACGGCGTTTTGGAGTGTCTGGGGGCTGGATTGCCGATGGTCGCGACCGATCTGCCGGGTATCCGCGAATGCATGCCGCCATCGCAAGTTGCCCATCTAGTCGCTCCAGGACAAGCCGAACCATTCGCCGAACGCATCGTTCAACTTTCGAACCGTGCAACGGGAACGGACGATGGCCGGTCGAATCGGCATTGGATTCAAGATCACTTCACGGTCGAAGTCTTGGCCGCGAAAACGCTGGCCGCCCTCGCGGGATTCAAAGCCGCGACGCGGAGCGCTGGCCGGCTAAGTCGAATCCTCGATTGGCTGGGGAATGTCGGAACGAAACGAACAATCGCCGGCTGGCGGGGGACGACGGCGATCGGCTCGTCACGGTGAATTTGAACGGAATGCTTCCGAGGCTCAATCGGCATCGGTCGCCGGCGTCAGCATTCCGATTCGCCACTGGAACTGGCCATAGCCCTTTCCTGATTTGTGGGCATCCAGCATTCCTTGAAAGACAAATTTCAAGTGATTGGGATCCACCGTCAGTGTCTGGTCGACTCCGTCCCGGATAAGCTCGCCATGGCTGACGTTGTCGGTCCATCGCTCGACCCCAGTGGCTGGTCGAATATTCTTCCAACTGGCAAACGGCTTGGCCGGGCTGTCAGCGATGGGTGTCCAAGTCCCGTCCAGACGATCGGCGATGTAGGCCTTATAGTAGCGGCGCCCGTTCTCTTCGATGACCGTCAGATATTTGTTCATACCTTTAAGCCGGTAGGTGTGGCTCGCCTCGAAGATCTTCGCCCTGAGCGCGACCTCGCAGTGGTCAAACCCCTTGGGAAAATCGTCCAGCTTCGTCCACAGCCGCCACATCTTTCCGTTCAAGCTGGTGAAGAACAGATAGGCCCGCTGATCGTCGCAGATAATCCAATAATCGAGTCCGCCGACCTCGCGCGGGTCGTTTTTGCCGCCATCAAGAATCGCCCTCGCCGGCGTCCACGAAGCGGGGTCGTTGATGGTTGAAGTGGTCGAGTAGGCGACCCACATCTTCTTCGTGCCGGGCACGCCCATCTGGTAAATCAGATACCACTTGTCATGTGGTTCAAAATAGAAAACCTGGGGCGCGCAGTAGTAATCGCTGTCGCTGATTTTCAAAATCGTCCGTTTGGATTCATCCGCGCTTTCCCATTTTGCGAACGAGCAGTGTTCGATCGCCGATCGCCCTGGCAGCTTAACCGTCATGAAGACATGCCACTTGCCTTCGTGAAACACCACCGTGGGATCTTTTTGCGCGCGGCTGCGATCGCGCGCGCGTTTTTCTGGCATGATCAACGGACGGCTGAACTCCCACGCAGCCGGAACCTTGAACTCGCCCACCGTTGATTCACTTGAATCTGGTAACTCACTGGGACGCTTTCGCTGCGCTTCGACCTGCTGGCAAGAAAGCCCCAGCAAGACCACGCCCAACGTGAAAACAAAAAGTGTAGGCTTCAAAACAATAACTCCTCAAAGTCGCCCTGGTCGACACATGGGGCCAACAGATGTCATGAGTCATAGGAATTAGGCTATCGACTAAGCTAGAACCACCATCATACGCACTTGCGGCCCTCGATCCAACGATTCGGTCGATTGGCGTGCGGCCAGCTTTGTTGCGTTTGCATCTGCAATGCAACCATCCATCCGTCACGAATTCGCCGCGGAAAGTCGGCCTTGGGACTGATCTCACGGCCACGACGATCTTGGAATCTTGCCGAGTGGCTACTGGCATGAGTACGATGGACTCATCCGGCATCGTGGTTAAGCTCAACTGACATGCCGGTGCCGACTTTTTCTCGTTTCGGCAAATGATGAATGGAGAGGCCGATGAGTGACGAGACTCGCGTTAAACAAGTGATCGTCATGCGACACGACTTGAAGATGCGCCGCGGCAAGCAGATCGCGCAAGGCTCGCACGCCTCAATGTCGTTTATCTGCCGGCGTTTGCAGGCTGCGGGTTCGCTGTCGCTTGATGACTTTGCCGAAGCTCAGCAAACCTGGTTCACCGGGTCGTTCGCCAAAGTATGTTGTCGCGTGGACAGCGAAGAAGAACTGATGGAAATCCACACCAGGGCTCGGGAGGCCGGGTTGGATGTGCATCTCATCACGGATAGCGGCAAGACCGAGTTTCACGGCCAACCGACCAACACTTGATTGGCCATTGGGCCCGACGATGCCGAAAAGATCGACGAGATCACCGGGCATCTTCGCCTGTTGTGATTCGCCCTCTTCCAGTGTGAATTGAGAAAACGATCATGATGCCAACTTCAATCAACTTGTCAGACAAACTCAGCCTGTTTACGGATCAGTGGTCGCCGAAGATCATTGCCGAGATGGACGGATTCCAATTCAAGTTGGCCAAGCTGCAAGGCGACTTCGTATGGCACAGTCATCCTGATACGGACGAGGCATTCCTTATTCTCGCCGGCCAGTTGCGAATCGACTTCCGCGAAGGTGCCGCAACCTTGAACCAAGGCGAGATGCTTGTCGTGCCCAAGGGGGTCGAGCACAAGCCGCATGCCGAATCCGAGTGCCACGTCATGATCCTCGTGCGCGAAGGCACCGTCAACACAGGTGATGCCGCCGAAAACGAACTCACCGCGGACCCAGCGGTAAGGATTTGAGATGGGCAAGGTCTACGAGGAAATTGACCCGTCGTTGAAAGAGTTCATGGAACGTCAGCAGATGTTTTTCGTGGCGACCGCGCCAATGTCGGGTGATGGGCTCGTCAACTTGTCGCCCAAAGCGCTCGATTCGCTACGAATTCTGGATGAACACACAGTGATGTACGCCGATCTCACCGGCAGTGGTATCGAAACGGTCGCTCACCTGAAAGAGAACGGTCGCATCGTGTTGATGTTCTGTGCGTTCGAAGGAGCGCCGCGGATCGTTCGTCTACATGGCCGCGGCGAAGTGATCGAGCCAGGACACGATGACTTCCAGCAACTCCGCGCTCGTGTTCCCGAGTATGTTGGCCTGCGAAGTTTCATTCGCATTCACTGTCATCGAATCTCGGATTCGTGCGGCTGGAGTGTTCCGCTGTACGAATTTAAGGGGCAGCGTTCCCAACTACTGGCTTGGGGCGAGAAAACGGGAGTCGACGGAGTGGTTCAATATCAGCAGACGAAGAACAACGAGAGCCTCGACGGATTGCCGGGGATCGCGCCGCGGAGTGGAGATGACAAATGACTGTAAGCGAGACATGGATCCCGACACGAAACTGAACATTCGGAACGAGCGTCAGTGCGGGCGGGCTTCCGTCTTCAATCGCCCGATGGCCTGGCCCAACTGTTCGACGATTCCGTCCCCCAGAATAGCCTGCGCTTGCTGTTGAGCCTTTTTCCAAGCCGGGGCCGCTTTTTCCAACAGCCTCCGGCCCTGCGCCGTCAGTCGAAACGGCTGCGCTCGGCCATCCTCGTCGGGAATCACCTCCAGCCAACCCCGTGCTTTCATTCGCTCAACATTGCGGCTCAGCGTGGACACGTCCAGATGCAACCGTTCGCAGACTTCGGCGGGCCGAGCCGTGCCCAACCTTCCCGCCGCCACAAGAATGTTCATCTGACTGACTCGGACACCCAACGGTCGCAGCGCGTCGTCGTAGATGTTGGTCACCGCGCGGTTAAGCATTCGCATCCTCACGGCGATGCACTCTCCCGCGATGGTGTCGATCGTTGTTTGAATTCGTTTGGTACTCATTTCCTTTATCCCTAACTTTAATTGTATATGCAATCATGAGCCGCCGCAACTCGGTTCGTTCATGGAATTGGGATTCATCTCTAGAGTTGGCACCAAGGCTGGTCCGGCGTACCGTGAAGCCCCGTGGACGGCAAACGAGCCTCACCTGAAGTTACCACATCGAGCCATACGAAGTCCAGGTTTCGATGTCGGTGCGCGTCGGTTCGGTGGTGCTTGGTTCCGCGTCTCAATCAGACGCAAACTATTTCCGAATTGTCAAAGATCAATCAGACGGAGCCAAGCGGGGCACTCGCGTTTCTGTAACATACGGACCCCCACTCGTTACCTTGTTTTCTAGCAGCTTATTGAAAAATCGCATCCGAAATGCTTGCGAGGAAAACCCGAGTCGCCAACACTTCAAGAAATACGCAAGGCGCTGGCGGTTCGCACGACGAATCGCAGCTACTTTCAACGGGCTACTAGGCCAGGCACGGAGTGCCCCGCCCCATCTGAATTCCATTTTACGCAATTCCGGCCAAACGATCCACGTAAAGGCCCGAACAGTGCGCGGGCGAGAGTTTTGGCAATCTAGACTGACGCTCAACAGCGGACGATGCAAGCGGCTCCTCTCCCGTCAAAGCTAGGTGTTCCAAATTCTGACATTGCGAACTTGTAACCAAGGACTCCACCACGTCGAGATTTGTGCCAAAGTCCAATTGAAGACTTCGCACCAGCGGCCATCCAGGTTCCGCCACCAATTGCGGGAGCGACTCTGAATCGGCCAGTTCCAGGCAGGCGCTTGCGGGCCAGTGTTTGATTCGGTCGGCAACGAAGGCCACGGCGTGCCCAACCGCTTCATCCGGTTCTCGCATTTGGAAGTACGAGAGCAGTGGATCAAAGAATTGGTGTCCCCCACGCGAAAATTCTGTTCCGCGCTGCTCTTTGTTTTCCCACATGGGTGATGGCTCTGGAAGCGATTCGAGGAACCGTTCGAGTTGAAGAGTATCATGCGGCATATTGCTAACGATCGACCTCCGCCTGTGGAGTTTTTCTTGGCAATTGGGCATCCTGAATTAGATCAGGTCGAAGCAATTCGTCCTTAAAAAACATTGAAAAACTCCTGGGAGTAGCGGATGCTTTTTCATGCGTTGAAGTTTACGTCGCTTTCAATCATCGAGACCAACATCGAAATAGCAGGACGAAAGGCGAGCCTTGATGATTGGGCTTACATTGGCGCTTTCCATCCATGGAAGAACAAATTCGTTCCCTTCGCCGGGTATACCAAGGCCCAGCCAACGAAGCGACCGTGCCGTTTTCGATTCGGCAAGGCAACGCATGCCTTCCCCGGAAGATCCAAACCCAAGTACTGCAAGTTTGCAGAGCCATGGTGAGAACGGTGCGTTGGCAAGCGCTTCTAAGCCCGCATCTCCGTAGTCATTTGCATCCAGCTCAAGCCAAGTGAGGTTCTTGAGCACGTCAGATCTGGCCAGAATATCGATTCCCTGGTCAGTAATTTGGTTACAGCGGAGTGACAGCCAGAGTAGTCGCGGCGGTGCCTCTCCACCAAACAGAATTTGCACTCCTTCGTCGCTGATACCGCAACCACCAAGGTCAAGTTCCACTAGGTTTTGGAAAAGCGCTGAATCAACTAGCGCCTTACAATCCCGCCGGCTCGCGTCGGAAGATAAAGACAGTTGCTCCAGGTTCTCCAAGGTCTTCGATTGCGCAAGTGCTTCGATTGAACCCTCTTCCTCCCCGTATGACAGACGTAGACTGCGCAGATTGCCGAGGAATGGCGAAGATGCAAGCCGAATGACTCCAGCCTGGGAAATCGGATTGCCCCACAAATCGAGCCGTTCCAAAGCAGAAACTCCGGGCCAGGTGACGAGTCGCCCCAGCCCTTCATCCGTGATGCTGTTACTCCTCAAATTCAGAAATCGAAGCGCCTTGATACTCTTGTTTTTGGCAAGCGCCTCGATTCCGTCGTCAGTACAGCGGGCACCATATAGGTCGAGGCTACGCAGGCTCTCCAGCGGCCAAGCCGAGAGTGCTTCAATGACCGCATCGCCAGCATGAGTTGTTGATAGATCCAGTTCTTTGAGTTGCGACAAGAAGCTCGCTCCGGCTAGCGTCCGTAAGGCTCTAGTTAGTCTGGGTCTGTTTCGAACGTGGCCTCCGATCCTGAGGCGGCGAAGACGTTTTAGTTCTGTAAAGTCAGCCAGCACTGCAGCAGCTTTTTCGCTCGTGCCCCCCCAGCTGATTCCAGTGATTCGCGGATGTAGCCAGGATGCGTTTTTCAATTTGACCATTCCCTTCAGTGTGTCCACGGAAACATCCAACGATTCCAGGTTGTCAACAAATGGTGCCTTAAGCAGTTTCAATTCCCGGGACGCCACGTAAATCCGCTTGAGAGCCAAGTCGCTCCGGTGGGACAGCAGCCGTAACTCCCATCCAGGCAATTCCTCAAGCCGCTTTGCAAGTGAGGATGTGGCGAAGATTTCAAACTCTTCGTCACCGAGACTGCAAAACAGACTCAATTTGCGGAGGCCCTTGAGAAAAGGAGACGACACCATCTTTTTAACAAGTGCCACATCCAGATTGCCTCCCTTCAAAACTAATTCTTCCAAATTCTGGCAGTGCGCAGTTGTAACCAGGGACTCCACCACGTTGAGATTATCGCCAAAGTCCAAATGCAGACTTCGCACCAGAGGCCAACCAGTCTCCGCCATCATATGCGGGAGGGACTCTGAATCGGCCAATTCCACGCAGGCGTTCGCGGGCCAGTGTTTGATTCTGTCAGCAACGACGCCCACGGCGTGATCAAGCGATTCATCCGGTTCCCGCATTTGGAAGTAGGAGAGCAGAGGATCAAAAAACTGTTGCCCCACGAACCAAAATTCGAGTCCGCAATGATCCTTGTTCATCCACATCGGTGACGGTTCAGGAAGCGAGTCAAGGAGTCGTTCAATTTGAAGGGCATCTTGTACCATGTTACGAGCCAGCGGCTTCCCCTAAAGAAGTGATTCTTGGACATAACTCCTTTGTTTTGGGAGCACCATAATTAGTAGGGCGGTTCCTCCACGCTTCAGCAACAAGAAATGACGCCGATTCATCACATTTTTTCTTCTTACTACCCGGGGAACTTGTGTCCTGTGGAATGCCAAAGTGAACAACTTGGAACTTGTTGTGTCCCGCTTTGACCCATTTTTCGAAGTTGTCTATGCATTTGTCGCACGGTTCTCGCTCGGTAAACACGATCGCGATCTGGATACACAAGGTTTCCCCTTTTTTCATCACCTTTGCCAAGTTCGCCACAAACGCCCCTTCGTGTTTCGTGGACCTTTTGCTCATCTGATGAATTCCTACCGGCATTGGGCTATCCCCCTGGAAGTAGAGAATCGACGAGGCGTTTCCAGGAGCGACTACAACCCTCTTGTCCGGATCGGCCATTTCTTCGCGATTTTTGTCTGGATTATTTGGGTCTTCGGGACAGCATTCAAATACGCCGCTTCGGGATGCCCACGCCAAGTTTAATGCGATTCTCATCGATTTGTTTTTCATTTTCTTCTTAACGTTGCTCCCTTTTGGAAAGTCTGGAAAATCCTTGCGGGGCGACGCGTTATGGACCAGAACACCACTGCGACCAATGCGATAACAGTGGTCGCCGGCGACTTCGACATTGTAAACCGAATCCAGCTTCTTTTTCTTGCGAATGGACTCCACCGCCGTGACGCCTGCCAGCGTTCTCACCCGCTCCCTTGCTTTGAGGTCAGCCGCGCTCACCCATTGCTGGAGGTCAACGCTCCAGAAGGGGTGCGTCGCCGTGACGCCAGTTGGCTGCTCTTCCCCGGCCACTTTCAACTCGTGGATCTCTCCGCTGGTGTGCCGGAAAGTACCGGTAACCAGTTTTCCTTCCCCCTCGTCCAACTGCGGACACGGTTCGATGGCTGTGACCCGAGCTTCGCCTTCGACTGACATCTCAGGCATGTTGAGGAAGACCGTAGCCCCCACTTCGGCCTGTTGATCCGCCAGCCACTCATCGCTACCAAGCAGGGAGACCTCCACTTGGTTGTCCCCGTCGTGCGACAAGGTGAGACAGACCTTTTTCCAAGTTTCGGGATTCAATTCCGGTTCGGGCCGTTCCTCAAACCCAAACTGCTCGCGTTCTTCGTTGGTGAACGTAAGCACGCGGCTGCCGAATGGGATCGAGTTGACGGCTTGTTAATCAACAGCGTTCCTGAATCGCTCCTTCAACGTTGGCGTCGGACGATAATCAAAATACCGCCTATTGGCGACGTCGAGAAAGCGGGTCTTGACGACGGGACTGACATTTGGGCTTGCTAGCCATGGTTCAATCAACTCGTCTCCTTTGCCAACGCCATAACACTCTAGTTCCACCCAACGAAGCGACCTCGCAACTTTCGATCGAGCTAAGCGGCGCATGCCATCCCCAGTAACGTGCGCCGTACCTATGCCCAGGCTACAGAACCAAGGCGAGAAGGGGGCGTTGGCCAGCAGTTCCAAGCCAAGATCTCCGTATTGATCTGCCCGCAGATCGAGCCAAGTTAAATTCTTGACTACGTTGCATCTTGTCAGGATCTTGATTCCTTCATCGGTGATCGGGTTGTAAGCCAGTGACAGCGAGCGCAGTCGTGCCGGCGTCTTGTTACCAAATAGAATCTGCAAATCATCATCACCGATACGGCAGCCACTGACGTCAAGGTCCACCAGGTTGTGGAAAAACACCGAATCTACCAATGCCTGATAAGCCTGCGGACCTGCACTTAGGGACCAAGAAGACACCTTCTCCAAGTTGACCATGGTCTCCGATTGCGACAACGCTTCCAATGAACCGTCGGCTCTTGGCAGGTTAAGAATCCGCAAATTTCCGCACCATTTGGACGCCGCCAGATGGCCAATCCCAACTTGAGAAATCGGGTTGTCGTACACTTTGAGATGCTCCAAAGATGACATCCCAGGCCAGTTCACGAGTCGCCGCAGCCCTTCGTCCGTGATGCGATTGTCTTCCAAATCTAGAAGACGCAGAGATTGGATACTTTGGTTATTGATCAAGGCGGCGATTCCCTCGTCCGTAATCCTGCATCCACGGATCGTCAGTTCTAACAAGCTGTTCAGGGGCCAACGGCCGAGCGCCTCAGTCACCCAGTCGCCGGGTTGCTCCAATGCTTTCCTCAGTTCCTCATTCCAACTGCCGTCGTGATCTATATTTAGCACTAACTCCTTGATCTGCGGCAGGAAACTTGCATTGCTTAAGGACTGGATCGCCTGGGCGATTCCGGCGGAATCACGAACATCGCCCTCAATACGAAGCCTTCGGAGACGTCTTAGATCCGTGAAGCCCGCCAAGATTTCGGTACATTCCGCAGTCTTTGTGTCGGCTAACTCGATGTCAGTGATCAACGGATGCGTTCGCGATGCGTTCTTGAGCTTGACCATGTCCTCAAGCGTACTAACATACACATTCAATGATTCGAGGCTGTCGACAAGAGGCGACTCGAGCAACTCCAAATCGTTCGCCCAAAGCTCAATCTCTTTGAGAGTTTGACTGCTGTCGTACCATTGATGTGCGTCGGACCCCTTCCATGCAGAGCAAACATCTAGTTGCTCTGCCAGAGGTGATTTCGCGAAGGTTTCAAATGCTTCATCATCGAGGCGGCAATACAGATGCAAGCTTCGCAGACGCTTAAGGAAGGGTGACGACACCATTTTCTTGACAAGTGCCCGATCCAGACTCTCACCCGTCAACGCGAGGAACTCCAGATTCTGGACCTGCGGACTAGTAACAAGCCGTTCCACCAGGTCGAAATTCTTGCCAAAATCTAAATCTAGATTTCGCACGAGCGACCATCCGGGTTCCGCCATCAGATGCGGGAGCGATTCTGAATCGGCCATTTCCAGGCAGTTTCGGGCACTCCAATGTTTGATTCTGTCGCCGACGACCTCCAGAGATTGTAGCAATGCTTCATCCGGCTCTCGCATTTGAAAGTAAGAGAGCAGCGGATCGAAAAACTGATGCCCCTGGTCTGTGACCTCTAACTCGTAGTGATTCTTGTTCCTCCACGCGAAAGATGGTTTTGGAAGAGACTCGAGAAATCGCTCAATAGGTGAGTGGTCGTGCCGCATGTTAAGCTCGTTGATCCCCTACGTCTAAGCTAACACAATCCTTGGTCCCGCAATTGCTCTACCGTGGGAACGGGTTTGTCCCATCCTCGCCAAGCATCAGCAACATTGAAATCAGCCCTTCCTCAACGGGCTACTAGAGCATCAAGGGTTGACCGTGGCCGTCACCGATTCGGCTTTCGGCTTGTCTCAGGCGAGGCGAAGATGACTTGGCGTTTTGCTCGGTGGATGCCCACCAGACCGTGTTCTTGGCCACGGGCGTTTTCGTCCAGCGCGATTCCTTGGCCGGAAAATGGTACGGCATGTTTCTCCGCGAGCTTCAACACACTGCCTTCGCGCGGCACTCGCAGACTGAAGATTACGGGATCGTCATGCCCCGTGACGAACAGCGCGTCGCCATACCACATGCCTCCCGAAAGGCTGAATCGATGCAGCTCACCTATAACCGCTTGAGGGTAGGTCCAGCGGCCCTTTTCCTTCCACTTGTCATCGAACTTGACGAGAAACGTGCGGTGGTTGTCGTCTCCATAATGCGAGAAGTTGCACCACCAGTGGCCGTCGCGGCGAATGGCCCAGGTTAGGCTGCCGCCGTGGTCGCCGAAATCCTTGAACGTCGACAGCTCCATGGTCTCGATGTTGAGGATTTTGATTTGACTTTGCTCGGGCTTTTGTGGGTAGTTGGAGTGGGCGCAGTACAGGCGGCCTTTCCAAACCAAGCCGCTGTTGAGATGCTTTGCCGGCCCGCGGCTGAGCGCGATGCGCTTCTTGGTGTCGCGGTCGTACTTTGCAATCTGCGTACTCGCAATGGCATAGAAGAACCGCTCGTCGGCGGCCGCGGCTTGAAATGCCTCGGGTGCCGTGACACTTTCGGTCGGTTGCCAACGGACGGCCGGTTCGGCGGCGAAGTTCGCGCGGCAAAAAATGACCGACGCGATCGAACCGTGCAAAACTAATAGCCAGTTGATTGTTCTCATGAAGCGGCTCCTAAAGTCGCTGATCGCTCCGCGATCATGGCGTTTCGTTCTGTTCGCGGAGCGAACAACGACATTTCGAATCACTCGTCAGTTTTTCAAAAACCGTCTTGGAAAAAAAGAATTGAAGGTCTTCGTCGCTGATTTGAGTTTGGCCGAGCAATTCCATCCTACTTAGTTCCTCGGTGATACGCGATTCTTGATGGCTGTAGTCCGCCGGGAATTCGGCTCGTTCGATCGAAAATGGCTCGCGGAATTCTCGCAGGAGGCGTTCCATGTTCTCACCGCGGCCAACATCATAGCCGACCCATCGCATTTCCGGCGCGCAAGTGCATTCAATATAGCGCCGCATTGATTCGGGCATCACGTCGCGGTGCCGACCGATTGATTTCTCACTGACTCCTGGCCGCAAATCGAACGATGAATTCGCCTGCCAGCGGTTTCCTTGTTGATCGCGCAGTTCGCCCGCTAAGAAGTCCTCGTAAAAGGGAACGTCGAGGTGGCCGCAAACTTGCTGAATGACCGGCGAGGTTTGTTGGACCAGATCTTCATATCGCAGGCATAGAAAATTCTCATGATGTTCCAAGTGCATGGCCACCGCGACGCTCTTGCGCCAATTGCGAACGTAGAACAAAGTCGGTCGATGGCGGCCGCCGTACTTGTCGCCCGAGCCGAAATCAAACGAGGCGATTGCGTCGCGCGGATCGCGGATGATCAACAGACACTTGAAACCGCCGGCCAGCAAAAACGGCAGAATCTCCTCGGTGTGGATTTCCTTCGAGCCAAAGACACTGGCGGACTCGCGGTGCCGTAGCGAATAGAGCAGCGATTTCACCGTGTCTAGAAATAGCCCGCCAGGATTTTCATCAACTCGCTGCTGCAGGTCGGCCGGCTTATAGCCCTGCCCGCTGTAGTCCTGCATGTCGTGAAACAGGGAGCGGATTTTTTCCGGCGTCTGCGTGTGGCCGGTCAAAAAGTTCGAGACGTCGTCGATCGTGTATCGCGGTTCGAGGAAGTAATGGCTGAGCGGATTGGACGACTCGTCGCAACCGATTGAATGCAGGAAGTCTCGCTTTGCCTGCACGTACAGAAATGGAAACGGCTGAGGCAGCACCGACATATGCGGATGATTACAAAGGAGCTTCTCCAGCAGTGTCGTGCCCGAGCGCCCCATGCCGGTGATATGCAAATATTGTTGGTCTGGCATCGGTTGTGACGAAGCGCGAAAGGTCATTCAGAAGGTATGGCGTGTTTCTGGCGAAGCTCTTCGGTGACCTCGCGAGCCGGCCGATGCCGGCCAGCGTCAATGTCGTCGAGACCTCGGCGAATGATGGCGTTCACTTCGTCCCGCTCGCGCGTTGTCTGCCACTCGAAAGCAAGTTCTTCCAACGTGAGTTCAGCGCCGCCATTCTTGATTCGCTCATCAACAAAGCGGTTGAAGTCTTGCATATCTTCTTTGGTAACGGCCATGTGCGAAGTCTCCTGAACTGCTGTCCTGGTTTCACGAACTGCATATCGGCAAGTTGGATGTCCCCAAGCTATTACAAGAATATCATGCACCGATGAACGGGGGAAACCGAAGGACACTATGCGTCCCAAATGTACCGTGGAGCGTCCGTGCCGACGTGAAACATCAAATCCAAAATGCTCACTTCGTGGCAAAACGGCTGATAAATCTGTGGATATTCGCGATAGGCCGGATACTCGAAATAGGTCAGTTCAATCCCGGCTTGGTCGAACAGCGCCGGATCAATGTACGCCTTGGCCGCCGGACCGCTGATGTACTGCGTGGCTTTCGCCTTGGTTAGGATGTCGATCAACCGCTCGGTCTTGCTGCCGCTCGGCTTGTAGGCTCGGCTATCGGAAAACTCCGTCTCAATGCCCAACATCGATGCCAGATGCCGAATCGCGCGTTGATTGAACTCAGCCAAATTCGTGACGTCATTGTCGTAGAGAAAATCGAGCAGGTCTTGGTAGTGGCGAAAGAACGGCGCTTTGCCATAGTACTGCGACAATTGCCGGCGGTGCTTCTTCTTCCAGCCTTGATCTTCGACTTCCACTTCGCAGATCAGACGGTCGATGTTCTTGCCGGCGGGAATCGTCAGCCACGTGGGACCGGCCGGCGTGATGATCTGATTTCGAGTTCGCCAGTCTTGATAGGTGTATTGCAAGTCGTCGTGAAAAATGAATAAGTCGGCGCAGCGGGCCAAATGAAAATATCCCTTCCAAGGAATGTACGCCGATTGCAAGATGACGACACGACGCATTGGCACGCCTAACCTACTGTCATGCGACCCCAAAGAAGCTTCTGATTTCAGCCACGACTCGGGCCTGATCGGACGCCGCCAAACTGAAGTAAAACGGCAGACGCAGCAATCGCCCGCTCACGTCATCGGTGACCGACAACTCGCTGGCCGCGCGGCCGCACCGCAGGCCCATGGGCGACGAGTGCAGCGGCACGTAATGAAAAACGGCCGAGATCCGCTGGTCGCGCAGGTGCCCCATCAAGGCGTCGCGCGTGCCTTCGTCGGGCAACAAGATGTAAAACATGTGGTGGTTGGACTGGCATTCCGGCGGCACGACCGGCAGCCGCAACAGTCCACGCTCCTGCAGCGGCAGGAGCTGTTCCTGATAGGCCTCGAAGATGCCTTGCCTGCGTGCCATGATCTGTTCGATTTCTTCCAACTGGGCGAACAGGAAGGCACAAACGATGTCGCTGGCCAGAAACGACGAACCGATGTCGACCCAGGTGTACTTATCGACCTCGCCGCGGAAAAACTGTTTGCGGTTGGTTCCCTTGTCGCGGATGATCTCCGCTCGCTCGACCAGTTCCGGCCTGTTGACGCAGATGGCCCCGCCTTCGCCGCAAATGAAGTTTTTTGTTTCGTGAAAGCTGAAGGTTCCCAAGTCGCCGATCGATCCGAGCGACTGCTCGCGGTAGCGCGCCCCGACGCCTTGCGCCGCGTCTTCGATGATTCGCAGGCCGTGCTGCTGGGCCAGACCGCACAACGTTTCCATTTCACAGCCGACACCCGCGTAGTGCACCGGCATGATGGCCTTGGTGCTGGAAGTGATGGCGGCGGCCACCAAGTTCTCGTCCAGGTTCAGCGTGTCGGAGCGGATGTCGACAAACACGGGCGTCGCGCCCACGCGGGCCACCGCGCTGGCCGTGGAAACGAATGTGAAGGAGGGCATGATCACTTCGTCGCCTGGCTGCAAATCGCACAGCATGACCGCCATCTCGAGCGCCGCGGTGCAGGAAGGGGTCATCAACACCTTGCCAATTCCGAAACGCTCCTGGAAAAACTCGACGCAGCGCCCCGAAAAGGGACCATCGCCGGCGATCGCGCCTCCCTGCACCGATTCGGAAATGTAGGCCAGTTCCCGTCCAACCAGGAACGGCTTGTTGAAGGGAATTCGGGGTGTGGACGCCATACGCGAACGCCGTGGGCGCGAGAGAAGGAAACGAATGTGCGGCTGGAAAAGAGGATTCCAGGATGACTGTTAGCTAACAACCGTCCATTCTAGCACGGGGCCAGGACCGCGACAGCGCGAGGCCACCTTGGGGCCCTAGGATTCTGGGGTTGGGGGCCGCGGTTTTTTGAATCAAAACTCGTTTGTTGGGTTCACGCATCATTGCCCGGATCTTGCGATGTTGGATAAACTCTACAGTGATGATCTTTTTGGCAGGACGACCCTCAACACGTCAGGTCACCAATAGATGCCCCAACCCAAAGGTAGACGCTGGTGGCAGTTCAGCCTGGGGACGTTTATCATCGCAGTGACGGCGTTTGCGGCAGGTCTTGGCCTCAACTTGATGACGTGGCGCGAGGGCCCGACGGACCTCTCGTACGACCAGGGCTTTCCGCTAATCCACACCACGGTGAGAATTTGGGAGAGTTGCGGTGTCACACGTGTCAATGAGTTTCTGATGCTGGCCAATTTCGCTATCGCCATCGTGTGTACGGTCGCGATTTACAAGGCCGGCAAATTCTTTTCCAGCCAAGCATTGCACTTTTGGACACGCTAGTGCCGCAACTCGCAATTGTTAGCCCACGACAGCCAAATTTTCGCTATTGTCTCGTCGGTTTGCCCAGCTTTCCTTCCAGGTGGCGGGGCGTTTGACGGTTTCAGCCGTGGTGGGACGCCCGGTGTAGGTCCAGCGAA
>JAJDEH010000020.1 GCA_029259935.1 Planctomycetota bacterium
CTTCAGTTCATCACTGTACTCTCGCCGCTTCGAACGACGCTTCTTTCGAGTAGACTTCCGAGTCATTGTTACACTCCTTTGCAATTAGTTTAGCGGCTAAACTAAGCACTTGGAGTGTCCGGCAATTCGGCGCCACCTCACATTTTCCCTCGGTTTGGGTTGGCACCCTGCTTCAGCATCATTAGGACTAACCCTTCACGCCCCTCTTTCATCGCGATCTCCAATGGATTGAAGCCGGCAGCGCTAAATCGATTCAGATCGTAGGGCGTGGAAGCAAGCACCATTTGCTCGGCGACTTGCTGCGGCAGATCCCTAATTGCCTCTTCCCAAAACGATTCATGCGGATGATTCAAGACTGCTGTTGGAGTCGCTCGGAGAAGCTCGCCGATTTTCTCCACGTCGCCTCGAGAGAACGCCACCCGTGCCTCGTCATAAGTGTCCTCGTTCTCCTTATTCGCGTCCATTTGTGACATTGCCCAGTTTTCAAAGTTGGGTACCAGGTGCCTAATGGAGATCGCCCAAATGCCGATCATCACATGCAAAATTGCCACGAATTTAAGTGTAAATCGCAAAGGTAAGGGAATCCTTGTGCAAAATGTCTTAAATGGTGAGATTTGTAAACTCATATTTCAATCCTTCCTTTTTGGAAGCTCGTGGCTCGCCCTTCCTGGACTACTGCATGCTGTATATTACGTGACGATTACAAAGGACTCAATACTTACTTCTTTGTGGTGCAGTCAGGCAGTCAGCTGCGTTTTTCGGGTGTGCAAATAGTTGCAAGTGGAAAAGGTGTCAGGCACCGTTTTTTGAGATACCGGTACGTGTTTGGCTAGGATGTGCCGGCGGCGGGGCCAGCACTTAGCCTAGCTGCCAATCGGCATTCTCTCCGGTTGCCGAGCATCGCGAACGAATGGCGGCTTACCAATGGCCCCGGAAACTCCTGTTCATCGATACTGCTTCACGCTGGGTTGCGGATCAGTTCCCAAATGCGAAACAATGGGGCGATGCGGGCGTTGGCTCGCGGAGCGTGTCAGGTTCGTCGTGTGAGTCGTGGGAATCCGATCATCGGCGCTGGCTTGAACCGCTCACCGACGAAGACGGATGATAGTTGAGGATTGTAAATAAGCCGCTGTTTTGCGAGACCGATCATGGCGACACTTCCCGAACTTCCCGCTGACTACAAATCCTTTCTCGAATCGAATACAGGCAAGCAGCCCTATGAATTCGACGACGTCGGCTGGTGGCTCGCTACGTCGGACAAATTGCTCGAAAACGTCAGCATCGACGGCAACCCATACCCATTCATTCATCAACTGCGGGGGTACGCCAGCACGATTGCGGAGTTCTTCGATGGCGATGCCACGTGCGACGCCGAGGGCAACGATTTTGCGTTCGCACGTCTTGAGGCCGGGCTGGCAATTGCCACCGGCAACGGCGACGTGCTTTTTCTTGACCCCGCGCACGGATTTTCCGTATGGTGTTTCCACCATGATGGCGGCGACGTGGAGAAACAGGCTGCATCATTCGGCCAGTGGCTATCCGACGCGAAACTCGATGAAACGTACTAAGAATGGCAAAAACACCGTACGGGACATAACCATGACCGAAGGACAGAAGAGTGGGACAGGCGGGTGTTGTAAGGATCGTTCGGGCCATTAGTGTCCCATTAGCCGGAATGCGTTAGCGTCCGGTTCTGAAAAACCGTGGCTAACGCCCAGCGGCTGACCAAAACGCGACACTTGTTTCGCGAACGATGCTAAGCGAACGAGATAACCGACGCGGCTTGCTTCCTGATTTTCGGTTCCCGACACCTTTTTTCATTCACCTTTTTCCTTTTCTTTCGTATGAAGCCTGGGGCCAGCACGACCGCAACGGCTCCTACAGTGGATCGCAACCTACATGCCGAACAAGAACATGATGATTGTTGCGATAGTCGCAATTGCTCTTCCCTTACTGGTGATCATCGGATTGGCCGTGATCTACGGACTCTCAAGGCGAATGGCCGCAAGGCAGCCTGCCTATGCCACCGACCCTTTGGCGCCGATGGTCTTGGTGGCTCCGTTTCAAATCTCAAAGGCTGCAGACGCGCAGGCTGCTTGGGCGCAGTATGCGGATGTTGAAAAAACTCTTATCAACGACATCGGCATGCACTTCACATTGATCCCGCCTGGCAGGTTTGAAATGGGGTCGACGAAGCGGGAGTGTGAAGAGGCGGTAGGCGAATGGCCTAAGATCGACCGAGAGTGGGTTTTCCGTGAGCAGCCGAAGCACACCGTCGTCGTTTCGCGGCCGTTTTATCTTGGCACATACGAAATTACCATCGGCCAGTTTCGGCAGTTCGTCGCGGCGACAGGTCACAAGATCAACGACGAATGGCTTGCACCGGGGTTTCCACAAGCTGACGATCACCCGGTTGTTAACGTAAGCTGGCACGACGCGCGGGCCTTTGTGAAATGGCTGAACAGAGCGGACGTCGTTTATCGGTTGCCGACGGAGGCCGAGTGGGAGTATGCCTGTCGGGCGGGCACAACGGCGCGATTTCCGCATGGAAACGACGCCGAGCAGTTGCCAAGCATTGCCAATGTTGCCGACTCTACCTTAGCGGACGTTTTCCCGGAACACATTGCAGAGCGCATCCAAGCCAGTGACGGGTTCGCCTACACGGCGCCCGTCGGGCAATTCTCGGCGAATCAGTTTGGCATCCATGACATGATCGGGAACGTCCACGAATGGTGCCAGGATTGGCACGGTGCGAGTTACTATCGGTCGTCGCCCGAGTCGGACCCGCGAGGCCCGAAGCGGGGGACAGTACGCGCATGTCGTGGGGGCGGCTGGTACGATGGTCCTCGCGACTGCCGCGCGGCAAACCGCGGCTGGCTGCCACCCGAGTCGCGATATTTCAACCTTGGCTTCCGCATCGTTCGCGACATTGAGATGAATTGACCGCCGCTTACGCGGCCATCTGTGCGCCAAGACGTCTGCAGCTTGTACAAGAAGTCCCGCGCGGCGTGTCCGTGACGCTTCGACCTTTCGATCACGGTCAGCAGGACCGCTATGTGTCGCGCGCCGACTTGGCTGTGGCTGCCAAAGGTCAGCTTCCGCAGCACGACCACATGCGCCGCGTACTTTGGTTACGCACGGCGTTCTGGCTCTGTGCTGTCTTCCAACTTGGCCCGCGTCTTCCAGTAGATGCGCCGAACGAATGGCTCTCCGTAAAGGTCAACGATCTCTGCGTCAACGGCCGCGTACTCGGACATTCTATATATGATGGCCTCGATTAGTTCCTTAGCATTCTTCATTGCCGGGTCAGAGCGACACACCAGAAGAGGCGTGCGTTCGTCGTGAAATCGTATCATGACACCCCGAATTCGCCCGAACCAAGTGGCAACTAGCCGCGTCGCAGCCACGTCGACGGCCGAGGTCAATGTAAGCAGATTTTCGATTTCCTCGATGGGCCTCTGAACTATCTGGCGAGTGTAGAGATGCCTTGCTCGTAACGTCTTGCCGTGCAACTCTACCCATGCATAGTCGTTTCGCGTTACGTGGTAAACGAGGCATGCACTGCCAGCCAGGGCTCCAACCAATGCAATCACGTTGATCGGAAACGACAGATAGAGTGCGAAAAAGACGGAC
>JAJDEH010000191.1 GCA_029259935.1 Planctomycetota bacterium
CGTGACGTCCGCCCTGCCGACATCATCGTGACGTACGAGAACATGGTAAACGACGGGCAGGATTACTTCTGCGTGGGTGTCGACCACGCTTTGGCGTTGAACCGTAAAGAAGATCCCGACTTGCGGCCCTCCGGCGGATACTCCATGCGGGGCCACTCGGTGGGCGGCTTTGGTTCGGTGACCACGAACAAGGTCATCGCCACCATTGCCGGACAAGTATTCGGAAAGGACGTGCAAGCTTATCCCAAATACGGCTCCGAAAAGAAGGGGCTGCCGACCACGTATTATCTGACGATCGGCGACGAACACATCAAGACACATAGTGAACTCGAGTTCGTCGATCTGATCATTTTGAATGACGTGAACGCGATTCTCGGCAATCCGCTCCACGGTTTAGTCGACGGCGGCTCGATGTTCATGCAATCCGATTTGGAGGATCCCGCTGACATCTGGAAACGGATTCCCGAGCGGCACCGAAAGATGATCGCCGAAAAGAACGTTCACGTTTATTGCTGTGACACGGTGCAAATCGCTCGCGAAGTCGCCTCGGTCGCCGACTTGCAAATGAGAATGCAAGGCATCGTGACCTTGGGTGCGTTTCTGAAACTGACCCCTTATGCCAAGGAAAGCGGTATTTCAGAAGACCAGGTCATGGATGGGGTCGAAAAGGCACTGCGAAAGTATTTTGGAAAACGTGGCGAACGTGTCGTCCAGGACAATCTGACCTGCGTCCAACGCGGCTACCGGGAAATGAAAGAGATTCCGCAGGACGTCATTCAAGGCAAATAGTCGCTGATCGCTCCGCGATCATAGCGCCAGGTTACCGGAGCGAAGCACGACAAGATTGCAAACCAACGAATCCATACGACAAGCGAAAGCTTGCCACCACATAAATCAGTAGGAGTCAGCATGGCATCCGTTTCCGACGACAAATCCATGAACGCGGCCAATGACCGCGATCCGTTCAACAACAATTCGTACGGGACGCTGGTCGACGACGGGTACAAGATGATCAAGTTGCCCGTACTCGACGTCCACGATTTCAACGACCGCATCATCCGGGGCTATGAAGATGGCACGGCGGAAAAACAACTGCCAGCGGATCTGACGGTGGCTCGATCGCTGGTGCCGGCGGGGACCGCCACGCTGCGCGACTTCAGCTATGTCGCTCCGGAAATTCCTGAGTACATCACCGAAGCATGCACCGGCTGCATGGACTGCGTGACGCTTTGCCCCGACACCGCGATCTTGGGCAAGGTCGTCGGCGAGGAAGATTATGCGAAACGCATGGCCTCGATCGAAGACGAAGGTGAACGCGAACTGTTTGCCACGGTATGGGCCGAGCCGACCAAGTATTACGCCGGGCCGAAGAAGAAGACCGGTGAGGGCGGTAAGTTCTCGATCATCATCGATCCCAGTAAGTGCAAGGGTTGTGCCGAGTGCGTGACGGTCTGCGATGACGACGCGCTGCGGATGGTTCACAAGACCGACGACTTGATGACCGACATCAAGAAGATCCATCGCACGTTCAAGGAGTTTGGCCCGTCCGATGATAAGTTCATCAGCGACAAACTGCTGATCGACATGATGCTCAAGGAGGAGACGCATATCTACGTCGGCGGCGCGGGCAGTTGCGCTGGATGCGGCGAAGGCACGGCGCTGCGAATGATGTGTTCGGCGACCGGTGCCAAGTACGGCGACCAGTGGGGCATCATCGCCGCGACCGGATGTAACACCGTTTACACTTCAACCTATCCGTACAATCCCTACTTGGTTCCCTGGAGCAACTCGCTCTTCGAAAACGCTCCGGCCTACGCCATGGGCCTTCGCAGCCGCTGGGATCAAAAAGGCTGGTCCGACAAGCCGATTTGGTGCATCGGTGGCGACGGGGCCATGTTCGATATTGGCTTTCAATCGCTGTCGCGACTGCTCGCTTCGGGCATGAACGTCAAAGTGCTGGTGCTGGATACGCAGGTCTACTCCAACACGGGCGGCCAAGCGTCGACCAGTACGTTCATGGGTCAGAACACCAAAATGAGCGTACACGGCAAGGTGTTGGGCGGCAAACAAGAACGCCGCAAGGAGATCGCTCAAATCGCGATGATGCACCCGCGGACGTATGTCGCTCAGACGACCTGTGCCCACGTGAACCATTTTTACCGCTGCTGTATCGAAGCGATGGAATTCGACGGTCCGGCCGTCATCTGTTGCTTTACCACGTGCCAGCCCGAACACGGCGTGGCCGACAATATGGCGACCGATCAGGCTCGGCTGGCCGTCGACACGCGGGCCTTCCCCATGCTGATCTATGACCCCCGCAAGGGCGACACCATTCGCCAGCGATTGTCATTGCAGGGCAATCCGGCCATGAAAGACGACTGGTGGACCAACCCGAAAACGGGCGAGCAAGTCGACTTTATCGACTTCTGCCGCAGCGAGGGCCGTTTCGCCAAGCACTTCGACAAGGAAGGCAACCCCAGCGAAACCTTGCTACTTGGCCAGCAAGACCGTTTGGAGAATTGGAAACAACTGCAAGAATTGGCAGGACTGTTGGACAGCAAGCCGGCGCAGCCCGCCGCCAAGGCGAAACCGGCGGCGGCCAACGGCAACGGCCTGCCCGCCAACTACAAGAAGGGCTCCAAGGTCAAGTACAACGACGGAACCAGTTGGACGACTGGTTCATTGACGTCGACGGAACCCGTGAAGCTTTCGCTGGACGATGGCTCGCAGATTGAAGTATCGGCCGACGTCTTCCGGGAAGCGGTGGCGGTCGGCATTGTTACTTTGCAGTAGTACTCGGATTGACCCCCTCTAACTCCCCCTTGGCAAAGGGGGAGAGCCAGGTGGCCCTCCTTTGTAACGTGAAGAACCAGCTTCCCCTCCTTTGCAAGGAGGGGTTAGGGGAGGTTCAGTACACGCCAGAGATGGATAGATCCAAAGTTTGCCACAGCTCGGCCCGGTCCCATGTCTGAACGCCATCCAGTAGCCACCTATAACTATGAGGCGGGCCAACTGGAGGGGGTGCTTGAGTTTCTGAAACTTACGCGCACCGAGTTGCGTGAATTGCGCAAGGTTCATGTTTGGACAGATCGCGTTCAAATTTTTGATGTCAACGCCGATTACTTTGAGATTCAGGGGCTGGGCTATCCCGATGAGGACATCGCCGAGTTGCTGCAGGCGATCGGCACGTCGTTCAAGCCCGAGATGATCCACAATCCGATCGCTCGTCCTTACAAAGAATTCAAGACCGGGCGTCGACATCCGTGGGCCGAGGACCGAATATTGTAAGAATGAATAAGGCCCCCACGCGCGAAAATCAGCATTTCCAAATCTGGCTGCTTGCCGGGGCTCTCGTGTCGATGACTTTCGTGGCGTATCTGCCGGCGCTAAGCTGCGAGTACATCTGGGACGATGACGACTATGTGACGAAAAACGCCACGCTGCGTACGGCGGAAGGTCTGCGGCTAATTTGGTCGGACTACCAAGCCACGCCACAATACTACCCGCTGGTTCACACAACGTACTGGATCGAGTATCAGTTTTGGGAGTTGTGGGCGGCGGGCTATCATGCCACGAACATATTTCTTCACGCCGCCAACGCGGTCTTGTTGTGGTTGTTGCTTAGGCACCTGAAGATTCCTGGTGCTTGGTTGGCGGCGGCGATTTTCGCGCTGCATCCCGTGCATGTCGAATCGGTGGCTTGGATTACCGAGCGAAAAAACACGCTATCGGGTTTCTTTTACTTGGCGGCGGCGATCGCCTACTTTCGATTCGCGGACGCCAGCCCCAAGGACTGGCCGAATCGTCGTTGGTGGGCCTATGGCGGATCGCTCGTGTTGTTTCTGTGCGCTCTGCTTAGCAAGACGGTCACGGTGACGCTCCCGCCGGCTTTGCTGGTGATCCTTTGGTGGCGGCGAGGCAAACTGGTGGCGAAGGACATCTGGTCCGTCGTTCCCATGTTCTTGATCGCGGTACCGATGGGCTGTCTAACCGTATGGATGGAGAAACACCATGTCGGCACCAAGCACGTGGACTTCGATTTGTCAATTCTGGATCGAATTCTGATTGCCGGGCGTGCCGTGTGGTTCTACGCTTCCAAGCTTGCGTGGCCCGTCGAATTGACATTTATCTACCCGCGTTGGGACATTGATTCGTCGGTTTGGTGGCAATGGCTGCCGCCGATGATGTTCTTCGTGTTGATTGCCGCTTTGTGGAAACTGCGGGCGCGGCTGGGAAACGGCCCGCTGGCCGCCGTGTTGTTCTTCGTGGGAACGCTTTCTCCCGCACTCGGCTTCGTCGACGTCTATCCGATGCGTTATTCGTTCGTGGCCGATCATTTTCAGTACTTGGCCAGTATCGGGCTGATCACGTTGGCGGCGGCAGCGGTCTTCAACGCGCTGCACCGCGTGGAAAAGGGTCCGCAGCTCTCGTCCTTCCTATTTGGGCCGATGCTGACCGCACTGGCACTGTTCACATGGGCCCAGTGCCACAACTATGCGGATGAAGAAACTTTGTGGCTGGATACGATCGCCAAGAACAATGGCGCGGCGATGGCGCACAACAATCTGGCGCACGTTTACGTTGGACAATCGCAAAACGGAAAGGACCTTAAGAAACTCAAGTCCGCGCTAAAACACTTCAACGACGCGATTGACGCGGATCCTGAATATGTCAACGCCTATTACAATCGCGGATTACTGTACATACAACTCGGTGGACTTGCCGAAGCCGATAGTGAATCAGCGTGGACTCATGCACTGAGCGATCTGTCCAAATCGATCGAGATCAACTCGACCGAGCCCAGGGCTTTCTTCGAGCGAGCGCGAGTGCATGAACTGCTTGGCGACTTTGACAGCGCGCTAGGCGATTATGATCGCGTTGTTCACGATTATCCGCAGGAAGCCGAACCTTACGCCTTGCGAGCCGAGTTTCAGGCTCGTTATCGGCAGCAGTGGGCGAAAGCACTCGCGGACTATGACCGAGCTTTGCGGCTGGCACCCGATCGTGCGGACCTATATTTGAAGCGTGGGCTGACGCACCTGTGGCTATTCCAAGATCGGCAAGCCGAGCTGGATTTTGCCAAATGTCTAGCGATCGAACCCAAATTTGAAACCGTAATCTCCGACAGTCGCGACAAGATCAAAAGCCAACGTGCCAAAAAACAATAGCTGTGTATAATGCCTAAAACCGGGGACCCGCCTCGCTAATACAAGGGATACCGCAATGCCCGTGAGCGTTCACGACCGATGCCACCAACAAGGCATTTCTCTTTTGGAACTGGCCGAAAAAGCCAATCTTGAACTTGAACGAGTTCAGGCGATCTATCTGGGCCGCTGGACGCCTAGCCCTGCCGAACGGCAGAAGATTGCCGAAGTGCTGGACATCTCGAAAGAGGAAATTGCCTGGGGGCACGAAACTCCGATCCAACATATCTATGGTCACGGACCTGGATAACGTCTTTGCCGGCGCGTTGTCCCGGGTGCCGCAAAGACGACGCTGGCAACGGTGAACATGGGCCAAAGAAACGGGGATCGGGAATGCCGAGTGCCGACCGCGATTGGGTTGCTCAACTGAGCAGTTCGAACGAGAAAGTCCAGGAAGGCGCGGTCGCCGCGTTGCGGGACTTCTTGTTGCGAGGATTGCGGGCCGCCTATTTGGGCAAGGGCGTCGATGAATCTTTCTGTGAAGACATTGCTCAGGAAAGCACGATGAGAGTGCTCAACAAAATCGACCAGTTCGCGGGCCGCAGCAAATTCACAACCTGGGCAATGACCATCGCGATTCGGCTGGCCGTCAGCGAGTTTCGCCGCAAGCATTTTCAGGATGTCTCGCTGGAACAAGTTGCCAGCCACGACGCGCTGCGGCTTGAAGTGCCAAGTGACGGTCCAGCACCCGAAACGGATCTCGAGCGGGCCGCCGTCCTGCGGAAACTACAAACGCTTATCGGCCAGCTTAGCGAGAAGCAGCGAGTGGCCACGCAAGCCCTGTTGGGCGGCTTGCCAGTCGATCAGATCGCCGAGCGAATTGGCAGCAATCGCAACGCGGTTTACAAGTTGATTCATGATGCGCGTCGGAGTCTCAAACGGGGATTCGACGAGGCGGGCTACGATTGGCAAGACATCGACGCGGTGCTCACGTAAGGCGGGACGAATACCATGACGCTAACCAATGATCAGATTCAGAAATTGATGCAACTGGTTGCCGACGCGACACCTGACCAACTCGATTGCGGCGGCTGCCTGGACCAACTGGCCGAATTCGCGGAAACAGAACTTGCCGGCAAGTCAATTCGAGAAGCGCTTGAGTGCGTCAAGGTGCATTTGCGGAATTGTCCATGTTGCCAGGACGAGTATGAAACTCTGCTGGCCGCATTGAGCGAAGCCGACCGGGAATAGAGTCGCGCTAACGCCGGTCGATGGCGCCACGGTCGATGGCACCACGGTCGACACGCTAGCAGGCGCACGTTGAAGTTGCGGTTCCCCTGGCTATCCATGGCAGCTAGTATTCTCGCCGCTCAACGTAGCAGCCCACCAACCGCCGCCCACACGTGAGATCGCGCCGTATCCGATGGTTCGACGCCCAACCCAAATTGTCATCGCGATTTGCGCCATTGCCGGCGCGATGTTATACGCCTGGTATGGGCTGAAGCTGCGATATTCCTATTTCCCAAAACGGTTTGCCGTTGTCGAAACGGATGCCATTTATCGCAGCGGACAGATCCACCGTCGCATCATTCAATCCACGCTGGTGAAGCACCAGATTGAAGTCGTGGTTGATCTCAGCTTGGATGATCCCGCCGACATCCACGAGACGGCCGAGCGACAGGCAGTGCAAGAACTGGGCATCGACAAGCATGACATCGGCGGCGTCGGCGGAGAAGGCGTGGGCGATATCCAGGCCTATGCCGACGCAATCGAGGCCATTACCGAGGCGCGCCGGCAAGACAAGCGAGTGCTGGTCCACTGCATGGCCGGCGCTCAGCGCACGGGTGGCGTCATCGCCCTGTATCGTGTCTTGGTTCAAACACGGCCGGCCGAAGATGCTTATCGCGAACTCATCCAAGGCGGCCACCGTCCTGATCGCAATCCCCACCTGATTCCGTTTCTGAACGACAACATGGAACGGCTGGCGGTGCTGTTGGTGGAAAGCCAGGTCATCGAACAAGTTCCCGATCCAATTCCAATCATCGGCCTGCGTCCTACGTCTCTAGCAAGTTCCAAAAGGCACCCATGAACGCCGTTTCGACCGCCAAGTTTCACGAGGTGATCCGCCACATTCGCCGTCAAGGCATGCTGGCTGGCATTCATGGCGCGTTATGGGTCAGTCGCATGTTGCCAACCTCCACCAACGTAACTCGTTGCCTGTTGGCCACGGCGGTGCGGTCCGTCATCCCATTGCGCACGCGGCTGCATGGCAATTTGTCGAACGGCCTCGGATCGAATGGCGTACCGCGCGGAACGATGCAGTGATCGCGCGGAATGCGGTCTGAACCTGGATGACTTCTTGATACCCCCGGGTTAAGCTGAGCAGATCCAAAAGTTCAGCGAATCGATAGTCAAGAACTCCCTCGTTGCCGATCGGCAATGACGATGTGTAAAGGAACAGCCATGCGATTAGCAATTGGTTTTCTAGTTGCCACTCTGTCGTTCGCCAGCACATGTCTGGCGCAAGCGACCTATCCGTCCGTCGCTTCCATCATGAAGCAATACGACGGCAATCAAGACGGCACGCTCACCCAGAGCGAAATTGCCAAAAGCAAATACGCACGACAGTTTCCGCGTTGGGACAAGAATGGCGATGGCAAAGTTTCGGCCGAGGACGTTATTGCCTTTCGCCGTCGCTTTGGAATCGCGGCGGACGGAACGCTTCTGAGCGCTCAACCGCAAGAACTGAAAATTCCCGACATCGAGGACCTGACGCGAGTTGATCGCACGCACCGGCCGACAAGACAGGCGGCGCAACACTCCGCTTATGTGTTGCGCACTCGGAAGCATGAGGTTGCCGGCGATGGCTACGTTGTCTTGACCGACCACACCGCCACTGGGTTTCTGGAACCGCTCAAGCGACTGGCCGCCCACCATCACGGAGAACTGTTGGAAGTCAAGGATCTGGCCACGTTGCATCAACAGACCGTCGCCTTCAACCAACTCCGTGAAAAGCTACGCACTGGCAAGGCCAAATACGTGGCCATCGCTCCGCGGCTGGAATCGTTTCGCGAAAACGTGCTGCTGGGCATGTGGGAATTGCTGTCGACTATCGACGACGATCCGCAAATCGATGCCCTGCCCGGACTGCTGCTGGCGTCCAGCGAAAAGGCGTTCGGCAAGTTGATCGACCAATCGATCGGATTTCGTCCACTCGCCTCACAAGATGTGAAGCCGCTGGCGATCAGCCAAGTGCAACAAGCTTCGGAAACTCGTTCACTTCAAAAGGCCGGCATCTTACGAAACCAATTTGCCAAGTTCGGACATGAAACGCCGGTGGTGGCCATTTACGGACAACAAGCGAAAGATGCCGCCAAGCTGCCGGGCGAACAGGTTTGGAACTTGACCGTGCCGGGCAGACGGAAGTTCGTGCGAGAATTTCCCGCTCCCGTTGCGCGGGCCTTCAAAAACGCGACCCTCATCATCATGCACGGACACGGCGTGCCCGGCATGTCCTGCAGCGTCGACGTGGAGGGCTTGCCCAACGACCTCAGCGGCAAGATTCTGCTGTCGGGTTCATGCTTTTCTGCCGCCCCGCGACAGTCGGATCTGCCGCGGTTAAGCGAGGCTCCCGGCGGCTACCAAGTGAAGCAGCGCGATGCCTTCATCCTGCGTGCGGTTGACAACGGCGCAGTGGTGGCGTTGGGACATCAACGATTGAATTCTGGTTTTCCGCATCTGTATCCCGTGCTGGAGTCTTGGATGCAAGGCCAGACCGTGGGTCGTGCGTATCAACAATTGCTGAATGGACTAATCGAATTGCAGAACACGCAATCGGGTGACTTCGTTATCCGCGACCAGCAGAAGCAGCAAAAACGCCACCCGCAAAACCGGCTGCTGTATGTGATTATCGGCGATCCCGCGCTGCAACCGCTGGAGCCCTTTGAGTAATGCGTGCCGTTCCAATTTGCATATCGGCGATCTGTCTGGCTTGGTTTCTGGTCTCTTCGGCGGTGGCCGACGAACGCGAATCGGACGCGCCCTTCGTCACGGTTCTGGGTGTCGCGCAGGACGCTGGTTATCCGCAGGCCGGTTGCCGCAAGGCGTGCTGCCAAGCAGCTTGGAACGATGAAAAACTTAAGCGACATGTTGCCTGTCTGGCAATCGTCGACCCACGGCATGGCCAGCGTTGGCTGATCGACTGCACGCCCGACTTTCGCGAACAGCTTCGCACGCTCGACCAGCTCGCGCCAACCAAGAAAACACCCGGGCTCGATGGAATTCTGCTCACGCACGCCCACGTCGGCCACTACGCTGGGTTGATCCATCTAGGGCGAGAAGTGATCGGGGCCGACCGCGTGCCGGTTTACGCGATGCCAAGGATGCGCTCGTTTTTGGAAAGCAACGGGCCGTGGGAACAACTGATCAAGCTCAAGCAGATCGCCATCCACAGGCTGGCCGACGCCCACCAACTGAAACTCAACAACCGAATCGCGATGACTCCGTTTCTAGTGCCGCATCGCGATGAGTATTCGGAGACCGTCGGTTTTCTCATTCAAGGCCCGTCTCGCAAGATCGTCTACATACCGGACATCGATAAATGGGAACGGTGGAAAGTCAAGATTGAAGACATTCTGGCCGACGCGGACATCGCCTATCTGGACGGCACTTTCTTTGCAGACGGCGAACTGCCTGGTCGCGACATTTCAAAAATTCCGCATCCGTTTGTTACGGAGAGCATCCAGCGGTTCAAGAGCCTATCCGCCAAGGATCGCGGCAAAGTGCGGTTCATTCACACCAACCATACCAACCCCATTCTCGACCCGGCCTCGTCTGCGGCTAGTGCAGTCAAAGCGGCCGGGCATCACGTAGCCCGGCAGGGCGAACGATTTAGTTTCTGACGAGGCTGGACCTACGAGGGACGTCGGCGGCCCATTTCTGGGCAACTGTACCTTTGCCAAAGCACACGCTCATTTCCAAGCGTCGAATTCCGTCCCGTACTTTGCGATGCCCGCCACGTTTACCATTGAATCTTCGTCAAGCAGCAAGATCATGAATACGTCGTCGGGGACATTGAATTCGCAAGAAATTCCGTAACGAGATGCGGGCACGAAGTCGAACCGTGGATAATACTCTGGGTGCCCGAGTACGACGACAAACGGAACGCCGGTGCTGCGCGCCGCTTCAAGGCCAAAACTGACCAGCTTCAATCCAATGCCTTGGCGCTGCCAGCCGGGCAGCACCGACATCGGACCCAACCCCAGTCCGGCAATTTCGCGGTTGCCGGATTCAATCACTACCGGCGAGAAGATGATGTGTCCCACCACTTGGCTTTCATCTTCCGCGACAAGAGAAATCGCATCTGGACACGAAACCCGTAGTCGTTCCACTAGGTCCGCTTCATCCCGGCCGCCGAAGGCGTGCAGATTGACTTGGCGCACCCCGGCGGCGTCATTCACATTATCTTGACGTATGGCAATCATCTTTTGGTCCGATTCAGACCTGACGGCGGGGCAGAGTCCAACTTAGGGTGCGGCGCATGCGGGTAGTCGACGGGTTGATAGTGAATCGTCAATTCGGGTGTCATCAGCTTTTTCTGTTTCTGAACTCGTGACGTAAGCGCCCGGTCCAGAATACCGCTGGTCAGCAGCGAACGCTCCACGGGATAGCTTGGCACACCCGTATGCATCATCCGTTCGATCGCTTTCAGCAAAAAAGCGAAGTGCGGGTAAGCGGGCTGTATTCGTTCTTCAAACCGAGTGGCCAACAATCGACGTTGCCCCTTGATTTTCAACGCTGCGGAAATCCCGCCGGCATATTCCGGCAGCATTAGCACGGCACCCTGTAGCCCGTCGACGTATTGGAACAAGAACAGCGCCGCCTGTTCGTCCGCCCGCATATTGACGTCTTTCCGTTTCGGAATGGTCGCCAGCGCGGCGTCCAATAGGTCTTGTCGAACCAGCCCGTCGTCAACGGCTTTCCAGATGGCATCGCCTTGCAAACATTGCACCGATTTAACACCCCGCTCGGCATCCCGCCGCCGTTCGACGAGGCACTGAAAGCAATCCAGCGTGTGACTGCCGTAAATGTCCAGACCCGAGTAACCGATGCCCACGGCCGATTCGATCTCGCATCCCATCGGCACGCTGATCTCTGGTTTGCGATAGCTGAGCGGCATCGACGACCCGGCCATGAAAGGAACTTTCATTTCACGCGCGCGATCGTACATCCATTTGGCGTCCGCCCAGACCGGTCCCAGATGCTTATCGCTGAAGACCGGCACGACGCGACTATGCTTCTTGAAGGTGTCGGTGATCTGTTTAAAAAAGCGACGGCGCGGATACAGGTGCTGTCCCTTGTCGTTCGATGGATAACTGCCGTGCTCGCCGATGCTGATCACGCCATCGATTGGGATTCGGTCGCCGCCGACCGTGACCGCCCCTTCAATCGTATCGAAGATGGGGATGTCGTACTTGGCCGCCATCTTTCGTGAGATGTCTCGCTGAACGTCCTGGCCCGAACCGTGCTGCCCATCGACTTGCTCGACGTACATCGAAGCGAGCGTTAGAGCTGGCCCAGTACCGCCGTCTTGCT
Source organism: Planctomycetota bacterium (assembly GCA_029259935.1). The sequence goes on from JAJDEH010000191.1 coordinate 11,739, forward strand.
GCCAGCCTTCTAGGATCTTTCCCAGGAGGACGTCGGCATGTAGGCCCTTGCGATAAGCCGTGACGACTGCGGCGACGGACTTTGGTTTCGTTGCCGGAGCTAAAACAGCGGCGGAAGGCCGAGCTAGTCCGCCCCAGAGGGCCGTCCCGGCAGCGCCGGCGAGCCAATCCCTGCGAGTGACGATGTTGGCTGTTTTAGCGCTGTTGGCTGTTTTAGCGCTGTTGGCTGTGTTGGCGATGTTGGCTGTGTTCATCGCCTCACTTTAGCCTGCGGAAGTAGCTCGGTGCAACAATTCATGAATGGCAAGCCGGCCCATTAGGACCGTTGCTCGACTCATTCATCATCTTCGATCGAGGACGCTTTCGCCCGTTCCTCTTCCAATTGAGCTGCTTCCAAGTGAACTTGCGCCTGTTCGGCTTGTTGCCTTGCCATCTCAGCCCGTAGCGCTGCAACCTCCGCCATTTTAAGGGCCTCTTTTGCCGCCATCGCGGCCTTGTTCGCTTGCTCGTATGCCTTCTGTTCCGCTTCCTCGGCGCGGCGCTGTTCAGGAATCTTGCCAGCGAAGTACGCCGCGACGATCAGCATCAAGACTAAGATTGTTTTGATGCTGAATTGAAAAGGATGCCGTCGCGGTTTGCCCGTTTGCTGGTTCATATTGCTTCACTTCGACAGGAGTTGCCATGGGTCAGCATATACGAGCGTTGCGGCTTTCGCCAGCAATTCGAGACTCATCAGTTGTGTGCGGCATTCTCGGCGTTAGTACGCGTGCGTCTCAAGAGGTCGCTCTTGCCACTTCTTAGGGTTGACGTTGCCAAGGCCGGCCGCTGATGAGTGGAACCTTAACTCCGTCGTCGCTCTTATAGAGCGCCCCGCGAACTCCCAATTGGGCCGGGTTGCGAGCCAGTTTGTCGGCCAGAATTCTGGCGTCGCTGAGGATTGGCTTGAGTTTGGCGCTGGCAATCTCCATATTGCCGGCCGCCCGATTCAGACGATGGTAAAGCTCGTCGTCATGAACCAAGTGGCCGATCGTTCCGTTGGGGTCGTTGATGGACTGACTGAATTGCACTAGATAGTCGAGCACCTCCTCGACATTGGCCACGCTGCGTTGCAGGCCGCTGATCAGTTCCTCGCCATGTTCGCCCAGGGGTTGGGTAAAACCTTCCAAGTTCGCCAAGTTCGATTCCGCCCGCTGCCCGGCGCGTTCGATCGTGCCCAACGCGACACGGGCGTCGGACAACGTTTGCCGCGCATCGGCCAGAACTGCCGGCAGTTCGACGACGGTTTGCTTGAGCCGCTGTTTTAGCTCTTCATCGCCGATGACGTCGTTGACATTGGTCAATGTTTGATTGAGTTGTTCCAGCGCGCGATCCGACTTGGCGACCATCGACTTGATTTGGCCGTCGTTTTGTCCGACGACGCCCGCCAGGCCGTCGGTCAGTTGGGCAATCTTCTGTCCGGCGGCATCGACCGAGGTAAACGCGGCCGTGATCTTGTCTTCCATGCCGACGATCATTTTCATAATCTCGCCGGGACTTCCGACAGGCGTATCGTCCGCGATGATCGTTTCGCCGTCTTGAAAAACGCGAATTTCTTCGGGCATGCTCTTGGCATCCCGAGGAACGAACTGCACCACGGAATCTCCCAACAACGAGGCGGTGGCGATTTGCGGGGTTTCACTGGTCCGCAATTCGCGGCCTTGGTCGATCTTCATGGTCAGCAGCACGCCATCGTCCAACAAATCGACTTGCGATACGCGGCCAATGCGGACACCGTGCTTGGTGACGGGAGTATCCACGACGACGTTGGGGGCGTGCGAATGCTTGAGATAGAGTGTATAGGTACTACGAACGCCCTCCCCAAACCAAAGCGCCAAAGTGCCCGCGATCAGCACCGCGGCGATCACGACAACCCCGACGCGAAATTGAATGATTCGATCGTCCATAATCTCGCTTTCGTGTCACAGGTTCGCGGATTGTGTTGAAGTCTTGCCGGGCAGCGCCGCAGGATTCAGACAGCGCGGATCGCCCCGATCCACCCAAGCGCGAAACCGCGCGAGGCACAACAAACAAGCCAACAAGGTCAGCATTACGCGGCCCTCCGCAGTTCCGTCAATCGGTCGCCCGCTTCGCCGTTCACGAATTGCGTAACCCGGCGATCGCCGCAGTCGTCGATTTCCGCTGGCGAGCCGTCGAAGATCTGTTGTGCGGCGTCGCTCTCCAACCGCGCCAGCGGATACAGCATGACCACGCGGTCGGCGACCTTACGCGCGGTTTTCATGTCGTGCGTCACGACAATGCTGGTCACCGGATAGCGGACTCGCGTGCAGATGATCAGTTCGTTGATGACATCGCTGACGATGGGGTCAAGCCCCGTGGTCGGTTCGTCGTACAGCAGCACCTCCGGATTTAGAATCAAAGCCCGAGCTAAACCAACCCGTTTCCGCATGCCGCCCGAGAGTTCCGCCGGTTTCTTCCAAATTGCATCGCGTGGCAGGCCGACCGCCTCTAATCGTTCAACCACCATCTCTTCCATCTCCTCCACGCTCAACTTGCGATGCTGGCGCAGCGGGAAAGCGATGTTTTCACCGACGGTCATGCTGTCGAACAGCGCCGCGTTTTGGAAGACAAAGCCGAATCGCAATCGCTGTTGGGCCAATTGTTTGTCATTGAGATCGGCCAGCGCGGAGTCGTCGAAACGAACTTCGCCTTGTTGCGGCTGGACCAGTCCGATCATGGTTTTCATCAACACTGTTTTGCCACAGCCGCTTTCGCCCAAAATGACCAGTGTTTGGCCACGGGGAATCGACAGGTTAATGTCACGCAGAACATGCTGGCCGCCAAAACGGACATGCACGTCGCGAATGTCGATCAACGAAGGTTCCCCGTCGGAATGCACATCGGCGAGATTCAATTCAGGAGGCATGGCGGCTAAAGTGAGACTCCGGAAACGTGATAGATGATGTCGATGGCGATGCCGATCAGCAGGTCGAGGGCAATGATTCCGACAAACGAATAGACGAAGGCGGCCGTGGCGGCGCGTCCCACGCCTTCCGCGCCAGCCCCGCTTTGGAAGCCGCGATAGCAACTGGTGACGGCGATCGCCAATCCGAAGAAAAGACTTTTAATGATTCCGATCAGCACGTCGAGGCCGCCCACGAATTGGGCCGAATTGTGCCAATAGTATTGCTGTTCAACGCCCAGAATCATCACGCTGTAGAAATAGCCGCCGACCACGCCCATGAAGTCGGCCATGATCGTAAGGGTCGGAATCAGTACCAGGCAAGCCAACACGCGCGGCACGGCAAGATAGTGAATCGGATTGACGCCCATGGACGACAGGGCGTCAATTTGTTCCGTGACTTTCATCGTGCCAAGTTCCGCCGCCATCGAACTGCCCACCCGGCCGGCCAGCATGACGGCCGCCAGTACCGGCCCCAGTTCGCGCACCAGCGCCATATTGATCACTGCTCCCAATCTCGATTCCATCCCGATCGACGAGAATTGAAAATGGATTTGCAGCGCCACGATCATGCCAAAAAACGTGCCCGTCACCGCGACCACCGGCAAGCTCTGCACACCGACCTGGTAAAAGTTCGGCAACACCGTGCCACGGCGCGGCCAGCGAGTAAACATCCAGCTTACGATCTGCCCGATGAAGATCACCTGATCGCCAATCGAGATGATCATGTTGATCACCACCTGTCCCCAATCGGCCACCCAATCGACCAAGGCGGCGCCGATCCCGGTCGGAGATTCGGCGGCATTGTCTGAAATTGGCAGCGTGGTTGACATGCTGGGGGCTCGATCGTTCAATATCCGCGCCGTGGGCACGAATAGAGTGGGAAAAGTTGCGGCACTGTCTTGCTAGCGGTGTTGGTTGGCGGATTGACGGCGCGCGTCACTCCACATAGGTCCTTTTCGTGGTTGTTTCGACGAGTTGGGCTTGTGGCTTGAGGAAAGCCTAACGATTGGAGCGAAATTAACGATTTAGCAGTCTAGGATGGCTTCTGGACGAGATTCCATTGCCGTCTTTCCGAATCGATTTCCGCAAAACAGCCAGGAAAACGCGGTCACCGCCCATATCCAAGCGGCGGCCTCATGCCCTCCGGTACTCCGACGCCGGTTTGGCCGCCGGATCGCAGCGACTAAAATAGATGACATGGGAAGATTAGCGAGGGAACCACAGGTCAGGCAAACACCCGTTTCATCACTTCGCCTGCTGCGCGCGCGGTCGGCGTACCTTTTTCGGCTCGTTGGACTCCTTCCCCGAACCTAGCATGAATTCCGACCCTTATTTTGAGTCCGTCTTGTCGCGATTTCAGAACGCGCTGATCGACTGCAAGGACTTGTATGTCTCCAGCGGCCGGCTGATTGTCCAAGACCACCCCGAGCTGATCGAAGCCAAGGACCGCCAATTCGTACAGCTCATGGACGATCTGCATAAGGGACTGCTAATCAAGCTGTTCGTGGAAGTGTCCGAATCGAGCCGCCAGTGGGGCAACGCCCAGCGCTGGCTGATGGATATCTTGATCCGTCATATCTGGCGGCGGGCCGTGCCGGAACAGTCGTTGCGAGAAACGGGAATTCACTTGACGCAGCAGGCGGCCAGTTTGAAGTGGTATGGACTGCTGCGGCCATTTGATCGCATCACACCGCTGCGAGAACGCATCGGCGAACTTGAGACCATCGTCATGCGAATCGCCAACCTGATCGCCAAGGCCGATGGCGAAGTCACGACGATCGAGGCCAATCGCTTGCGGGATATTCAACAAGAGATTCGAAATCATTTGCACCCTCTGGCAATGGAGGGGCATGGCCAGCACGACGAGCGGATCAATATGGGAGCGCAAGCCGTTCGCGCGCTGCGTCAGGACACGGTCGAACTTCGGCAACGCTGTGAATTGGAAGAGCTTAGCGATCCGTCACCGGGTCTTGAGGAAAAGACCAACAAGGAACAGTTGGCGGACGCGCTGGCGCAACTGGGCGCACTCATTGGCCTGGACACGGTTAAAGGCGAAGTCCGAACCTTGGTGAATTATCTGGCCATGCAACGCAAACGCAAAAAGGCCGGACTGGCGACGACGGATCAAAGCCTGCACATGGTTTTCAAAGGCAATCCGGGGACCGGCAAGACCACCGTGGCCCGTATCATTGGCAAGATCTTTGGCGCGATGGGCATATTGCGGCGAGGCCATCTGATCGAAACCGATCGCGCGGGATTGGTCGCGGGATACGCGGGCCAAACGGCGATCAAGACCAACGAAAAAATCGACGAGGCGATGGACGGCGTGCTGTTCATTGACGAGGCGTACAGCTTGGTCTCGGACAGTGCCGAGGATGCTTTCGGCAGCGAAGCCATTCAGGCACTGTTGAAACGAATGGAAGATGATCGCGAACGATTGATCGTCATCTTGGCCGGTTATCCGCGCGAAATGGACAAGCTTTTGACGAGCAATCCCGGATTGTCGTCGAGGATTAACTATCATCTGGATTTCGAGGACTATTCGCCGGCACAACTGGGGCGGATATTCGGTGAGTTTTGCACCAAAAATCAATATCGATTGCCAGTGGCGACGCTCGCCAAGGTTTTGATGGGCTTTAAATGGATGCACGGTCATCGCGACGAGCACTTTGGCAACGGGCGACTGGTCCGCAACACCTTTGAGCGGGCGATTCGCAACTTGGCTAACCGCATCGCCGATGAGCCGCTGCAAGAACTAGACATTTTGACGACCTTCGAAGCCGCGGATATTGCATTCGAGAGAGTTCCCGCCGAAGTGTGGAGCGAATTCGACCCGGGGGCTCATCGCTTCGCCGTTCATTGTCCCGAGTGCAGCGCGGGCGGCAAGATCACGGGAGACCACTTGGGACGCAATCTACGCTGCAAGGGTTGCCAGCACCGTTTCTCTCAACGGTGGGCCGAGCCGCTCTAGCCGAACAGCAACGGGCCACACTACGGGGCCTTCTTTTCGATCGCTTGGTAGGCCCTGAGCGCCTCGCGGTACTCGTCCACCGCGGCCTTCGACAGAACACCCTCGTGCCGCTGGATCTCTTCTTCCATCCGCTCGATAAAATAGCGGACTTCGTCGCGACGCGGACGCACGGGCCGCCCGGCGACGTCGATATGCCACGGCGCGGTGTGAGCGAATCGGGGCCGCTTTTCCGGTGTCTCTTCGAAACACCGCACGCAAATCCAGGTTGAACTATCGATCTCCACTTCCGTGTCGATCCGCGACCTGTACCCGCCTGTTTTGCTCGCGGTGTTTTCGGGCTCAATCGAAATGGCTCTGCCGTTGGCGATCAACTCAATGCTGGTCTGGCGATTGTCGCTGTGAACCCAGCCGGTGACACGGTACTTTCCCGGCTTGGCGAATTTTCCGCCGGGCAGTTCGTCGTTGACTCTCACATCCATCATCGGCCCGGTCGTGACAAAGCTGCGTCCGGCATCTAGTCCTTTTATCCAGTCGTCGTAGGAAAAACGCCCGGGGACGTGCACATAGACGCGGCCAAAGCCCAGCGGTACCGGATGGACGCCCGAAGCGGTTCCACCGGTGGGTCGCAGCCGAAAGCCGCAATTCAGCAAGGCGTAGTAGTTCTTGAACGTAAAATCGATCCAGCCCCGCTCGGTCATTCCGTTCTCATCCGTTTCGATGCTCATGTAAGCGGGCGGCTGTTGGGCGAACTTGGTAAACATGAACTTCGTCCGCCAGATGTGGTTGTTCGTCAGCTCGTAAAGGTCGACGTTCATCACCGGGACCAGCATCATGGACCAGGGCCAGTTGTGCTTGTCGAGTTCCAGCAGTGCGCCTTGCTCGTGCGCCTGACGGGCAATCGGCTTGACCGGCGGCGCGCCGACTTCAAACACCTTCTTATGATTCAAGGCGAAGATGGCACCTAAAGTATGCCGCTTGCCGCCCATGGTGAAGATTTCGTACTCGGTGTTCAGAGGATAGATGACATGCGTATCATCCAGCTTGATGAGTTCCGGTTTGACATTGGGTGATTTCACTTTGCCGCGACCGGGCGGCACTTCGCCCTGCGTGACCCAATAGGTCAGTGGAAACGAGACGTTCAGATCTTCGGCGATTTGCAGCGTGGGCAGATCCTTGACCTCGCGATGAACGTGCGTTTCGCCGGAGTACCAGTCGAGTTCAGCCATGTTGATCCAGCGCCGCAATGCGAACCGCAGCTTGTTTTCGCCGGCCTTGAGTTCGACTTTGCTGGATAGCGTGGAGTACTCTTTTCCACGCTCGATGGTGATGGTGTAGGTTCCCGGTTCGCCCTTGAAGACGAAAGGATCCGCCGACAGCGTCGTGTGCATTTCGACGCTTTGCGGGCTGCGTGCCTTGCGATATTCAATCGCCGTTCCCGAATCTTCAGCGGACTTGGGGAAATGCCATTCGCCGACCGCGGATTGAATATAGATACGGCTTGCGACAAGCTTACCCGTTTCTTGGTCGACCACGGTTCCAACAAGCGTCGCCTCGTCGGCGGCCAGCGAAGTGGCGACAAAAAGGAAAAAACAAGCAACCGCTGAAAGCCGACAAAGAAGCATGCGCGCTACCTCGCTACCGTGGTCGTGAATCATCACGCTTGATTATGCACGACACGCGAGGCACACGCCACTGATTGTCGTGGTTCGCTCCGCGAACCAAACGCCATGATCGCGGAGCGATCAGCGACTCTTCAACTCGGCAAGGCGATGCTCTCCAGCACTTGCGACGTCGCCTGCGACTTGTTCAGGACATAGTAATGAATGCCGGGAACGCCATGGTCGATCAGTTGCTGGACCTGAGTGGTCGCGAATTCAACGCCGACCTCGAACTGCCATTGCTCGTCGTCCCGGTCGCTCAGCTTGGCGACGAATTCATCGGGCAGTTGCGCGCCGCACAACGCCGTGATTCTTTGGATCTGCCCCAGATTGGTTACGGGCAGTACACCGGGCACGAGTGGCACGGAGATACCCGCTTTCTCATAACGCTCTTGAAATCGGAAAAAGTCGCCATTTTTGTAAAACAACTGAGTCACCACCACATCCGCGCCCGCGTCGACTTTTCGTTTCAAGTTTTCCAAGTCGGCTTCCGGGCTGACGGCCTCTTGATGGATTTCCGGATAGCCGGCAACCGCGATGCCAAAACCGGGGAACTCCGCACGGATCAACTCCACCAGTTCGTTGGCATACTTGAGTCCGCCCGCCGTTTGCTGGAAGGTGTCCGCGCCCTTGGGGGGGTCGCCGCGCAGGGCCACGATGTAGTCGATGTCGCGGGCCGCCGCTTCCCGCAAATACTGCCGCAGGTCGTCCACCGTGGATTCAACCACGGTCAGATGCGAAGCCACCGGAATTTGGAATTCTTTCTTCACCCGCTCGACGATGCCCAACGTCTTATTTCGGGTGGAACCGCCCGCCCCATAGGTGCAGGTGATGAAATCCGGACTGAACTGCATTAGCTGCGCCACGTGGCGATAGAGTGCCTGTTCACCGGCGTCCGTCTTGGGGGGAAACAGTTCAAACGACAAGCCGACCTTGCCGGGCGTGTATAAGGAAGAGAGGCTCATGGAGTCAGTTCTTTCATCCTCGATCAGAGAGACAGATTTTCCGTGCGATCATCATAATCGGAATGAATCGAATCGAAAATCGCACTTATCCTCGGACACCTGTCGGCCATCCGGGAATAATCGACTCGCCCCGATTAACTCACGACCTACGCTTGAACATTCTTTGCCCAAGGCGAACAATGCATGGTGGTTCGCAGCAATTTGATGACGTGGAAACCATGGGAAGCGCCGAATTCATAATGGGAACGGTCAGCGGCGCGGTGCTGCTGTTGATCGGAATCGCGGTCGGATGGTGGGTTGGCCGGCAATCTCGGGTCGACCACCCTTCGGATTCGCTGGATGCCCGCCAGACTCTTCGCATGTTGGGCGGCTTGTCGCAATGGGCGGATGACCTCGTGGGCGACGTTTCGCGGCACCGTGAACTCGTGACCCAAGTCTCCTCAAAGCTGGACGACCTGCGGCAACAAAGCGAGCCGGACGAAAACGCGAATTCCGTGAACCTGCTGTCCGAGATCATCAGCGCCAACGAAAGTCTGCAAGCCCGTCTGGACGACGCCGAATCCACGCTGCAAGCTCAGGCCGAACAAGTGGCTCACAGCCTTACCGAAGCGCGGACCGACGGCTTGACGGAACTAATGAACCGCCGGGCATTGGACGACGAACTGCGAAATCAGATCGCCAGCAGCCGCGAAAAAGGCTTGACGTTTTCGATCGGACTGATCGATGTCGATTACTTCAAGGGCCTGAACGACCAGTATGGCCATTTGGCCGGCGATGAGGTTTTGAAACGAGTTGGAAGAATCTTGACGGAATCGACGCACCGCGAAGATGTCGTGACGCGATTCGGGGGTGACGAGTTCGCGATCGTGTTCCCCGGAACCAGCCCGACCTCGCCCGCGGAAGCGTTGGAACAAATTCGCTGGCGGATCGATGCGGCCAATATCAAATTTGACAATCAGGCGCTCAACATTTCGGTTAGCTGCGGGTGCGCGAAGTTGGTGGAAGGTGAAGCGCCCGCCGACGTCATGCAACGGGCCGACGAAGCCCTGTACGCCGCCAAACAGAGCGGACGGAATGTCGCCTTTCAACACGATGGACACGAATGCCGTCGCATCCCTTCGGCCACGGCGGGCAATTCAAAAGTGGATTCGCTGGCCACATCTCCCAAGCTAAGCCAGGCCTGCAACGATCTGAAGCAGCGTCTGATGGAAGTGGCCCAAGACCGCCCGGCGCAATTGCAGTAAAGTATTACTGTCAACCAATCGGTTACGATCGCCAAGCGTGACCTGTCGGCCTCTTTGCTTCATACAGTTACGTCCAGCGGAATCACTCCACGTTTTATGAAAATCACAAAACTCGAAACGCTACTCGTTCAACCTCGCTGGTTGTTTTTGAAGGTTCACACCGACGAGGGGATCACCGGTTGGGGCGAACCGGTTGTCGAAGGACGCGCCGAAACGTGCGCCGCGGCGGTCAAGGAACTGGAATCCTATTTGATTGGCCAGGATCCGCGGGCCGTCGCGCACCATTGGCAGGCCATGTATCGGCATGCCTTTTATCGTGGCGGACCAGTGCTGACCAGCGCCATTAGCGGCATCGATATGGCCCTGTGGGACATTAAGGGCAAGGCGCTTGGCGTGCCGGTGTATGAATTGTTGGGCGGCCCGACCCGTTCGCGAGTTCGCGTCTATTCCCACGCCAAAACGCCGGAAGAAATCAGACAGAGCAAAGCGGCCGGTTTCACGGCCTTCAAGACCGGCGTTTTCAAGAATCGGCCGGCACGGATCATCGAGTCCAAGGCATTCGTCGACGGCGTCGCCGAAAACTTCGCGCAGCTCCGCGAAGCCACCGGGGACGACGCCGATCTGGCCATCGATTTTCACGGCGCGATCAGCCCGCAGACCGCCAAATTGCTGATCAAGGCGCTCGAGCCTTATCAGCCGCTGTTCGTGGAAGAGCCGGTCAATTGTCAAAACGTCGATGTGATGGCCGAAATCGCCCGCGGCACGCACTTGCCGATCGCGACCGGCGAGCGGATCTTCACCAAATGGGGTTTTCGTGAAGTCTTGGAGAAAGGCGCGGCGAGCATCTTGCAACCCGACCTGTGCCACGCGGGCGGCATCACCGAAGTGCGGTTGATCGCCGGGATGGCGGAAGCCTATTACGCGGCCATCGCTCCGCATAACCCGCTAGGTCCGATTTCGTTGGCTGCCGGCATCCAACTCGCCGCCGCCATTCCCAACTTTCTGTGCCAAGAACAAGTCAGCTTGGGAGACGGCTACTTAAAGCAGCCCTTCACGGTAAAGGACGGCTACATTGAAATCCCGACCGCACCGGGACTAGGGATCGAACTTGACGAAGATGCGGTCAGGGCCAAGCTCGGACACGATTGGAAGAGCCCGGCGGAATACGACGAAGACGATGGCTCGGTGATGGATTGGTAGCTCAAAGTCGTTGTTCGCTCCGCGAACAAAACGAAGGAGTACTGACCCGGCAGACGCCATGATCGCGGAGCGATCAGCGACAAAAATTCAAATATTTTCCCGTGTGACTTGTTTTGACCTCGGCGACTTGCTCGGGCGTACCCGTCGCGATCACTTGGCCGCCGCCCGCGCCGCCTTCTGGCCCCATGTCGATAATCCAATCGGCGCTATGAATCACATCCAGATTGTGTTCAATCACGATGACCGTGTTGCCCTTGTCGACCAGCCGGTTCAGTACATTCAACAGCCGCTGGACGTCATCAAAGTGCAAGCCGGTTGTCGGTTCATCTAGCAGATAGAGCGTCTTGCCCGAATCGACGCGCGCAAGCTGAGTGGCCAGTTTGATCCGCTGCGCCTCGCCCCCCGACAAGGTCGTCGAAGGCTGGCCCAGCGAAAGATAACCCAGACCCACATCTTGCAAACTGCGGACGAGTCGATGAATCGCCGAGAAATTCTCAAAGAAGGCCACGGCCTCATCGATGGACAGGTTCAGCACATCGGCGATCGAGTGCCCCCGATATCGGACCTCCAGCGTCTGGCGATTGAACCGAGCGCCATTGCATTCGTTGCATGTGACGAATATATCGGGCAGGAAGCTCATTTCGATCTTCCTAACGCCGTGTCCTTGGCATTCCTCGCAGCGGCCCGACTTGACATTAAAGCTGAACCGGTTCGCCCGAAAGCCACGTTGTTTGGCTTGGCGCGTGCCCGCGAACACTTTGCGTATTTCGTCAAATGCGCCGGTGTAGGTCGCCGCGTTACTGCGCGGAGTACGGCCGATCGGCGTTTGATCGATCTCAATGACCTTGTCGATCTGGCTGACTCCACGCAGGCTCGTATGGCGGCCCGGCTTCGGCGCGACGCAACCAAGCCGCAGCATCAAAGCCGGCGCGAGCGTCTCGTTGACAAGCGAGCTTTTCCCCGAGCCGCTAACGCCCGTCACACAGATGAACGTGCCGAGGGGAAAGCTGACCGAAACATCCTGCAGATTGTTGGCGGCCGCCCCTTCGAGATGGATAGCCCGCGACTTCGCGGCGCGGCGGCGTTTGCGCGGTTCGTGCGTCATGTCGCGAGCCAAATAGCGGCCAGTCAGCGAATTGCTGTCCTTGCTAATCTCCGCGGCGGTTCCACGAGCCACGACTTGTCCGCCTTGCGAGCCCGCGCCGGGACCGATATCAATCAGCAGGTCGGCTTGCCGCATCATTGCTTCGTCGTGTTCCACGACCAGCACTGAGTTGCCTTGGCGTTGCAAATCGCGTAAAGCGTCAATCAGCCGTTGATTATCGCGCGGGTGCAGGCCGATCGTCGGTTCGTCCAGAATGTAGCTCACCCCCACCAATCCCGAACCCAGCCCAGTCGCCAAGCGGACCCGTTGCAACTCACCGCCGCTAAGTGTGTCGGCCGGGCGGCCGAGTGTGAGATAGTCGACCCCCACGTTGCTGAGGAAGTCGAGCCGGTTGCGAATTTCCGTAACTAGCGACTTGGCGATCGACTTCCGCGCACCGGAAAACTTGAGCCCCGAGAAAAAGACCCTGGCTTCGGCAACCGACAGGCCCGTGATTTCATGGATCGCTCGGTCGCCCAAATGGACGGAGGTCGCTTCTTTGCGTAGCCTTGAACCGCCACACGCTTGACAGGTCGTCGAACCGCGCAGTGCTGCCAGTTCATCGATGCGCGCCTGGTTGGTGGTCGTCACGAATTCCTTTTCCAAGAGCTTCAGCAAGCCGAGAAACCCCTTGCCATTGCCGAATAGCAAATCCTTCAGCGCGTTTTCTGACAGCTCGGAAATGGGCCGATCCACATCGATTTTGCGTTTGGCGACGAATTCGTCAAAGGCTTCTTGGTTCTTGCTCTTCTTTCCTCGACGATTGTTTCGCCAAGGCGCGATCGCGCCGCCCGCCAGCGACAGATCATGATCGGGCACCACCAATTCAGGATCGAATTGCTCGAAATGCCCCAGCCCATCGCACCCCGGACACGCGCCATACGGGCTGTTAAAGCTGAAAGTCCTCGGTTCCACTTCCTCGAAACTCACATTGCAATTCGGACAGGCGTACAGCGTGCTGAACAGTTCGTCGTGCCAGTTTCCTTTCGCCGCCGCGGGCTTTCCGTTTTCCAGATAGCACGCGATGACCAAGCCCTCGCCATAGCCGACCGCCAACTGCAGCGACTCGCCCAACCGCGACTCGACACCGGCACGAATAATCACCCGGTCGACAATCGCTTCGATATGATGATTTTTTCGCGGTGCCAAGTCGGGCACATGTTCCAGGTCGTGGATTTCGCCGTCGATGCGAACTCGCACCAAGCCGGCCTTACGAATGTCGGCCAGCACATCTTTGTGTTCGCCCCGTTTGCCGCGGACCATCGGCGCGAGCAGCATGATCTTGGTGCCTTCGGGGAACTCCATCAGCCGCTGTTCGATTTCTTCCGGGGTTTGCTGACGAATTGGCGATCCGCACTTAAAACAACTCGGCTGCCCGAGCCGAGCCATTAGCAAACGCAGATAGTCGTAGATCTCGGTGACGGTGGCGACCGTGCTGCGCGGACTTCCGCCGCCCGGGCGTTGATCGATACAGATCGTTGGCTGCAAGCCTTCAATCAAGTCGACATCCGGCCGCTCAAGCTGATTCAGAAATTGGCGGGCATACACCGACAAACTCTCGATGTACTGCCGCTGGCCTTCCGCGTAGATGGTGTCGAAGGCCAGACTGCTTTTTCCCGATCCGCTGGGTCCCGTGATCACGACCATCTGGTCGCGAGGCACATCGATGTCGATGTTCTTCAAATTGTGGACGCGAGCGCCCCGAATGCGGATGGACTCCACGGCTGCGGGATCGGCGGCATCCAGCGTACTATCGGACATGCGAGCGACAGGCGGCGATTTTGGGTCGAGCGAAACCTGTCAACCTAACAGAGGTCTGGAAAGCCGACAAGATTGGCCATTGGTCCTCCACCGAGACCGCCATTTTGGGGACTTCGAGCCCTCTTCCGCCGGCCATTCCACCTACACGAGTGCTGCTGGGCAGTGTAACCTAGGCTCGTCCTACATCACATCTTTCACGGCGTCTACCAAATGCGATCCGCACTCCTTCTGTTCATGTTGTCCCTTGTCGTCGTGTGCGGTTGCGACCTCGTTGAAGGTGATCCGGCAACCACGTCTTCGGTGAATGGCAAATCTGAGTACGTTCTCAAATTCTCGGCGATTCCCGATCAGAACAAGACCGAACTGAAAGAGAAGTTCGACGCGATCGCCAGGCATTTGGCCGACAAGCTACAGGTCGAAGTGGAATATGTTCCGTCGAGCGATTACAAGGCGTCGGTCGAAACATTTAGAAGCGGCGACGTCCAGTTGGCATGGTTTGGCGGATTGACCGGCGTCCAGGCACGACATGCCGTTTCGGGCGCGCGAGCCATCGCGCAGGGCAAGTCCGACCCCAACTTCAAGTCGTACTTCATCGCCCACAAGAGTACGGACCTCAAGCGGTCCGACGAATTTCCAACCGGCTTGGCTGACTGCACGTTCACATTTGGATCCGAGTCTTCCACGTCGGGGCGACTGATGCCCGAGTACTTTATCCGGCAAAATACCGAAAAAGCACCGGCGGACTTCTTCGCGGCACGGCCCATCTATTCCGGAAGCCACGACAAGACGATTGAACTGGTCGAATCGGGCAGCCTTCAATCCGGCGTGGTGAACTTCTTGGTCTACGACAAACGGGTCGCGGACGGAAAGACCAACGCCGACGATTGCCGAATTATCTGGGTCACTCCCGAGTACGCGGATTATAATTTCACCGCGCATCCCAAATTGAATGAGATGTTTGGAGAGGGCTTCATCGACCGTCTGCAACAAACGCTGATCGAGATGGATGATCCCGCCCTGCTCGCCGCGTTTCCTCGTGAGGCGCTGATCGAGGCAAAAAACGAAGACTTCATCGGCATTGAGAAAGTAGCCCGGGAATTGGGATTTCTTAGATAGCCTGAAACGGCTGCAACCTTGTCGGGCTCATGAGCAAACCGAGTACTTTCAAACTAGATAACGTTTCGGTTCGCTATCCCACCACCCATGCGATTCGTCAAGTCAGCTTGGAGGTCACGGCGGGAGAGATGGTGGCTTTCGTTGGGCCCAGCGGAGCGGGAAAGACAACGCTGCTGCGCTGTTTGAATGGCATGGTGCGGTGTACGGCCGGGGAAGTTCAAGTGCTTGGAGAGGCGCTGCGGCACTTGAACTCGCGACAATTGCGCAACGTTCGCGCTGGAATTGGCTTTGTGCCGCAACAGCTTGGCTTGGTGCCCAATCTGCGAGTCATTCAAAACGTTGTGGCCGGACGGCTGGGCCGCAAGTCGCTTGTCGGTAGCTTGCGCTCGATGCTGTTTCCCGCTCAATCGGAGATCGTCGAAGTTCACAAGTTGCTGGGACAAGTCGGCATTGAAGATAAGTTGTACGAACGCACCGACCGGCTTTCGGGCGGCGAACAACAACGGGTCGCCATCGCGCGGGCTCTATTTCAACAACCGCAAGCCATGTTGGCCGACGAACCGGTTTCCAGTGTTGATCCAGCCCGGGCGCGGGATACGATACGCCTGCTGACGGAAGTCGCGACTGGTCAAGGATTAACCCTGTGCGTCAGCTTGCACAATCTGGAATTGGCTCGCGAGTTTTTCCCCCGACTGATTGGACTTAGGGGCGGATCCGTCGTCTTCGACCAGCGGTCGGATCAATTCAGCGAGCAGACATTTCGAGAACTGTATCAACTGCCCCACGAAAAGTTGCTGCCATCGGCGGCGAACTCGAGCACAGTCTAGACGGCGCTAGCACACGGCCACGGTTCCCACACCATGCAACGTATCGCACTGCTGCTAGGACCCCGCACACGCGTGCTCTTGCTGATCGCCGCCGGGGCGGCGTGGGGCGTGTGGCACCTGGGCTTGGATGTCCGCGATCTCGTGCCGCGAGCGGCCAACTTGCAAACAGCGCGCGATTTTTTCGCGGCCGCGGCGGCTCCGGCGATCCAGTACGAAACCGAAGTGCCGCTCGGCACCGGGCCTCTGCTAGTGAAGGTCGGCAAGGCGATTGTGAAGACCGTGGCGTTCGCCGTTAGTGCTCTCAGCTTGGCGTTTGTCGGTGGTCTGATCTTGGCGCTGCCAGCGTCTTCGCTCTGGTGGGAGGGCGATCCCGTTCCCACGGGACACCCCGTATCGCGAGCAGCGCGACGAAGCTGCGGGCCGGTGATCATGTGGACGACGCGCATCGTCATCGCCTTGCTGCGTTCGATCCACGAGTTATTGTGGGCGGTGTTGTTCTTGTGTGTCGTCGGCCCGAACAACCTGACCGCGATCTTGGCGATCGCCATTCCGTATACCGGAGTGTTCGCCAAAGTCTTTTCGGAAATGATCGACGAATCGCCCCGCGACGCGGCTATCGCGGCTCGAGGATTGGGAGCCAGACCGCTAAGCGTTTTCCTGTACGGCATCTTGCCACGTGCGCTGCCGGACATGCTGGCATATGGTTGTTATCGCTTTGAATGCGGCCTGCGCTCGAGTGCGGTGATGGGCTTTTTTGGCATCTTGACTTTGGGCTATTACCTGAAAGCCGCCTTTGACGATCTTCATTATCGAGAGACTTGGACGTACCTATACGCGCTGATCGCTCTGGTGGTCGTGGCCGATTGGTGGAGCGGAATGATGCGGCGGAGGCTCGTTCAATGACCGATCGCCAGCATGAAATTCGCCGACTGTGGAAACGCCGTCCCGTGAGCCGGCTATTGCGTTGGAACCTATTCGGTGCGTTGTTGCTGATTCCCTTGGCTTGGTGGCTGGCCGATGTCGAATGGGGCGAGTTGCTTTCTTCCAATCGCTGGGAAGACGTCCAGCGATTTGCCGGCGACATCTATCCCTATCCGCTCCGCGATCGGCCGTTCGACGCGCGAATTCTCTGGGCATGGGTCAGCGACATCTGGCAGGAAGGCGGCGGGGAGGCATGCGCGACCACGCTCGCGATTTCCGTGGCTGCCATTTTTCTGGCTGGTCTTCTCTCGGTCGCGTTGATTCTGCCGGCGTCGCGCAACGTCGCTTGTCCAGAACCGTTTCTTCCGGCGGGCAAACCTCCCGGATGGCTGCGTCGCTGGTCTTGGTGGTCGTTGGTCGTTGTCACGCGCGGCACGATGATCGCCGTCCGGTCGGTGCCCGAATACATCTTGGCTTTCCTGTTCATCGCCCTGCTGGGCCCCAACGCTTGGCCGGCAATCCTGGCGTTGGCCATTCACAACTTCGGCATCTTGGGAAAACTCGGAGCGGAAATCGTCGAAAATGTCGATCCTCAAATCCCTCGCACACTACGGGCCCAAGGGCATTCGCGTGCCCAGATCGCTTGCGTCGCTCTGTTCCCGGCCAGTCTCGCGAAGTTCCTGCTGTACTTCTTCTACCGCTGGGAAACTTGCATTCGCGAAGCGACCGTCTTGGGCATGCTGGGCATCTCGTCGATCGGCTATTGGATTTACATCGAAACGCGCCCGCGTGACCTCTACGACGAAATGATGTTGTTCGTATTGATGAGTGCGGCGCTGGTCTTGGCGATCGATTTGTTGTCGGCGATCACTCGCTGGTATATCCGCCGGTCATGATTTCGGGCTTTGCGGGCGGGCAACACCAGCGAAGCCGCCAGCATGTTGTCGGGCGCGACCGCTTAGCCTATCCTGAAAAAGAGTGAAGATCTCCATCATCATTCCGGCGTTCAATGAAGTGGCAGGAATTGCCCGCTGCGTCGAGCGCGCATGGGAGGCGCTGCCCGACGAAGTCATCGTCGTGGACGGCGGCAGCCACGATGGAACGGTGGCACTTGCCGAACGTCTGAACTGCCGACTGTTAACCTCGCCACGAGGACGAGCGAATCAGCAAAACGCGGGTGCTCGGGCCGCCTCCGGCGATGTGTTGCTGTTTCTGCACGCCGACAATTGGCTGGCTCCGGCGGCGGTCCGTCAGATTCGACGCGCCTTGGCCAACGCAAAAATCGCGGGCGGTGTGTTCCGCCACCGAATCCTGGCCGAAGGCATTGCCTATCGAGTTCTCGAAACGGGCAACAACTTGCGAGCCCGCGTGCTCAGAATGGCGTACGGCGATCAAGGAATCTTTCTTCGCCGCTCGATCTTCGAGAAGATTGGCGAGTTCCCACCGGTCGGGCTCATGGAAGACGTCATGCTGATGAGAAAGTTGAGACGTTGGCCGCTGGCATATTTGCCTGGCCCGCTGTACGCCAGCGCGCGGCGCTGGAAGCAAAACGGAGTCGTCCGCCAAACACTGAAGAATTGGGGCCTCACCATGGCGGAAATTGCCGGCGTCCCCCCCGACGCGCTGGCACCCTATTATTCGCCCAACGGCACGAAGAACGGCCAACCGACACGCGACAACCAAGCTAAACCGTAGCAGCCCTCCACATACCGTATCGATCGAGATGGGTTGGTTCTCGTCAATTCGGTTCATTCGCTTGCGGTCATCGATCAGCGCCGAATTCATCTTGGATGGCGCAACTTGCAGTCGGCCACATAGGAATTTACAATACCTGCGAGGGGAACGGTAACCACCTTTAGAAACTAAAGCAGAGGGCAACTCATGAGCGATTCTCCCTATAAGTCACCCCAGCCAACCGAATCCGAAGCCCGCAAATCGCGGGAACCACTTCGTCGTGCCGCTTCCTATCAACGGCTGGTGATGGCCGCTTTGCTGGCCAATGGTGTCGGCAACATTGCGGCCTTCGCCACCGCTCAACAGCCGCTTATCATTCAAATCGCTGGCATCGGGTTTTCATTGATTGCCGGCGTTTTCGCCATGGTGGCTGTTTTCCTGTTGGCCAAGGAAGTAATGAACGCCGGCGTGGGAGTTCTGTGCGCGCTTTTGATGGTGGTGCCGTGCATTTCGCTGATTGTCTTGTTGGTAGTCAACCAAAAGGCCACTTCGTTCTTGCAAGCCAACGGGATCCACGTCGGATTGTTAGGGGCCGACCCGAATAGCATTTAGTTCGTTGCGCCAGATCTTGCAACAGCTCGTGTGGAGACGTCTGCCAAAAATGGATCAGGACTGGGTCAGGACACGTTATTTGGCGTAGACCGCCATCAAACCGAGGCCCCAACGACCAAGTAGGTGCCCCAACGCCGATGACAAGTGGTTTGTTTGGCGGGACGTGATATGTAGGGTAACATCGCGTCTGGGCACTGCGGACTAGCCAGTTCCCGCGGCGGATTAGGGCGGTTACAATCGTCGATATGTCGCGACTTGAGCCAGGGGATGAGAAGCAAGCACGGTTGCGAAAACGTGCTGCCTATTGGGCCGTTCTGTTCGGAATTCTTGGGCTCATGGCTGGCAGTTGGGCAGTTCTCGAGCGGGTGCGAAGTTCCTTCCCAATCCATGATTTTCATCCGCCCGCGGCGCTCGTTGACTGGGCGTCTGAAATGACAGCCGCCAAGCAGGCGATTCACTTCTCGCAGTGGATCGTGGGCGGCCCCCTGATTGCATTCCGCTTGGCGTTTTCCATCGGCTTGATTGCGGTAGGCGTCAGGTCTCGGAATCTCAAGGTTTCAACGCTGCGCAACTTCTTCTTCGTCGGGTCGGCATTCGCGCTCGTCGCCGGGGCGAACGAATTATGGTTCGACATTCGTTGCCTTGCTCTCATTTTTCAGCAGCAGGACATGTCGATCGAGGCGCAATGGCAAGCATTGTTCTTTCTCGTATCGGTGATTTTCTGTGGTGCCGTTTGCATGGTTTGGATGTTGGTGCAGTTGGTTATTTTCTTGACGATCGCTCTGCGGCTCCGCGACAGCGATCACGACAACGTCGCTGCCAAGGATTGACCCCGGCACATCTCGGCGCGTCTCTGGACCGAAGGACATGACTCTTTGAAGGCGGGGCCGCACGGCGTGCGGTGCCAATCCCCTCAATCGTGGCAATGGCCAGAGGATGTTCGACGGCGTCGCGTCTCGCCAATTCTTTGACGGGTTGAATGTGCCAATTGGCTCGGCAGCCCGTGTTTTCGTGCCAACCAGCGCGGACACACCACGCCGCGCGCCGACGACGAATCTTGTCTTTAAATTTTTTGTGCCGATTTCCGCGATCCTTTCCGTGTATCTATCTGAGAGGAAAGTGTTGCCAAGTGAACCAGCGATAGACCCAGCGCATCCTGGCCCAGTCACATAGGCACCACCTATTATTTCCATAGGAATTATATATTTTACTTATGGATGTGACGCCCTAGAATGCAAGCCGAATGCAAATTCCAGAGCATCGGCCTCTCAGCATTCAAGTCTTGCGACGATGAGCGTTCGCTCGATTCGGCAAGATCAGTACGGTGAATTCGACGATCCAATGCCATGCCGGCCACTGCGTCAGAGGTACGGCTGAGCAAAGCCAACGTGAGGAAATAGCATGAATCGGTTTTCAATGTTTTGTTATTCGGGACTCGGCCAAGTGAAGCGTATTTTTCGGCAAAAGAAATCGGGCCGCGACCGATCCATGAGAAAGCGGCGGGGTTTTACGTCCCGCATCGAAGCGCTCGAGAACCGCACCCTGCTGGCCGCTTTCACTCTGGATACGCCCGTGGAAACGATCAATCAGGATGCCCTGGCTTATTCTCCGACTGCCTTCATCTCGATCGTCGAGACGGAGTCGACCGACCCGAGTGCTACGAATGACACAATTGATACGGCGATGCCGGTTCCTTTGGGCTTCGACGCCGGGGAAGACAGTTCGTTGGCCATCACGGGATCGCTTGCAGTCGATTCGCCCCGTATTATCACGCACCAGGAAACAACCGATGGCACGACCAATGCATTTAATGACACGGGTCTCGTTTCCGGCGAGACCGTGATGGCCTCGGCGACCATCGGTGATGGTGCTTTCGCCTCAACCGGTGATTATGACGTCTACAGAATAGGCGGCGTCTCGGCGGGGCAGACTATCGTGGTCGACGTGGACGCCGAGTCGATCGGCAGCGGGGTCAATCCGCTTGTGATCGTGTATCGGGCGAGAGGCGGCACCCAGGTGGTGGCCCAGAACGACGATGCCGACGGGCGCGACAGCTTCCTGTCGTTCACCGCGAACAGGGCGGATGATTATTTTGTCTTTGTGACGGCCAGTGAATCAGGTAAACCGTTCCACCCCGCCGGCACGATCGGCAGAGGGCCGGCCAATGTTACCGGTCCCTACAATGTCACGATCAGTTTGGATCCGGCTGCGGTTGACTTTTACGAAGTGCAGTTGAACCCCGGTGACATTCTCGGCGCTAACCTCACCGGCAGCGCCGGTAGCCTGACGTTGCGTGACGCGAATGGCCTGGAGCTAATCAACAGCAACCAAGACGTGCCTAACCCGGAGAACTCGCCCCTTCCGAGTGGAGGTAATGCCACGATGGCCCGGGTGATCGGCGAGGCAGGAACTTACTACGTGGGAGTTTCTAACGGCGTCGGCGAATATTCACTCGAATTGGAATTATTCCGCCCGGTTCTCGAAGACCAACCCGTCGGCACGCACCAGACTCTGTTTGTGGATTTCGACGGGGCTGTCGTTGAAGCGGGCACCTTCCCGGAAGCGCCAAACGAGGCCACGCTGTCGCCGTTTTCCGCCTTTCTCGACAACTGGGGTTTAACGGCTGCTGACGAGGATGCGGCGATTGACTCTATTCTGGCCAGAATCGAGGAAGGCCTTTCGACGGATATCCGCGCATTGGGGAACAATGGCGATTTCGCGGCGACTGGGACTGCAGGCGAATTTGACATCGAAATTCTCAACAGTCGCGACCACGCCGATCCATTTGGACAGCCCAACGTTTCACGACTGATCATTGGCGGAACGCAAGCTGAACTCGGCTTGAACAATCTGTTCGGTATCTCGCAGTCGATTGACGTTGGCAACTTCGTAACGGAGGAAACAGTCGTCATCTTGCTCGACCTCTTCTCCGGTCCTGAAACCAGAGTCGATTCGCTGAATCGATTTGCACTCGATCCTTCCGTCACCAAAATTGACCTGATCGGTACCGGCGTCGGCAACACGGCTATCCATGAGGCTGGCCACATGTTCGGCAACTGGCACACCGATAATTTCAACGACACACCCAATATCATGGATCGGGGAGGCCTTCTTCGCGACAATGTCGGCGTTGGACCGGATCTCGTTTTCGGCTCTGCCGACGATATCGATCTCCGCTTTGGTCATGACGATTACGCGCCCCGAGAACGCTTCGTGGGCGGTGCCGCGGACACTCTCAATCCAATCGCCTTCGGGCTCTCCACCGGAACGGTTGGCGCGACGGTCGACCCGTTGGATACGGCGACCCCCGTGCTGCTGGGCTTCGACGCTGGCGAATCCAGTTCGTTGGACATAACAGGATCGCTTGACGACGTTGACGGCGTTGACTTCTACGAAGTGCAGTTGAACGCCGGAGACATTCTCGGCGCCAATGTGGACGGCGGTGCCGGGCAATTGTCGTTACGCGACGCCAGCGGGTCGGAATTGGTCGGTAGCAGCACTGACGTTAAGGAGTTCGTGTCATTCAAATCGCCGCTTCCAGGCGGAGGAAATGCATCGTTGGCGAGGGTGATCGACACAGCAGGAACGTACTTCGTAGGCGTTTCCAATGGCCTCGGCGACTATCAGTTGGATTTGGACGTCTTCCGCCCCGTGCTTGAACAGGCGGCCGAAGGCACGCATCAAATTCTGTTCCTGGACTTCGACGGCGAAACGATTGACAAGTCGATCTTCCGGGAGGAAGCCCCCGGGATCGGAACGTTGTCACCGCTTGCCAGTTCCTTGGCGGATTGGGGCCTTGATGCCAGTGATGAAGATGCCGTAATCGATGGAATCATCGCGTCGGTGACAAAGCTGTTATCGACTGATATTCGCACGCTTGGCAGCAACGGCGATTTCGCGGCGACGGGTACGGCGGGACAATTCGACATCGAAATCCTCAACAGCCGCGATCACGCCGATCCGTTTGGTCAACCGAACGTCTCAAGGGTGATCATCGGCAAAAAGGGTGCTGACTTCGGCATCGGTGCGATCGGACTCGCGCAGTCCATTGACGTGGGCAACTTCGATACAGCCGAAACAGCCTTCGTTTCGCTCGACGTGCTCAGCGGTAGCGCGAACAATCCGGCCTCGTTGAATTCTTTCCTCCTCGATCCTTCCGTCACCAAAGCTGACCTGGTCGGCCATGGCGTCGGCAGCGTCGTGGCGCACGAGGCTGGACACTTCTTTGGCAACTACCACACGGACGTTAGCAACGAAACGGAGAACATTCAGGATGTGGGCGGCGATCTCCAGGGTTTGCTTGGAATCGGTCCGGACGGCATCTTTGGTACCGCGGACGATGCGGACACCAGCTTCGGCATCGACATCTACAATCCGAATGAATTCTTCACGGGCGCCGAGGACACGCTCAACACAATCGCCTTTGGTCTTTCGACCGGCACCGCGACCGGTAGAACCGACGCAACGATCAGCGGCACGGCCACGGGTGTGACCGACGAGGATTCCACGGCAGCCGTTACCGGAACCCTGACCGTTACCGATCCCGACCCGGGCGAAGCGGCCATATGGGCGCGATCGAATGTGGTTGGAACCTATGGCACGTTCAGCATCAATGCAGCGGGTGAGTGGACCTACACGCTCGACAAGAGCAATGTGCAAGATCTCCAAGCGGGCGACTCAGCAAGCGACAGCTTCACGGTCGCCTCGGTCGATGGCACCGCCAGCCAAATAGTCACGGTCACGGTTAACGGCTTAGACGTCCCGATCGTCGAGACGGAGTCGACCGACCCGAACCAGACCAACAATGACATTTCTACCGCCATGCCGGTCCCGCTGGGATTCGATGCCGGGGAACACAGCTTGCTTGACATCAGCGGATCGCTTGACGCGATTGCACAGACCTCGATCACCCAAGCCGAAGAAGATGGGTCTGTCTTTGTGGCGAACGAAACAGGCTTGTCTGTCGGCGAGGCGGTCGGTGCCTCGGGGACGATTGGCGACGGTATATACGGCACAACCACTGGAGACCTTGATTTTTACGCGGTTCGCGGCGTCCAGGCGGGCCAGATGATCAATATCAGCGTCGATACGCAGTCGATCGGCAGCGATCTCGATTCGAGAATTGCCGTGTACTCCAACAGGGGTAGAAGAATTGTCGGCAGTGACAATTCCAACGCGACCGACACGGACAGCGATCTGGCCTTCACTGCCCCGACAAACGGCGACTATTTCGTTATGGTGCAGTCAGACGGAGTTGATTTTCCGGTCTTTGGGTCGAACCCCGGTTTTGGCAAGGGTGTCGGGACAACTGGTGACTACAACATCACGATCAGCCTGGAATCAAGCGATATTGACTTCTACGAAGTGCAACTGAACGCCGGTGATATTCTCGGCGCCAACGTCGCCGGTGGTGCCACTCACCTGACGTTACGAGATGCCAGTGGAGCGGAACTGATCGGAAGCGGCAAAGACGCGACGGAAGACTTTTCATCGAAGTCGCCGCTTCCCGGTGGAGGGAACGCGTCGTTGGGGAGGGTCATCAGCACGACGGGAACCTACTATGTAGGCGTTTCCAACGGCACCGGCGACTATGCGTTGGATTTGGACGTCTTCCGCCCCGTGCTTGAACAAGAAGCCGTCGGCACCCACCAAATTCTGTTCCTGGATTTCGACGGTGCCACGGTCGATAAGTCGATCTTCAAAAACAAGCAAGGCACGGTAACCCTATCACCACTCTCCAGCTCCTTAGACGGGTGGGGCTTTACCGCGGGTGATGAAAACGCGCTGATCGACGCCATCATCGCCAATGTCGAGAAAAGCCTTTCGACCGATCTGCGAACATTCGGCAACAACGGCGATTACGACGCCACAGGTATCGCCGGCGAGTTTGACATCGAGATTCTCAACAGTCGCGACCATGCCGATCCGTTTGGCCAGGCGAACGTTTCGCGGCTGATCATCGGCGGAACGATAGCGGAATTCGGCGTGGGCACGATCGGCCTCGCCCAATCCGTTGACGTGGGCAACTTCGATACCGAGGAAACGGCCGTCATTCTGCTCGACAGCCTCAACTCGGATACACATCCGGGATCGTTGAATCTGATTGCTCTCGATCCCTCGGTGAGCAAAGTCGATTTTGTCGGCGGTGGCGTCGCCCGAATTGCCGCCCATGAGGCCGGACACTTCTTTGGTGCCTTCCACACCGACCAGTTCAATGAAACCGGAAGCCTCTCGGACGCGGG
>JAJDEH010000192.1 GCA_029259935.1 Planctomycetota bacterium
TCGTTCCGTTGACGCTCATGCGGCACTACGTGCGGATCCTCGACGTGCCGTACCTTCGTAACCAAGTGTATCTCAACCCGCACCCCAAGGAACTGGCTCTTCGCAATCACGTTTAAGGACGCGTGGTTCTCCCCCTTGCCATGGGGGAGTTAGTGGGGGTCGAAAGCGCGCGGCGGAATATCGAATATCGAACACGGAATGATGAAGGCTGAAGGAAGAAAAGAAATCCCGGCGAGCCTCCAGCGTTAGCTGGGGGGTAGTTTAGACCACACGGCACTTGTCTATTCAAATACGCATGAGCAAACCGCCGCATCGTTACCCCTCGACCAACGTCAAGGGTTCGCCTCGTGTAGCGAACAAACACACACCAATCGCATCGTACTTAGCTGGGAAGATACATGTCCAGCAAAACGGTTTCGCTTGAGCAAGCGAAGATGGTTTCGCCAATCGACGCGGGCAGGAGTACGGTTTGTCCGCGAGACAGTGGGCGTTGTGCGGGGTCGCTCGGCAGAGTTATGTCGCCTTGCAGGACGGAGATCATGTGAAACCGGTCGTCGCCGCCGAGCTTGCCGTCGCGATCGATTCGCCAGCGGTCTAGCACGAACTTGTCGCATTGCACGAGTCGGCTTACTTCGGGTCGCTCGGTTGCTTGTGGCGGCTCGGTGCCTACCGGTCCGGCGTCGAAGTTGATTGTGTCGAGCGACTGTGCTTTGTGCAGTGTGCGAGGTTGGCCGTCCGAACCGAGGCGGTTCCAATCGAACAGGCGAAATGTCGTATTGCTGGCTTGCTGAATTTCCGCAACCATCAGGCCGGCTCCCAGAGCGTGAATCGTTCGCGCGGGAATGAATATGCAATCGCCGATCAACGGCTCGAAACTGTGCAGGCACGACTCCGTCTCGCCGGCCTCAACGGCTTGGCTGAGTACGGCACGATCCACGCCGTTCTTCAAGCCGGCGTAAATTTTGCTCCCCGGCTCCGTGTGCAGCACGACCCAAGCTTCCGTCTTGCCCAGGTCGGGCGGGTCCAGCTTGGCGGCTTGCCCGTCATCGGGATGGACTTGCACCGACAGATTGCGGTGACAGTCAAGAAACTTGAACAGTAGCGGAAACTGGCTTTGAGGATGGTGTCGACCGAACAGTTGCTCGCCGTGGCTGGCCACCAACTGACCCAAGCCGCGACCCGCCAACGAACCAAACTCGACGATGCTTTGTTCCTCGCCGTGATCGACGACTTCCCAGCTCTCGGCAAAGTCGTCGCCCGCGCCGAGCGTCTTTCCCAAGACCGACTCCAGCCGCCTGCCGCCCCAAACCAGGTGTCGCAAGACGGGCGTGAACCGCAAGGGGTACATGGCGGGCCTTTAGTTTCAAAACGTGTCGTTTTCAAATGGCGGGGCGAGCCGAAAGATGCCCAAATCTCGTGAAATGCCGCGGCAGCCGCGCGGTCATGGGGAGGCTACGGCGGTTGCTTCGTTGTTTTAGCAGTGTTATTATGGTAAGTCGAGTCGCGTCTAAATCACGGCTTGCTTTTGGCCTGGTACGGCAGCTTCCCCCCGTACGTTTCTTAAACTGGTACGGCAGCCTCCCCCCGTACGCCGTTGTTCGGCGACCTACCGAACACATGTCGTACCAGTCAACCTCCATTTTGCGGCCCCTGCCGCTCCGGTTGGCCCGGTGTTCATTCTCGCTTTCTCGGCGCGGAGATGTGAATTATGTCCCAAGTACCTAACGACGATCTGTTTAAAGAAACCACGATGAGCTTTGGCGAGCATCTCGAAGAGTTGCGCGTCAGTTTGTTCCGGGCGATGGCGGGACTGGTTGGGGGAACCGTGATTGCCTTGCTAATCGCCCACCTTGTTGTGGATGCCATCCAAGGTCCGCTGAAAAAAGCGCTGGACACTTACTATTTGGACAAAGCAGAAACCGATTTGCTCAAGCATTTCGTCGATACAGGACAAACAATTCCATCTCCTGAGGAATTGGCGCTGATCCGAGAAAAAGATCTTGTGCCCACGGAGTTGTTTCTCGATGCGGAAGAGTATCTCCGAGCCTTGAAGAAAGCCAGTCCCGAACAGTTTGGCGATCTCGATTACATACCGCACCGATATGTCAGCAACGACATTCGGGCAAAAGACGTTCGGCAAGAGGTTGACTACAACGAAGATCAGGAAAGAGAGTATTCCCGGTTGTGCCAGAGGTTGAAGCAGGGGGAAGACGATCAGAAGCAGCCGGCCGGATTGCTGTGGCGCCTGCTCACCCGTGATCAACAGCGGGCAGTAGTTCGCATCGCCGACGAAGATTCACCGAGCAACTCCGACATAACGATGGTGCTGAGCATACTGAATGAACTAGCCGAGAAACCCGAAATCCCCAACTCGACCGAATTTTTGAGCGTCGACGGAATTGTCCACTCATCGTCCGGGAGTTCGAATCCGGTCGACTGGCTGAAGGCGTTGTTCGCCGGCCAAGATGTCTTTGCGAAGTCGGCGATTGATACCGTCATTGCGCTTAAAGAGAAAGCCAAGCCGGCGGCGGATGGAGAAAGTGACATCGAACCGGACGAGTTGCGACGGCTCAACAAGCTGCTCATCGCCTCGGCGATGCCGGATGTGCTCAATCCGCCCCAACGACTGGTCCTGGAAGTAGAAAGCTGGAAGCGAAACGACATCCGCGTGCAAACCCTCAACGCTCAGGAAGCCTTCATGATTTGGTTGAAAGCCGCCTTGATCACTGGCTTTGTTATTACCAGCCCGTGGATCTTTTGGCAGGTTTGGCACTTCGTGGCCGCCGGGCTTTACCCGCACGAAAAGTCGTACGTTTACATCTATTTGCCGTTCAGCTTGATCCTGTTTCTTTGTGGGACCGGGCTGGCGTTCTTCTTTGTGTTCGAGCCGGTTCTTGATTTTCTGTTCAGCTTTAACAAGCTGATGGATATCGACCCAGATCCGCGAATCAGCGAGTGGCTGAGCTTTGTGCTGTTTTTGCCGCTGGGATTCGGCATTGCGTTTCAGTTGCCGCTGGTGATGCTGTTTATGAACCGGATCGGAATCTTCTCGGTCCAGGTGTATTTGGAAAAATGGCGAATCGCGATTCTCGTAATCTTCGTCATTTCGATGTTACTGACGCCCGCCGACCCGATCAGCATGTTGCTGATGGCCATGCCGTTGACCGTGCTGTACTTTTTGGGAGTCGGCCTCTGCAAATGGATGCCCAAGGGACGTAATCCGTTCTCGGAAGCCTACGAACCATAACTCGAACGGTTGAAATAACGTCGGACCGTCGAGCAACTACGTTGCGCGAGGGCGATGAATGAAGCACGCCGTCACTGTTGCCACCAGCAGCCAGGCGACGGTCTCATACAGTAAGCTGCCCAATGCGTAATCCCACGGCAGGTGAAACCAAACGGGATCACCAAGCGAAATCAGATTCGTGCCCATCATGCCGCCCAAAAACACGGCGCTCGCGCGTCTAGGAAAGGAGGGCGATCGGATGATCCATAGCATTGCGACGGCCATGGCTGCCACGGACGCATATTGCAGACAGCCAATCGTCAGCTTTCGCGGACTGTTCGGGTCGACGCCTTCGCGGATGTAGCTCAATTTATAAAACGGCCCTTGTTCGTGCTGTCGCGTAAAAGCTTCGAATGACTCTTGTGTGTTGCGCGGCCAAGGGAAAAAGTAGGTTCCCGTCGGTGTTTCGTTATGTTCTAGAAGTTCGGTAACCGCCGCAGCGTTGGGGATCGCGTGAAACATGCCGAGGGGATCCGCCAGGACTCCCCAGAAGACCATGCCCCAACCGACCGACGCGACCGTCGCCACGAGAATCGCAAGCAAGCTTCTGATCAGTGGATGCTTCATCGAGTGCCTCTTGGTGGACTACAGGGCCTGATTCAAACGATCGAGCATGGCATTCCAGCCGCCCGTGTGTTCTTCGCGTTGCTGTTGATCAGGAAATCGCTCATGAGTAAGCACTAGTTCGGTTTGATCGCCGACTTCGAATAACTCCACGGTAACGAGGGTCTCCTCGCCGCGCGGACCGGGCCACTCCCAAGCCCAAGTGAACACAAGCCGCTCGGGCGCGACCACTTCTTGGTAAACTCCGCGCACATAAAACGGATCGTCGCCGGTCGGGCCCCCAGGGGGCGGCTGGATCCCGATGCGAAACTTGCCGTCGACTCGAACATCCATTTCGACCTCCGCCGTGGAAAACGCATCGCCGGGCGCGAACCATTGAGCCATAAATTGCGGATCGGTCCAAGCTTGAAAGACGGCTTCTCGCCGAACTGGATAGAGACGGCGGATCTCTAATCGCGGACTGTCTCCGTCTTGCGGATCGGAATAACTCACGTCTCATTTTCCCTTTCTTTCAGTTCGCCAAGAAACTGGCCCAGGGCGTCCAGTTGCCCTTCCCAAAAAGCCCGATAGCGAACAAGCCATTGAAGTGCGTCTCGCATCGGACCGGCCACCAAACAGAAACGTTGATGTCGTCCGTCTTTCTGGCTCGTAACGAGACCGGCGGACTGCAGCACTCGCAAGTGTTTGGAAACCGCCGGTTGCGAAATATTGAAAGGCGATCCAAGCTCGCCCGCATTCGCCTCGCCATCCACGAGACGCGAAAGAATCGCGCGTCGAGTGGGATCGGAAAGAGCGTGAAAGGTTCGGTCCAAGTCGTTGCTACTACATATAACCATTTGGTTATATATAAGCACTGTCGATGGATCCGTCAAGCGGCAACTCGCGACGTACTCGGAATCGCGCCAGCCCACTCGGCGAACGTCACTCCGTCAGCCAAGTAGATGGTCGGCTATTGATACCTGGAACCTTGCCGACGAAGTCAATCAGGGCACATAGAAACAGAGACGCCCCAAGCATTTCCAACGACTCTTCGATGGTCATCACCAGCGTATAGCGAGCTGTGTAGAAACCTGTGTGCTCCGCCAACAGTCCGCCAATCAGTTCCATGCCCAGCGCGCCGCCGACATAGAGGCCTCCCGCCAGAACAAACAGCCATCTCGTGCGCGGTGCCAAGCTTCGTAGGAACCGAAGATACGCAAGGAGCATCACCGTCACCAGCGGCAAGGCGACAATCACCCAACTGAAATAAAGGATGCCGCCGGCGTTAAATCGGCGACGGAGCGGAACGATCAGAATTTCATGCAATGCCGTGCTTTCGTCGATCGACAAATAGATGAAGACCGCTGCAAGAACCAGCCAATGGCAAGCGAACGGTTGACGGCTTTGGCGGTAGTGTAGCCCAATTCGCGCCAAGAGCAATCCGCACCCAACGAGCAACATGGAACTGAACCAGGCCGGGATGGTATTCTCGCGATCCATGTCGAATCGCATCGCGACTTCGCGCACGGCTCGGTGTTCATTCTCGGGCACGGCTCCCAAAAACGTGTGCGCGATCGTACTCAAGATTATCAAGAGCAGCACGATCGCCGTCAGCAGTTTCATCACCTGGGACGGAACAACTTGCAAGCTCAGTTCAGAGGGTGCCCCTTGAAGAGCGTCCGCCGTCGACGATTTCGAATCGTCATCCGCCGCCGTTTTCGCCCCGTGGTAGGGAATGGTTGTACCAGGCATTACTTTGCTTTCACGGGAGTCGGCTTCGGTTCGGCGAGAGCAATCCGCCAGTCGTCGAAATGCCCCTTCCATTTCATCAACTGAGCGCGAATCGCGCCAGGTCGATAGTGGGTGTACTGCACAATCGGCTCGATGCTGGATTGCCAGTATCGTTTGCAGCTCAGCGATCCGGGCCCCAAATCGTAAACTTCGTCACCACGCCGGAAGCTGTCTTCAATGGCGTAAGCGTAGATCATGTTGCCCGGACTGATCTTGGCGGCGGCAGGATCGAATCCAATGCGTAAGCCGAAGACATTCCCTTCATAGACATAGTTGTAAGCGAACGCGACGAATTGTCCCGCGACGCTCAGCAAATTCATATCCAAACAGCCGGCTCGGGCGGCGACTTCATGAGCGTCGCGGAGGAAGCCACGAATTTTGTCGTGCGACAGAGTAGTCCCATCGGTCGAGGCGCCCTGCCAACTAATCGCCGCCAACCGCTCGCAATGCTCATACAAGTCCCAGCGAGGGTCGGTGTCGTCGCTTTGGATGTCGTCGCTTTGGATACCGGTCGGACGATGGCGAATATGCTCGACATCGCCCGCCTCGAGCAGCCGTTTCTTCCACCGCCGAAAGTTATTCCGCCATTTGCTCGTTCGCTGCCCAAGATACTCCTCCCACGTGCCGGAGAGATCGATCACGGCGGTCTCGGACCGCATGGTGCAACGCGGGTTCAGGTCGAACAAACGCATCACGTCCCAGGTCTCTCCGGCGTCTTGGTCCTTGTCGGGGTTCCAGCGAAGATCAAGCAAGTCCCAATGTTGCTCGGTCTGTTTCACGTGGGTCAGGCCCGCGATTAACGTCTCGACGGGATTCGCTCCGATGGGGCCATAAAAGGAACCCCAATCGTCCAATGGATAGGACAACACGCGGACCATGCCGACCTTCCGCCGCTCTTGATGAACCACCAGCGGCAAGATACCGGTCGGCCGATCGCGGTCGCCAACCAGTAACACGCGCAGAGTCTTGTCGCGACCGAAATGCCGCCAATAGACTTCGAGCCAGTCGAGCGATTGAAAGAACGTCGCCGCGGGCGTCACTGCCAGCAGATCCCGCCAAACGGCGCGATAGCGGTCGAGGCCGCCAATATCGTTAATTTCCAAACAATCCCGCATGTCGTCGCCCGCTGAGCAGAAGAATCGAAACATCTAAAACATAGTTTGCGGATAGCCCTTCTGCGCGCAACGTCACGGTTCGGGTTGCCACCAATTTCGCCAAGCGGGGCAACTCGAAACCTGTAACATACAAACGACGGTGAAAGTCATCTCGTTCGTTCCTCATGAGAAGGCTCGCGTCGCCCTTTTCGACCCTCTCTCGCGGTGTCCCCCGTCATTCCCGCGCAGGCGGGAACCCAGGAGCGCAATTGCCGTGGCGGCGAAGGCCGCTTTGGGTTTAGCGACATGATGAACAGGATTGACAAGATATTCGGATCCTGGTGTGTGCTTATCCCGTCCATCCTGTCCATCCTGTCTCAAGAAAAGGAATGAAAGCCGTGGTCAGCACTTCGTCTCTCTCGCGGTGCCGTCCGTAATTCCCGCGCAGGCGGGAACCCAGGAGCGACGGGAAGACTTGCGGCGGTCCGATGCAATTGACGTGGCTGCGAACACCACATTGGGTTTAGCGACATGATGAACAGGATTGACAAGATATCCGGTTCCTGGTGCATGCTTATCCCGTCCATCTTGTTCATCCTGTCTCAAGAAAAGGAACGAAAACCGTGGTCCGCACTTCGTCACTGTCGCCGTTCCGTCCGTCATTCCCGCGCAGGCGGGAATCCAGGAGCGGCGGGAAGGCTTGCGGCGGTCCGATGCAATTGACGTGGCTGCGAACACCACATTGGGTTTAGCGACATGATGAACAGGATTGACAAGATATCCGGTTCCTGGTGCATGCTTATCCCGTCCATCTTGTTCATCCGGTCTCAAGAAAAGGAACGAAAACCGTGGTCCGCACTTCGTCACTGTCGCCGTTCCGTCCGTCATTCCCGCGCAGGCGGGAATCCAGGAACGGCGGGCAGGCTTGCGGTGATCCGATGCAAATGCCGTGGCCGCGAAGACCGCATTGGATTCCCGCCTGCGCGGGAATGACGACTAGATGATCGTCTCATCCATCAATTCTTGTCGCGGACGGTCAGCGTGCGGGAGAAGAATTAACTTGAATTTCATTCAGCGGATAGATCGTATTTCCGACGCAGCTCGTTATTTACTTCGTCGGCCGGTCGCCCGCGGCCGGCAGCAATGTCCTCGTCACCTTGCCGGATGATGGCGTTAACCTCGGCCCGTTCTTCATCGGTGGGATTCTCGAGTTGCCAAAGTTGGAACAACTCTTGCCAAGACACGTCACCGTTATCGAGCCTCTCCGAGGCGAAGCGATGAAAGCTGTCCAGTTGCTCTTTGGTTACTGACATTGCTGAAGTCTCCGTAATTACTGCTGCGTATATAAGAATACCACGGTGCCTTGGTTGCAGTCAAAACGGTGCCTTGGTTGCAGTCAAAGCAGGCCGAATCGCAATTCCGCCGGTGATGGCCAAAAAACGAAGTCACGGAATCGCCTCTAACGCACGTTCGGAGGTCGTCTCGATGTCCCAGAGGTCGCCCTTGTGCGAAATCAAAAAAAGTAGAATGTCCCCTTTGGTCGCTTCGGAATACTCTTCGCCGCTCATCCACTGGGGACGTTGCGGTCGCTTCCAAACAACTAGGCGTTCGTGTTGGTTGAGCCGTCGCGCGTCACGGGGATGATCGTCACGCTTATGGTGGTTTTTCATCACCACTTGCACGCCGCGCGCTCGGCAGGCACCGAGCAGCCAGTAGGTGCAGTAGTACGAATCGGCAACCAAAATGTCGCCGG
>JAJDEH010000193.1 GCA_029259935.1 Planctomycetota bacterium
CAGCTTGATGAATTCACTCTTGAGAAAGTGATTGCCGAAGCAAACCGGTGGCTGTTGGCCGGTCAAAGTTGCTTCGCCGAGCAAGTGAAATCACTGGGCCCAAAACTGCCCAGCGGCGAGCCCCCGCCCAATTCGAACAACTCCTCGATCGAATCATCTTGGCTGCCGACGCCTAGCGAACTCCCGGACGATCCACCCAATCGCCCTCCTCAGCCATGCCATGCGCATGCAATGGACAACTACCTTTGGTCTCAGGTCGTTCAAGCAAAAATCGCATCCTCGTGCAAGTAGGCGACAGATTTCAAACGAAAGCGCCGCCGGCTCTTTTGCCAAAATAGAAAATCCGCCAGGCCGTCCATGGTCTCGACAACGAGATTTCGGTTCCGGTGGAGAGCCCGCATGAGAATCTCCACATTCGACTGCTGCCGCGATTGATGGCATCCTGCGCTTCGCCGCGTTGTCCTGTTGTTCATGACCGACGTTTTACGGATTCTGGCGCGGATCGAGCCGGGGAGTGTGGCATCGCTCCAGACTACGATGAAGATGGCCGTTGGACAAAAGGGGTGTTGAAGCGCCGCGCCTCATTCCCACTCGATGGTCGCCGGCGGCTTACTGCTGATGTCATAAGTGACGCGATTGACGCCCTTCACTTCATTGATAATGCGCGTCGACATATGGGCCAGCAATTCGTAGGGCAGATGCGTCCAGTCGGCGGTCATGAAATCGGTGGTGTCGACACAGCGAATGGCGACCGCGTTGTCGTAGGTGCGGGCGTCTCCCATCACGCCGACGCTTTGCACCGGCAGCAACACGGCGAAAGCCTGCGCCGTTTGACGATAAAGTCCTGCCGCCTTGATTTCGTCGACGACGATCGCATCCGCCTCGCGCAGCACGTCCAGCTTTTCGCGCGTGACTTCGCCCAGGCAGCGCACCGCCAATCCGGGGCCCGGGAATGGGTGCCGCCATACCAGGTCTTCCGGCAGTCCCAATTCCAAACCCAAACGCCGCACTTCGTCCTTGAATAGATCCCGCAGCGGCTCGATCAATTGAAATCCCAGTTCGTCGGGCAGGCCGCCGACGTTGTGATGCAGCTTGATGGTCGCGGCCGGACCGTCGGGCGCGGCTCCGCTTTCAATCACGTCGGGATAAAGGGTGCCCTGCGCCAGGAACTCGGCATTCGCGATCCCTTCGGCCTCTTGCTTAAAGCATTCAATAAACGCATGGCCGATTCGACGCCGCTTTTCCTGAGGTTCGGTAATGCCATCCAGCGCCGCGAGGAATCGATCTTCCGCTTCGACCACGTGCAAGTCGGCCTGAAAGTGATTTGAAAATTCGGCGATGACCGAATCTTGCTCGGCCTTGCGCAGCAATCCGTTATCGACCAGGATGCACGACAACTGGCTGCCGATCGCCTTGTACAACAACGCCGCGGTCACCGAAGAATCGACGCCGCCCGATAACCCGCAGATCACGCGCCGCGTGCCGACCCGTTCTCGAATGTTGGCAATCGTTTCCTTGGCAAAGTCGCCCAGATGCCAAGTGCCGGTGCATTGGCAGACCGAGGTCAAAAAGTTGTGCAGCAGCGAGCCGCCCAGCGGAGTGTGCGTTACTTCCGGATGGAATTGCAGGCCGTAAACCGGCAGCGTGCGATGACGCACCGCGGCGATGGGACAAGTCTCGGTTCGCGCCAGCGGCACGAATTCGTCGGACACTTGCGAAACTTGGTCACCGTGGCTCATCCAAACTTGCGTCTGTTCGGGAATGCCGGCGAACAGTTCGTCTTCTGACGTGACGTGGCATTGCGCGCGGCCGTATTCGCGCGTGCTGGTGCTGGCGACCTTGCCTCCAAGCGCTTCACAAGCCAGTTGCATCCCGTAGCAGATGCCCAAAACCGGAATGTCCAAATGGAAGATCTCGTCGCGGCATTTGGGCGCGGCGGATTCGTAAACGCTGGAAGGTCCGCCGGAAAGAATAATCCCGCGCGGGTTATGCCGGCGGATCTGTTCGGCGGTTATGCTGTGCCGCACGATCTCGCAGTACACATTCTGTTCGCGAACGCGCCGTGCAATAAGCTGCGAGTACTGCGAGCCAAAATCGAGCACCAACACGCGTTCGGTCGCGATGCCCTGATTTTTCTGGTCGACGGAAGTGGTCGCTGTCGTTAAATTATCCATCCTTGTCTCCAAATTCGTCTTCGCCCGCCTGCCTCGAAAACGACTAAAAACGAAAATCCCGCCACAAGTGGCGGGATCGTTTCATTATAGGATTGAAAAACTATCTCGGGTAGGTACCGCTTGGCAAGTGAACGGGGCAAAATTTCAGCACCGTCTGCCGAGGATGTGCTGTCACCGGTGAAAACACTCCATTGTTTGCCAGCATTTCCAGCGTAGCTCGTCGGGACGGGCTCCTGTTCCTCGACTTCCTAGCCCGGTTGGCCGGTCGTTCGCACAAACACAAACTCGTTGCAGCCGTGACCGATCGACGTTGAAAGTTCCAACAACGTAAATCCGCGGTCTCGCAGGAAACGGAAGATCTGTTCGGGGCGGGCGACTTCGAATGGCCAGCCGCCGACCCAATCGACCAAGTCGTACCAACCGTGCATCCCGCGTGACTGCGATTCGCGAAACCAATGGGCGAACGGAGCGAACGGGTTTCGAAGCGTCACCAGTCGCAACCAACATGCCAGCAAAGTGACCACCAGCCGCTTCAGGAATAACACGCCGCCCACCGCGCCCGCGAACAAGGGACGAACCATTCGCGGCAGCCATTGGTAGATCCGCTTGATGCCGCTCCAGATGCGCGAAACGTACAGTTGGTCGTTATAGATCGCCAGAACGATCTTTCCCCCGGGAGTTACCAACGGCACGAGATTCTCGATTGCGGTCCACATGCTGCCGGTGTGGTGCGCCACACCCCAACAGTAGACCACGTCGAACGTACCTAGCGTTCTCATGAAGTCGCGATCGAGTAGCGAACCGGCGTGGATTTCCCAGTTTGACGGGTCGCTGCCAAATCGCTGCTTCATCTCCCGCGTACAGGCCACGCTTTCCGCATCAAAGTCGAATGAGGTGACCTGGGCACCCAGACGGTTGGCGGCCAAACTGAACAGGCCGCTGCCACTGCCCGCGTCCAGAAACCGCTGCTCGTGTAGATCGTCGCCAGGCAGCAGAGCCAACAACGAGCGCCGCGCGGCATCGATTCGCTCCTCGTCGACCGTGGCCAGGAACCGCTTCCAGTTCTTGCCGAACGCAAATCGTTCGTCGTCTGACGACCGGGGCATCGAAGTTTCAACGTCGCGTTCCATGGATGCGGCCATCTTAAGCGCGCCGGCGGCCCTTCGGCAAGCTGTAGGTCTCGCTCGCTGAGCGTTGCCCGTGGCGATACGCGGAAACAGATCGCTTGCGGCAAGCGGCCCCAGGGGCGAAGTCTTGCATTTAAGACATATTGTCTTTATATTCGTACTAGTTTGTGGTGCGGCCTCATTCGTGGCTTGTGCCCTGCTCAGCGAATTGCCGCGATTAGACCCACTCTTCTTTCAAGAGATTTGATCTATGTCTTGCCATCCCGCGATTTTGCCCCGTGTCACGGTCTTGTGTTCGATGTTGCTGGCCGCGCTTTTGGCGAACCATCGCGTTTCCGCCCAGGAGGCACCTCGGCTGTTCGATTTCTTTAGTCGCGCGACCGATGCCAAATCGGCCAAAGAAGCGCAAGCCCATTTCGACAAGGCGCAGCAGCTTGAGGCGGCCGGCGACCAGGATAAGGCCGCCACCGAATATCTCAATGCTCTACGCAAAAGTCCCCAGACGGTGGGCAGCCAAGGGTACCGGGTTGTCCGCTTCTTTCAGCGGGCCGACCGCGTCGACGAACTGATGGCGGTGCTGAGTAAGACGGATCTAAGTCGATTCGGCCAATATAATGCGGTCTCCAATATGTATCGCTACCTAATGGACGACCAAAAGCACCGCGAGGCCGGCTTTCAATTGTTTCACCAAGCCTGGGAAGCCTTCCCCAAGCAACGGCTGGATTTACTGGGAACCGT
Source organism: Planctomycetota bacterium (assembly GCA_029259935.1). The sequence continues at coordinate 4,040 of JAJDEH010000193.1, forward strand.
TTATCGCGAGGACGTATGGCAATCGCCGAAGATGTTTGCCTACGCTCACCAGGTGTTGATCACCGAGGACACCGCGATCGACAACAACCCTTGGGCCGGGATGCAGCGAATTATGTCGTACGGCGGTGAGGGAGTCGCCAATGGCGTCGGCACGCGAATCATTGCCGCCGCGCGACAACACGACAAGACCCAGTCTCTTTCAAAAGAGATCTTGGAAAAGCTGGAACGCAAGCCCCGTTGGCTGGGTGGTCAAGCACTGCTCGCGGCGCTTGACGCCCGCGAAGGACATGGGAAACAGGCCGCGGACCGGGTTCACACGCTGCTTGCTTCACCTGCCGCGCCGATGCCACTACAAACTCGCTGGATGCTGAGCCAGGAATTCGAGGGAATTGACGAACTGCAAACACTGGCGGTCGAATTGTTGGAAGGAGTTCGTCCGGAACTGTTGGCGAGCAACAATGGATTCGGCTTCAGTGCGGCTCGGCGCCTGGTGGAGATGTATGCGCGACAAGGCCGCAGGCAAGACGCCCGCAAGTTGGTGCGGGATTTCATGGAAGGCAAGGATTACAGCGTTTATGGACGCGGCAATCCCGGCTACGGCGAGTACCAGGAATTGCAAAACATCATCGGGGCCGGCCCGGTGTTGGTCAAAATCGGCTTCCCCTTGGATGCCGTGCGGATGTACAAAGCCGCGATGAACGATGCCGACAAGATAGAAAAGGCAAAGCGCTGGTACGGCGGTTCGGACTATTTGACTCGCCAGCTTCAAGAAGGGCTGCGGCAGGCGGAAGCGGCGGTCACTCCCGATGCCTTGGCGACCGCCCTGCATGACTGGATTAAACCCGACGCGAAACAGGCGGGCGAGGCGGTCGGCCTGATGCTGTCCGTCGAACCGCGGGCGGTATCCGACGCGACCATCCGCAGCGAATTCCAAGCCGCCCTGGAGGCGACCGCCGAATCGGCCGCTGGGAAGGATGCGGTGGCGAAGGTTGGCCAGGACATCCGCGGCCTGTTGTCAGAGCATCAAGACGACGTTTCACTGCTGGTTTCCAGCTTCTTGGTCTCCCAGACCGTCAAGAACAAGGAACATCGCCTGCTCGCACTGAAACGTCTTGCCGAATTCGTCGCGGCTCATCCGTTGGTGAAAATAGAAATGGGCAAGCAGCCCACTAAACAGCAGCGTTCCGAAGCCGTCCATCGCCTGCCGATTTGGGTCGTGGCTCGCGAAGCTTTGCAGGATGATGACGAAGATGTTCGGAAGCTGGGCGAGGCGCTCGCCGACCATGCCTTAGCCGCCGCTGAACGACAGACGGACGCAAGCTGGGCGTTGGCCCTGCTGCGCGAGTGGGGGCATGTGGAACTTACCCGCGGAAATAAGCAAGAGGCGGAAGAGAAATGGTCCAACATGCTGGACTTGATCTTTAACACTTAACGGACAAGTGGATATCTCCGTCCTTCCAAAAAATTAAGGAGTCGCAAACATGTGGCTGCCATCTCGTCATCGAATTTTCTCGCTTGTTGTGACGTTCTTCCTCGGCTTGATGGTTGTCGCGGCCGGCCAAGTTCGCGCGCAAGAACAGGAAGAGGCGAAGACTAAGGCCGGCAAGAAGGCCGCGCCGACCGTCGAGCAAATGAGTCGCGCCCTAGAGGTCGCTCGTCTGTCGGCCGACAACGGCATGCACAACCTTTCACTGCGGGCCGTCCGACGCGCCTTGGAGTCGGGCGATGCCGGGAACGCCAAGTCGGGACTGTCGATTTTCACCAATCCGCTGAAGATTTTTCAACCGGCGGGCAGCGCGAACCCGCCGGAGGATCCTAGCCAGCGAGACCAGCGGATCGAGCAGCAATTGCGTACGTTGAGCCAGTCGTGGTCCGCCCATGACGCGCCGGCCAAGGACGTTTATGAAACGCTGGTGGCCGTGGTGCTGCCGGAATCCGATGCGAAGCGGATTCGCTGGCGCCCGAGTTCCCTGGGCATGGACCCGTCCAACGTCAATGCGGAACAGACCAGCGCACGGCAGGCCCTTTCGCCGCGCAGCGTGGGAGCCATCCTGGTCGAGTGGGCACGTCGGGCTGATGCCGAGAGCGACTTGCAAGCCAAGCTAGAAGCACGAGTCGCGAATGCCACCGATAAGCTCGCTGGCCACGTGATGCTGGGCCAAATCGCGTTGGCGACGGACGATGCCGAGCGAGCCAACCAACATTTGGCAGCGCTTGGCGAAATAGTCGCCAACGACAAGCAACCCAAAACCGCCGAGTTGGTCTGCCATCTGGCGATTCCAGCCTTGCAGAACGCCGCCGTCAGCCGCGCGGCCCTCCCCTTGGTTGAAGCGCATTGCCAACATGGCATCGCCGCCCGCCTAGCGCGAAACGGCATTCTGGAACCGCACGCCTCGCTGCTGCTGATGGCGGCACGCGCCAGCTTTAAAGTCGACGATGCGAAGGCGGGCATCCGCTTGCTGAATTCCTATCTCGACTTTCACAAACCCAATAATGATCGCTATTCGGGCGACTATGGGATTCAACTGAGTAAGCGGCAGATGGAAACGGTGGCCGCGGAATTGATCTCGGCCCAACAGTTGGGAGAAGCATTGCGGATCCTTGAGATGCGCGGCGAACTAAAAGTCAGCCGGCGCTCGTCGGGTGTGGGGTCGCCGCGATTCGCCCTGGATTTGGCGCGCCACCTGCAATCACTGCCGGCCGACGAGCGATACGAGCTGCTGTACAACGCCACCATGCCCACGGGAAGCCGCCCGGGCTTGTTTGCGATCACGGTCTTCATTCCCGATCAACGGCCTCCCGCGATCTTCTTGCCCGAAGGCAAGCCGCTTTCGATTCCAGGGTATGGTGCGCTGCGCGACGTGTTTAGCACCGGCGAAATGCTTGTCGAAACCGCCGAAGAGGTTGACAAGCTAAGCGATCTCACCGGCGAGTTGGATCAGCTCGCCCAAAAGAAAGTCGATGGTGCCAAGGAGCTGTTGATTTTGGCCAAAATTCGACAAGGCGGAGGCGAAGCCGCCTTGTTGGACGTCGCCAATTTGGCCGACCAAATGGCCGCCAACCTGCCCAAGCAAGGGGACTACAGCAAGCAACTGTCCACGGAAAATTACCTCATCGCCTGCCAGTGCCTGAATGAGCCGGCCTTGGTCTTGCACGCCGAGCGGATGCTGAAGAACCTCGTGCAACATTCCAAACGAGTCCAAGACGGATTTGTGCGGCCTTATCTGCGCCGCGCTCTGGCGCTGGCCACGATCAAGACAAAGCAGGGCGATTCGAAACTTCTCGCCCCGGCGGATTTCAAGGATTGGCAGGCCGTCTCGCATCCGCATGCCGCCAGCCGATATGCCGGCCCGGTTTCTCCGCTGTGGATCGAACACGAAGGCCACATCCACAACATCGCCAACGACGAAGAAAGCTTGTTGTATTTTAGATATCCGTTGACCGGCACCTTTGAAATCTCGGTCGACTCGACCGACGACGGCTGGGCGGAAGGTGAACTTTCGTTCGGAGGATTGTACTACGAATTCGGCGGCTATTTGCCTCGCGGATATGTATGGGGAATGGGTCGGCACGGGATCGTGCGGCAACCCTGTTCGTACTTGCGACGCGGCGAGTTCAATCGCGAGTCGATGGACGTCGGACCCGAAGGTGCCACGTTTCGGATCAATGGTGTGCCCGTTTACCAAGACAAGGGTTCGACCGCGGGCAGCCCCTGGTTTGCACTTTATAACTACGGTGAGCGGAATCCAGTCTATCGCAACGTGCGTCTCACGGGTAATCCGACGATCCCGCGCGAGGTCCACTTGATTGATGACAGCGCGATGCGAGGGTGGAGTTCGAGGTATTACGCCGAGTCGCAACCTGAGCCGATTGTCGCCGCCACTTCTCGGCGTATTTCCACCGGCCTTTACGATTGGACCGTCAGCGAAGGGGTACTCGAAGGACGCCTAGGCGAGATGATGCCTAGCGGACCAGAAAGCTTGATCTATTATGGCCGCCCTTTGTTCGACGGCGAGACGATCAGCTACGAATTCTTCCACGTACCGGGTCGATACGAAGTTCATCCCACCGTCGGCCGCCTGGCATTCTTGCTGCGGGAAGATCATGTCGGGCTGCACTGGCTGACCAGGTCGGCCATGGAGTGGACGGCGATCACCGCGGATAACGAAGTCGTGGTGGCGGAAGACCAGCAGCACGACGGCAGCCTGCCGCTCAAAGCCAATGATTGGAATTCACTGACGATTTCGCTGTCCAAGAACCATGTCGTCTTGCAACTAAATGGAACGAAAATATACCGGCGTAAGTTGCGTGACGACGACCACCGGCTGTTCGGGCTGTTCCATTTCAAGAATCAATCGGCGGTCAAGGTTCGCAACGTTGTGTTGAAGGGCGACTGGCCCGAAAAACTGAGCGACACTCAGCTTGCCAATCTGAGTGCCGTGCGCAACTCGGTAACCAACGCGGTCGACGGAGCGGCGTTGAACGCCGTGATCGAGGAGCGTCGCTTTGTGTCGAATGCCTACGAGGTCTACAAAGATTCGCTGGGACTTTCTCCGACTGCACGTTATCGCATGCTCGCCAAGTGGGTACTGCCCAATCCGAACCATCCAGAATTCAGGCTGCAGGCCGCCGCCACTCCGACGCATCCGGCACCGCCGGCCGCCGACGACCATCCAATCGATGTCGCGCGATCGGCCGCCGCGGTGCTGTCGAACGAGGCACGTCGCATCGAAGTCGGTGGCAACCTAGTTGCTCCGGTGTTGGAACTGGTGGCCACGATGCGGGAATTCGACCGGCTGGATGATTTGGAATCGTTTGTCCAGCGCATCGAGCCGGCCACCGAAGCGGCCGCGTTGGATCAGCTCAGTTTATTGGCCTTGCTTTCCATCGCCCGGCGAGATTTCGAGCAAGCCAACGATCGCTTGTCGACCCTTTATCCACGACTTGCCGCCGTCGGCGGTCTGGCTACGCATCAACGATGGGGATTTGTATTGGCGGCCGGTCATGCCATCCGCCACGAAGAGACCCGGACCGCGGCCATTCGCATTTTGAATTTTCTAATCGAGCGCGTGATCCAGGCCGGTCGAGGACGCGACGCCGTTTGGGTCCAACACGTTCGTCAATTGCGTTGGCAGGCCGAAGAATTGGAACAACGGCGAGCCGACTTTTCCAGTCTGTTCGTGCCTCCCAAAATCGAGCACTGGGACCCGGTAACGCATCCCCGCGCCTGGAGCCGAGGACGCGGACATCCAACGGCGCGGTGGAGCGTTTTCAACAACGGTGCGATAATGCACACACCGGGGCATGAAAGCGACTATGTCTACTTCAATACGCCCCTGCAAGGCGACTTCACGATCGAATGCGACTTGTCCGGATTCGGTTGGCGCGAGACGTATATGGGGTATGCCGGAACATGGATCGGCCTGGACAACGGACGCGACAATTTCATCATTTCGCGTATGGAACGCAATCGCGCTACCGGTACGATCGATCCGCCCGTGGAGAATGTCGGCTCTTGGTATCGATATCGTATCGAGGTTAAAGGCGACGTCTATCGCTGCTATGTCAACGATACCAAGATTCACGAAGAGCAGATTGGCGCACAACGTGATCCCTGGATCATGGTCTACTGCTACCGGCATTGCAGCAACGCCGGATTTCAGAACTTTCGCATTACCGGCACACCCACCATTCCGGAATCGATCCATCTGACGGCCCACGCGGACCTCACCGGCTGGCTGCCGTTCTCCTATGACCAATCGTCCGACGCGCCCGATGCCGACTGGCGGAAACAGGGCGCGGCGATCGTCGGCAAGAAGGTCACCGATCGGCCGGGCCACAAGCGGGAAAGCGTTTTGTATTATCACCGGCCCTTGCTGGAAGACGGCGAAATCACGTACGAGTTCTATTATCAGCCTGGCGAGTCGCTGGCCAGCCCGTGTCTCGATCGGCTGGCATTGTTGCTGACGCCCACGGGAGTGAAAGGCCACTGGCTGAGCAACGAACGATATGACCGCACCGGCACTCGGCCCGACAACGTCTTCGAAGAGCCCAAAAATCGGCGCGGGCCCGCCGAACTGCCGCTGAAGGCCGATGATTGGAACGCCGTGAAGCTGCGGCTGACGGGAGATAAGCTAATCCTGACACTGAACGATCAAGAAATCTACGAGCGGGATTTGGAACGGACCAATCAGCGTCTGTTTGGCGTCTTTCACTACGCCGACGAAACGACGGCCCAGGTCCGTAACGTTGTTTATCGCGGCGAGTGGCCGCGGCAGTTGCCCGAGTTTTCTGAAATCGGAGCGACACCCAACCCGGCCCTAACACTGAACACGCAGCGCGACGAACTGGCCGACAAGTTTGAACACGACTTCCGCACGCAAGGCTTTCCCGATGAAGTCTTTTTTGTCCAAGGAGAAGCCGATCGGGTCACGCCGACCGACGAGGGATTGCGCATGGAACTGGCAGGCCTGGACAAATGGAATAACCTGATAGTGCGCGCTCGGATTCGCATCGAAGGCGACTTCGATGTCACCGCCACGTTTGACGACTTCAAGATCCAAACACCCGCGCTCGGCCGAGCCGCTGGATCCTATTTGCATGTGCTGTTTGAAAACGAGCAGCGCGACGACGTGGGTCTGCTGCGCCGAATTTTCAACAAGGGAGCGAGTACGCTGGAAGTGGCGACGTCGTTCGTGCCGGTCAAAGGCGAACGGCGAAAGTACCTCTCACGATCGCATCCTTCCGTGGCGCTCGCCGGAACTATGCGATTGGCTCGGCGCGGCAAGACCGTCTACTTTCTCTTTGCCGAAACGGACTCCGACAAGTTCAATCTGCTGGACCAGTGGCATGTGAATGACGCCCCCAGCCTGCAGGACGGCTTTCGTTTGATGCTGCAAACGGGTGCGGAAGGCGAAGACAGTTCGGTGGTTTGGAAGAAGATCTCCGTCCGCGCCGACAAGATTTTGAAGGGTTTTTAGGGCCAAAATCGCCGCAACCGCGGGGAAATATGCCCCAGAGCTTTCCTGATCGCGCCAAATGGAACGCCGTCGAAGCTTTTGAAGAAGGAATCTGGATTTCGCGAGAAAATTTGTTGACGTTGCCGGCGTCGTTTTGGTAAGAATGTATTTGTCGATCGACGCGAGTCTTCAAACAACTGGCGAACCAAAAGGAGGGCACTCATGCAAGGACCACCGTGCCACTAACTGCGGAGCCGCCGGCTCCCGGCGTTTTGAAACTGTTCCTTCAACCCTTTTCTCCTTTCTAAAACCAAAGTCGTTTCATCTAAAACCGAGACCCGCCCTACGAACCTCCGTAAGGCGGGTCTTTTTTTGTGTTGGGCGCTTTGTGTTTCTGGCCCACGGTGTTTCTGGCCCACGAGGCGTGAGCGGCGGCGATTGGCCAAGTACTCGCGGTGCCGACGCGCTACAGCAACTCGTCAATCGGCGCGGGGTCTTCCAATACCGAAGTCGGGCGACCGCTGTGGTCGAGGATGTGGAAATTGGGGTCGATGTTCAAACAACGATAGATCGTGGCGTGGATGTTATCTGGGCGAACAGGCCGATTCGCCGGGCGTTCGCCTTTGCTGTTGGTCGAGCCAACGATCTGTCCGCCTTTCACTCCGCCACCGCCCAACAGGCAGAACATCGAATTGCCCCAGTGGTCGCGGCCCGGTGTGCCCTTGCTCAAAGGAGGCCCGCCATTGCCGCCGTCGTTCATGCGCGGCGTGCGGCTGAACTCGCCACACAACACGACCAAGGTCGTATCCAACAATCCACGTTGGTCGAGATCGGTGAACAACGACGCAACCGCCGCGTCCACCTTGGGCAAGTGACTGTCCATGCCGGATTGCAGATTCCAGTGATGGTCCCAACCGCCGTAATGTACCGTGACGAACGACGCCCCCGCCTCGACCAGCCGCCGAGCCAGCAACGTGCTTTGGCCCCAATTGTGCCTGCCGTACATGTCGCGAGTCTTTTCATCTTCGCTGCTGATATCAAAAGCCGTCCGCGCTTGGTCGCCCGACACAAACGACAGCGCCTGCTGGTCGAAGCGGTCGAGAGCGTCGAACTGGCCGCTGGCTTCCACGGCGCGTGGGATCTGATCCAATCGAGAAAGCAAATTACGGCGATCGTCAAGCCGATCGATGGTGAGGCCTTTCGAAAGATTCAGGTTTTGAACTTTGAAGTTCGCGTTATTGGGATCTCCACCGGTTTGAAATGGATCGAATTGCACTCCCAGCAAATTGCCGCCAAAGTAACCCGGCCGCAGGCCAATGCTTGAGGCAACCGGCACGGACACATACGGAGGAATCGTGCTGGGGAGGTGCTGCCGTTGATGAGCGACAAGCGAGCCGATCGATGGAAAGCGGCCGGTGTTGTTCGCGCCGCTCACGCCCATGTTCTTGGTGGTCAACATCCGGTGCCCGCCAGCAAAGTGATCGCCCGTATCGTGGTGCAGCGAACGTACAATCGAGAACTTGTCGGCCACCTTAGCCTGTTTAGGAAACAACTCGGTAATCTCAAAGCCGGGAACATTCGTCGGGATCGGCCGCCACAGCCCGCGATATTCGCTGGGCGCTTCCGGCTTCATGTCATACAGATCCATATGGCCAGGACCGCCGTCCAGCCAGATGAGTATCACCGATGTGTCTTTCTTACCGCCTTCTCCGGCGGCCGATGCCGCCCGGGCTCGCCACACATCGCCCAGTCCCAAACTGGCCATTCCCGCCACGCCAAGCTGCACAAAACTCCGACGGTTCATTCCATCGCAATAGCGATTCGTTTTGCCGGCTTCGATTCGGAACATGACCTGTCTCCGTCTAGGTAGGGGAAGGTGAGTTGAGGTGGGATGGCTCTAAATCTTCGTTCGCGGACGCGAGGTTGGGGTAGGTCCCACTTTTATACCTCGTCTCGAAACGCAACACAATTGAATTATTGACCCAAGCTGCGAGGAGGATTTAGTTTTCTCCCGTGCCAAGGGGGGAGCGAGACGGGCTCGAGCAGTTTGACCAGGTCCCGTAGGAGTTTGCCCGCTGTCCCAATCGCCGGCGGAAGAAGTGACGACGTCCTTTCGTTCATTCGTGCACGATTTCAGGGAAATTCGCGACTGCCTGCACACTACCGGTGCCGGATCCGGAACGCCCACTTAGTTTTCAACAGGCTGCTAAGGCCTGATGTGAGAAGAATTTAGAGCCTTGCTCCTGGGTTTCGTGACCGTGGCAACAGCCCGTCAGTGGCCGGATTCTTTCTGCTGCCCATGATGTGGTGCGGGGAGGTTATATTGTGTTGAGTTCCCAGGGCTAGAAAACGATTGAAGTTCAACGCCTTTGCCGACTGACGACGGAAGCAATCGAAACAAACTTGGCTCCAAGATGGCGAATTCCACCTTCATGAATCGATCGTTTCCGTCGTGGGCCACGGCCATCATCCTGGCGTTGCTTGGCGTGCCCGTCGCCAGTGCGACGGCCCAGGAAAAAGATCCGAAAGACCGTTCGAGCGCCGCGATTTTTGATTCGAAGATCGCGCCGCTGCTCGCGGGCCGCTGCTTGGAATGCCACAACACTTCCAGTCGCAAAGGCGGCCTCGATCTAAGTCGCCTGCAGTCGGCACGGGCGGGTGGCGAGAGCGGCAAGGTGATTGTGCCGGGCATGCCGGACGAAAGTTTGTTGTGGCAGCACGTTCGCGACGAAGAGATGCCGCCCAAACATCCGCTGCCAGAAGCTGAAAAGCAGTTGTTGCGGCGCTGGATTGCCACGGGCGCGAAATGGGGTACCGATCCGATTGATCCGTTTCGATTGACGACCAACAGCCGGGCCGGCTATGACTGGTGGTCTTTGCAACCGCTTCGATCGCCGCGGCTGCCTGACATCGGTCATGACGTTCACGACGCCGCGCGCAACGGAATCGATTCCTTCATTCTGGCCAAGCTGAACGAAAGGGCGTTGCGGCCCGCTTCCCCCGCCGATCGGCGCGTCTTGATTCGGCGTTTATCGTTCGACTTGCTCGGACTGCCGCCGACCCCCGATCAAGTACATGGATTCGTTCAGGACAGCGGCCCCGATGCCTACGAGCGACTCACCGACCGCATGTTGGCTTCGCCGGATTATGGAATCCGCTGGGGACGGCACTGGCTCGACATCGCCCGTTTTGGCGAGAGCCAAGGCTTCGAGCGCGACAGACTGCGGCCTCACTCTTGGCCCTATCGAGACTGGGTGATTCAGGCCCTCAACGAAGACATGCCCTACGACGAGTTTGCTCGTCAACAGTTGGCCGGCGATGTGTTGCGGCCGGGCGACGCGCTGGCCACGACGGCCACCGGATTTCTGGTGGCGGGTCCCTGGGATGAAGTGGGACAGGCCCAACAGAGCGCCGTGATGCGAGCGGTCGTGAGGCAAGACGAGCTGGAGGATCTGGCCAGCGTCGTGGGGCAGACGTTCCTCGGGTTAACCATAAATTGTGCCCGTTGTCATGACCACAAATTCGATCCGATCCTGCAAAAGGAATACTACCAACTGACCGCCGCCTTGGCCGGAGTGCGGCATGGTGAACGAGATGTCATCCGAAGCCAGGATGCGCGGCGCCGCGACGAGCTGACGAAGCAAATCCGGGGACGCGAGGCGATGCTGGCGGCGATCGAAGCCACGGTGCGCAACCGGCTACTCGCTCAGTCGAAGTCCAAGGAAATCGAGTTGCCGCCGACGGTTCAGCCGGTCGCTCGCTGGAACTTCGACCAAGACTTGAAGGATCAAGTTGGCACGGCGCATGCCGAACAACACCCGGATGCAAAGTTCCTCAGCGGCCGGCTGGTCCTCGATCAAGCCAAGGGATACGCCGCGACGCATCCGGTCAAGTTCGATCTTCGTGAAAAGACGCTGGAAGCATGGGTCAAGCTGGAGGATTTCGAGCAGCGAGGCGGCAGCGCGATTACCGTCCAAAACACGGCCGGCAATCAGTTTGACGCGATCGTTTTCGGCGAGCGCGAGCCGCGCCGTTGGATGGCGGGCAGCAATGGCTTTGTGCGCACCAGCAGTTTTCAAGGTCCGCAGGAATCGCGGGCGCACGAGCAGTTTGTGCAGGTGGCAATCGCCTATCACGCCGACGGAACGATCGCCGGTTATCGCGACGGCAGACCATACGGCAAGCCTTACAAATCGGCCGGCTTGGCCACCTATAAGTCGGGACAGTGGATGTTGTTGTTCGGCCTGCGTCATGGTGGTCCGGAACCGAATCGCCAACTTCGCGGGTTGCTTGAAACGGCCCAGTTGTATGATCGCGCGCTGACGCCCGAGGAAGTTCACGCGTCGTTCGTCAACGAAGCGGCCGGGATTACCCACGACAAAATCCTCGCCTCGCTGACCGCCGAAGAACGAAGCCGCCACGAAGCGCTTGCTGGTGAAATCTCGCGGTTGCAGGGCGAACGCGCCAGGCATCTGCCTTATCCCGTGTATACCGTTTCACCCCGGCAGCCCGAGGTCGTTCATTTTCTGCATCGAGGCAACCCCGTGAGCAAGGGCGAGGTGGTGGCGGCGGGCGGAGTCGCGTCGATCACCGGTCTGAAGGCGGACTTTGGCCTGGCCACGGACGCGACCGACGCCGACCGGCGCCGGGCCCTGGTCAACTGGATCACCGATCCGCGAAACCCGTTATTCCGGCGAGTCATCGTCAATCGGCTTTGGCATTATCACTTTGGCGTGGGTCTGGTCGACACGCCCAGTGACTTCGGATTCAACGCCGGACGGCCCACGCACCCGATGCTGATTGACCACCTGGCGACGCGTTGGAATTCGGAGACGGGCGTGCTGCCGTCCATGAACCTCAAGCCCATGCATCGCCTGATCGTGACGTCGGCCACCTATCGCCAATCTTCCGCTGCCAATGCGGCGGCCATAAAAATCGACGCCGACAATCGGCTGTTATGGCGGAAGAGTCCCCAGCGCTTGGAAGCCGAAGTGCTGCGCGACACGACCCTCATGATCACCGGACAATTGAACCGGCGGATGGGCGGCCCCGGATACCGCGACTTCGATACGTTTATCAACAACACCCAGTTCTATACGATGAAAGACGTCGATGGACCCCAATACAATCGGCGCAGTATTTACCGCACCTGGATTCGATCGGGCCGCAGCCCGTTTTTGGATACGTTCGATTGTCCCGACCCATCGACCAAAGCCCCCAAGCGCGCGGTCACGGTGACTCCGCTGCAGGCTTTGACGTTGATGAACAGCGCCTTCATGATGCGAATCGCCGATCGGTTCGCCGCACGGCTGCGGGCCGAAGCCCCGCAAGATGAACAAGCACAACTCCGTCAAGCTTTCAATCTGGCTTACGGGCGCATGCCTCACAAGGAGGAACTCGCGCTAACCGAACGATTCAAGAAAGACCACGGACTTTCGGCTCTGTGCCGAGTTCTTTTGAATGGAAATGAACTGCTTTACATCGACTAGCGCTCTGTCGGGATCAACCGACGACGCACAACGGATTCACAAGTCGATCACCGAGGCGGAACGGAATCTCAACTAGCGATTCTCGGGGCGGCCTATCCGGTCACTTTCCGCATTCGATGTTTCCGTCTCCCAAAGCTTGTACAGCTTGCACATGCACCGCGGACAGACTCGACAGGATGCCGAATTGTAACGTCCGCACTCGGGGCAAGGTTCTGGCGGGACTCGCTCCGCCTCTTCGCGATCCATGCGCTCGGCGTTGGCCCGAGCAAACACCCCCATAAATTCAAACGTAAGTAAACGAAAAAGTCCCATGGATGTTCGCCCAAAAAGATGTCCGCCTGCAGGAGGCCGCGAGGATTCTCGCCAGTGGATTGCCAGAGAATCAAGTGTCGCTAGTGCTTGTGTAGTCTAGCCGTTAATTCGTCGGCAAATCAAGCAGCAAAAGCCCAATTTGCGAGTTGAACGCGCCAGTTCCACACACGGTTGCCGTGCGCTTCTCGACGTGCCATCAATTCGCTGCCGCTACTCGCCGGCCGGAGTAGCGGTTTCGGTGATGTCGATCGGATAATGTCGTGGTTCGGCCAGCCGAAACGTCAGCAGCCAACCGAGGAACACCAGGACGTTGATCACGGAGAAGACCCAGAAGAAATCGAAGGCGTCCACCAATCGGCCGGCCAAGGGCGAAAGGAAGACCGGCGCGGCAACGCACAGCCCCAACGTACTCAAGTAGCGCGGATGATCCGCAGGCTTGGAAATCTCCAGCGTGTAGTTATTCAATGTTCGGATGGCCACCGGGGTTAAGCCAACCAAAAGAAATACGAGGTAGTAGAACTTCCCACCGACTGCTGAATAATATGCCAACAGCAATGCCGAAACCGGTGCCATGCAAACGGCCAAGAAGATCAGTCGCAGCACCAGCCGGTTTCCGCAGCGGTCGGCCAGCCAACCAACGGGCAAACTGAACAGCGCCGTGCCAAGATTCTGTATCACTACGTACCAAATCAAATTACTCGGTGCCAGACCGAGCTTAATGCGGCCGAGCGCCTGATAGTGGGGAAACAGCATCATCGAAGTGCCGAACAGCGCACCCACCAGCACAAGGCGGCGCAGGTTTTTATCACTACGAACCGTGGCGACCGCGGCCACGAACGGATCGAAAAAAGATTGTTCGGGCTGACGGTAGTTGTCCTTTTCTTCCTTGAGAAACAACGAAGCAACCGCGCTGCCGGCAAAGCAGATTCCGGCGAATCCGAACACCAGGCCGAATTGGCTGGCCCCGTCGTTTCGGATCCACAGCGGCATTAACGTTAGCGCCGCAACGATCGAACAGAAACCGCCAAACATGCTGGCCATCAACAGCAATCGGCCACGGCGGTTGACGCGGATCAGTTTGCCCTGCACGGTTCCAAACGCAATTTGATTGACGCCCGTGCTGATGAAAAACAGAGCATAAAAGAAAAGGAAAGCAGCCGGCATCCAACTCGGCTTGGGCTCCGGCGTGGCCAGCCAGATCGCCGACAACGTCAGGAACGACAGCGCCATCAGCGACGTGGCGGCCGTGAGTACCCATTTCTTTCGCGGGGCGATCTTAATCCGCCGGGCCAACAGCAAGGGGGGCACGCTTTGGCCGAAGCGATTGAACAGCGGCAAACAACCACGCATCCAGCCCGCGCCGCTGATCGAATCGACGACCGCCGGCATGATCACGCTTTCGGTTTTGAAAATCCATCCGGTGCGCATGATCACTTGGTAAAAAACCATGACCACGAAATTGCGATGACCGGCGGGCAGCGATACGGAGGACGAAGCAGACTGCTCGTCGTTCGGTTGGTTCAAAAGCTGTGACGCAGTGGAAGAAGATTCCTTGGCGGGGGGATGCATGTTGTCAGTATAAATGCCCACCGCCCCTCCGACGAGGCGGCATCAGAGCGTCACACCGCCGCCCTTGAATCTCATGCTATACCAGCCGGTTCAAGTCGACTTCGATCTATTTCATTTTCTCTTGGGGTTTTCCGCCACGATCAACTACTCACCGCATTGCCGATTTCGCAACCCGCACACAGTGAGTGGGCGGGTTGTTCTTGCGTTTGAGTAACCGGTATTAAATTGAACGCAAACCAAGCCGTACGAGATTGTTACGCAACCGCATAGTTTTACTTGGCCGCCGCGACCAACCATGGTCACGGGCAGCCTGTCCTCTGGATTCACTCGACTTCGCAATAGCCATCGATCCAATTGCTCGAGTTTTCTGCTTGCCAAGACGGACGGCCCGGGTAACTTGAAGGGACGTCCGCCGTCACGAAAACAACTCAAAATGTCGCGCGCGGACCGAGTGCCTTAAGCTGGTGATGGTGTTGCTGCCAAGCAGTGCATCTCGCCTCTCCGGGGTTACCCCGGGGGATCGTGAAGATTGATCTTTTTAGGCGTGAGCCGAGTTTGCGATCCCACGCAAGATGGCTCACGCGGGACGAGACTGGTTGAGGCACTCGGCCGCCGTGGATTCTGTAAACGCGACGAACTCACCATGTCAGACAAAACACCCGCACGACATATCGCTTCGACACTGGCCGAGGCGGTTGTGGCGGGACCTTTGGACGAGGACGCAACCGTACTTCGCTGCGCCGCGGTACTCGGGCGGCGTTGGCGGTGGCTGCGCCCCTTGGTGCGGCACATTCGCGGCGCGTGCGGCGACACCGTGCGGGCAAAACAGCGGGATGTGGTGCGTCTGATTCTCTCGAACGGCGGCTTTCAACGAGCGACGGGGAAGCACAATATTTCGGTCGACAGCATGGGGAAGATCCGCGCCGAGATGGTCGCTCATCCAAGATTCGCTGGCAGCGAGGCGCTTCCTGAGATCACTTCCGAGGGCGAGCTTGCGAACTGGCTTGGCTTGCGGCACCAGCATTTGGCATGGCTGGCCGACCTGGCGGGACTCGAACGCAAGGCGATAGCCGCCGCCACGCGCCGGTACACTTATCGGCTGCACCGCAAGCGATCGGGCGAGTTGCGATTGATAGAGGTTCCCAGGTCACGATTAAAATCGATTCAGCGGCGGATCTTGGCGGACGTTTTCAATCAAATCCCCCCTCATGCCGCCGCGCACGGATTTCGACGCGCCCGTTCGGTAGCTTCGTTTGCTCAGCCGCATGTCAGCCGCCGCGTGGTGCTGAAGATGGACCTGCGCGAATTCTTTCCTTCCGTTTCGTTATCGCGAGTGCGAGCCCTGCTGCGAACCGTCGGCTATCCGGAAACGGTTGCTTGTCTGCTGGCGGCTTTGTGTACTAATTCAACGCCCGACGACGTTTGGCCCACGACGACCGAGGATCCTCGTTGCGTCGATCGCGGCCGCTGGAAGTTTGGTCATCCTCATTTGCCACAAGGCGCGCCGACGTCACCGGCGATTGCCAATCTGTGTGCGTATCGATTGGATTGCCGGCTGACGGCACTAGCGGCCACCGCCACCGCTCGCTATACCCGGTACGCAGACGACCTGGCGTTTTCCGGGGATGAGCATTTCGCTCGCAAAGTCAATTCGTTTCGGCACCATGTGGCCGCCGTGGTATTGGACGAAGCCTTTTGCGTCAACTTTCGCAAGACACGCATCATGCACCAGGCGTCTCGGCAATCGATCGCCGGCGTGGTCGTTAACGACCGACCCAACATTCGCCGACAAGACTTCGACCGCCTAAAAGCAATCTTGCACAATTGCATACAGCACGGCCCCGACTCGCAGAACCTCGCCCAGCACCCCGACTTCCGCGCTCACTTGCAGGGTAAGGTGGCCTACGTTGGGCAATTGAATCCCGCCAAGGGTGCCAAGCTGCAAGACTTGTTCGAACGAATTCCGTGGGACAGCGTGACCTAGCCTGGATATTTCATTCCTGGTCGTTCGTCGATGAAGGACGTGCGTGGCTGGCGTTGCCGGTGCGACTGCGTGTGGCGCGATGTCCAGAGACCACTACAGGGTCACGGACTTTCTTCACCTTCGATGAGGGGAAGGTTGAATTTGACCGCGTCGCGGACCGCGTCGTGGACGTCGCTTTCGGCGATTTCGGTCAAACGAGGAATGGCGGCGCTGGCCTCGCCGCCGAACATTCCCAGCACGCGAATCACGCCGGCTCGCACGTGCCAGTTTTCCTCGTCCAGGGCGGTAATCAGTTGGGGAACAACCGCCGCACCTTGGTCTAGCAGAGCCACCTCCGCGTCACGCTGTTTTTGCTGCGTCTCGTTGCCCAGATTCGTTATCAGATCGGCCGTCGACATGCCTTCAATCGGACGGTCGTCGGAGATTTTGGGGACGTCCGGAATCTTGACGGTGGCGGCGGGCGGCCGCTGAACGGGAGAAGGCCGGCATCCCAATGTCGCCATGGCTATCGTGAGGGCGGCAGCGACGTAAAGTTTCATGGCGGCATCCGTTTCGATCTAATGGACGGTAACGCATGACAGCGATCGCTGCATGCCTGCTAGAGAGACGTTGTCAGCGCCTGTTCGGTTCCCTTTCGCTGGGGCAAGTACTTCAGGAAGCTCTGCAACGCTTGCCAGTACTCCAACTCGTAGCCGTCGTTGTGCTCGCCGCCATCTTCTTCAATAAACTTTTTATCCTGGCTGCCGGCCGCATCAAACAGCCGCCGGCCTAGCTCCAAGGGAATCAGCGAATCGGCCGTGCCATGCGATTGCAGAAGCGGTCCCGTATACTGGTCGATCTTATTGATCGAGTCGAGTTGCGTCTTCATGAGCATCCGCACGGGGAGAAACCGATAAAGACGGCTGGCGACGTCCGGCATGGAAGTGAAGGTTCGTTCCAGTACCAAGCCCCGCGCCCCGTTTCTCGCCGCCAGGTCGACCGCCACCGCCCCGCCCAGCGAACGGCCCACCAAGACGATCTCCGCAAGCTCAACGCCCGCGCGTTTGGCCAGCCATTTTTGGGCCGCGTCGCCATCGGCCAAAATACCCGCTTCGTTGGGCGAGCCTTCACTACGGCCATAACCTCGGTAATCGAAGGCGAAAATGCTGACTTCAAACGTCTCGACGTAGTCTCGCATCAGTTGATCGAGTCCCGCGACACTTTCGCCGTTGCCGTGGCAGAACAACACGACGGCCCGGGCGTTGGGATGTTCGACAAACCATCCATGCAACTTCGTTTTATCCGCCGACTCGAAGAATACATCTTCGTGGTTCAGCCCGGCGGGTTGCCAATTGCCCTGCGGAAATTTTGGAGCGGGAAAAATAAGCGTGTTTTCGAGGAACAACATCATGAGCATCAATCCCAAGTAACCCACCAGGGAAATTCGGAAAATGGAAGTCGCCGTCGATCGCGCCTTGGTAACGGCCGAGCGGCCAGCGGGCCGGTTTACCACGGTGGATGGCTGGTTCGATTTCATTGGTTAGGCAAGGGCACGCGGTGACAAGATCCAACCTGCTAAACGATACCATAAGTGTACACCAGCGCCTGGGTTGCTCCAGGGATGAGCGCCCACCGCGCGACTGGCCGCGCAAGAAAATGGCCTCACATCGAGCCACTGAATGTGAGGCCAAACTCTAGATTGAAGGCTTAGGTCGCCGCGATTATCCGCTATCGGCCTGGATATTTGTATTCCGGATTGCGGTGATCAAAATCGCGATCGGTTAGTCCGACATTGATATTGATGTTGTAATAGGTGAACTCTTCAATCAACCTCAGATTGCCGCCCGCCGTGGTGGGCCAGTTGTAAGCGGCGTAGCGAATCGGAACCTTGTACTCGTCGTCGATAAAGACGCGCGCCACATGGAATTCAAAGTGGGGCCGCTGCACGGGGTGCGTCAATTGAATCACCGTGCATTTTCGGTCATTGATCTTGGCGTTTTGGAAATACTGCACTTCGCATTCCGGATAGCGCCGTTCACGCTCGGCACGTTCGATCAATTTCTCGACCAGCTTTTCCAAGCCCGAGTCGTAGATCTTATAGTTCGTGCCCATGGTTGGAATGATCCCGTCAGGATCCAAATAGACGGTCACCAGGCCCTGTAGGCCAGTGCCATGGCCCACGATCTTGTTATTGTTGCGGCCTTCCATCCAAATCGCCTCTTGTCCCTTGCGGGCCTTGGGCTTGAGGTAGCTCATGTAAATGCTAAATGGCGTGGTTCCGGCTTGACGGTGGCGAACCTTGATGAAGGTCGTTTCCGGCTGAGTCAGTTTGCCGTTCACCGTTTCACGTTTCACCATGGTCGCGGTGTAATCTTTAACGTTCTTGCGAATGTTCACCAGCGCTTCACGGGCCATGTTCAACGTGGGATCGAGTGGATGAGCCGGTTTTTTAGCGGCCGCGGCTTTAGGTGCGGGCCGGGCTGGTGCCTGGGCCCGAGGCGGGACCTGCGGCTGCTGTCTCGGCTGCGCGGCCGGTTGCGGACGAGTAGGGGCCCGCTTGTCCCCTGGATTCTTCGCAACCCGATAGATGGGGCGAGAAAGTTGATCACGCGATCCGTTTCGGGATTGCGCTTGAGCCTGTTGGGCCAACGTGCCGCACACCAGCGCTACCATCAGCGCCACCGTCTGCAAGAAAATACTGCGTTGAGTCATTGAGTCCTCCCTGACTACCACCATGTCGCGCGGGATTCGGCCCGCTGGGGCCGCGGCGATGTCTCATCCGTGAGCATGAACCGTTTGGTTGTTGGAATTATCGCCTTGGGTATTTATCGCCCTTCCTAATTGTTGATAATTACCGCCAAAGCGATCGGACGTTGTGTTTGCGTGATTCTCGGACGCACCAGCCATTTGACGCGTAGCACTGACAATACAGGCAGCACTCGGAATTGCGGAAATCCTTGCCTACGCTGTTTTTTTGGTGTTCGCTGGTATCCGTCTGAAGCACGGCTTCGCTAGTTTACTTAGATTCTTGAAATCGTGGGAGTTCAATCCGTGGCGGAATCGACGCTTAAGCTTTCGGTCATTGTCTCCGAACTTTTTGCTGAAAATGCGTATATTGCGCATTTTTCGGATCGTTCGGACTGTATTGTTGTCGATCCGGGGCTGGACGTCGCGAAGATCGTTGAATTTCTAGACCAGCAGAAACTGACTCCCGCGGCGATTCTCAACACGCATGGGCACGCCGACCATATCGCGGGCAACGCCGAGTTAAAGGACCGCTGGCCCGATTGTCCGCTCGTGATTGGAGCGGGCGACGCCGAGAAGCTGACCGATCCGAACCTCAATCTGTCCGCCGGTTACGGCATTGCGATTACCAGCCCGCCCGCTGACCAAACGGTTCGCGAGGGGGATTCCTATGCGGCGGCCGGATTTGAATTCGAGGTTCTGGAAGCGCCGGGGCACTCGGTGGGCCACGTCGTCTTCCTCTGGAAGGGGCACAGTCCTTGGGTTGTTTTCGGGGGCGACGTGTTGTTCAAGCAGAGTATCGGGCGGTCCGATTTTCCCGATGGCGATGCCCAGCAGCTTGTGGCGTCGATTCGCGAGAAACTGTTCAATCTGCCCGACGATACGCTGGTCTTTCCCGGCCATGGTCCATCCACCACGATCGCCGAGGAAAAAGAGCTGAATCCCTTCGTGGGAGCAGCGGCTGGATTTGACGACAATGGCTGAGGCGGAATCAGCGGTTTCTGTCATTTGAGCATTTGAAATTCGAATTTGTTTCAGATTTCGGACTTGGCTCCGATCCTAGAATTCCAGCTTGGTTTTCGGCTGGGTGGCTGGGGTCGAACAACGTGAGCCCCCAGCGCGAATCCTGGGGGCTCGCTTCGCTCGACCCCAGCCACCCGACGGATTTCGGACTTGGCTCCGATCCTAGGCCATCCTAGGCCATGTTGATGCCGCCGCAGATGTTGTAGGCCTGGCCCGTGATCATGCGGGCGGCGTCGCTGGCGAGGTAAACGGCCATGGGGGCGATGTCGTCCGGGACGAGTCGTCCGCCGATCGGCGTCAGGCCCTGTTCGTGTTCGGCCAGGTCACGGCCCAGCCGCTGGGCGTCGTATTCGATCCGCAAGTCGTTCATGATCGTCTTCACCGGTCCGGGGCAGATGCAGTTCACCGTCACTCCGCCAGCAGCGACCTCCATCGCAACGGCTCGCATCAGTCCGAGGACTCCGTGTTTGCTGGCCGTGTAGGCACAGGCATGCGGCGCCGGACGGCGGCCATTGATCGATGCCACCGTGATCACACGCCCCCAACTCTGCGCTAGCATGTGGGGCAGTGCCTGCTTAGTCAGCAAATACGGAACGGTCAGATTTACTTCCAAGGAAAGGTCCCAATACTCGTCGCGAAATTCGACAAACGGCCTTGGATCTCCACTGCTTCCCACGCCCGCGTTGTTGACGAGAATGTCGACGGGACCAGCCGCCTCGGCGGCCCGTTCCAGCAGTTGCCGCGCCTGATCTCGGTCCGACAGATCAACCTGCAATGCCGCGGCCTTGCCGCCTGCCTGGGTGATGCCGTCGACGACCGCTTGCAATTCCGTGTCCGTGCGAGCGGCCAGGACGACATGGCTCCCCTCGACAGCCAGCGCCTCGGCAATCGCGCGACCAATGCCCCGGCCGGCACCCGTGACCAACGCCACTCGCCCATTCAATCCCGCCATGGTGTAACTCCTTGGAATCTGACAAAAGCACCATCGATGCCACGCACATTTTGGTCATGCACTAATCCAATTGCTAGTGAGGCAGTGCCTCGGACGAATACGAGCCATCGCTCGGACTTAATGACCCGCTCCCGTTGGTCGCTGAAACTTGACTCAATTGCGCACACTTGCCATGCCGCCGCAATCAAGACATAATGTCTTAATCTGAACACGCCTCCAGCATTGCGCGTACTGCACTCAGCTAATAGGAGCCAGTCAAATGTTACTGCTTACTATCGTTCTGAGCTTGGTTTCTCAAAGCGGTCAAGAATCGGCCGGCGCGAAGGAAACGCGGCTGGACAAGGATCAACTGAAGAAATGGGTTGAATTCTATCGGCAAGAGGCTGAAGAGTACGACATTTATCTCGGCGACGATCGGAAAACCGAACTTCAGTTTCGACCGGAACCGGTGTTTCGATGGGCGTCGCCGAACTCCGACAACGAATTCAATGGAGTCATTTTTGTTTGGACACACCAAGGGCGTCCAGAAGTGCTTGGCTCAATCTGGTCGGCGCACAGCAAGCGAGTCGATCGACCGCGGACCATTGCACACACTTTCCATTCACTGGCGCTCCAGCCGCTCACGGCGGATCGCAAGCAGAAGCGTTTTTGGTATCCACGCACCGGTGGAGTTGATTTCAAGCCCGTTCCTGGTGCACCCGTTCCCGCGGCATCCGCCCGCGGCCGCCTGTCTCAAATGCGGAATCTGTCGCGGCAGTTTACAGCCGATGAAGAGGTCAAGACCGATGTTCGTGAAAGTCTCCGCTTGCTGTCGCAACCCATTTATCGGTACGAAACCAAATCGGCCGACCAAGACGGCGCGATCTTTACGTTTCTACTCGGTTGGGATCCTGAAGTGGTGCTAATCATCGAATCCCGCCAGACGACCGAAGGGCCACGGTGGCACTATTCACCGATTCGATTCGGCTATCAGAGTACACGGGTTAAGCACAATGACAAAGAGGTGTGGAACTACCAACGCGGCGGACCCATGCGCGATCCGAAACACTACTATTATTCAGTTCATGGTGCGTCGCGCGTCGATAGGTACATCAAAACAACGCCAAAGAACGACGAACAAGAGTAAGATTCTTGGCATGAGGTTTCCGGCAAGGGGCCACCAGAAGTCCGCGCGATCTTTTCGCGATCAAGACAACCGCTGATACTCGACACGGAATCGTCGAACGGGGGGCTCTTCGGTATCGACGTAGTCTTCAAACTCGGCCAACGTCAGTCCCAAATCCTCGAAGTTCGCCAGGTCGTCTCGTAAGAGGGGCCAAGGCATTATTCCGGGATCATCGGCTTTGTCTCGGCCTCGGCTGATCACCAGCAACGTCCCGTCCCCGGCGACAACGTCGGTGATCTGGCGAATCGCCCTCAGGCGCAGATCGTCAGGCAGTACCTGCAGAGTGTAAATTTCCAACACAAAGTCGAACGCTCGATGCCAAGACGACGGCGGCGAAAACAGGTCGGCCACGGAATAATCCACCGGCGAGTTGGGAAACCGCCGTCGACACCATTCAACGCACGTCGCGGAGATGTCGAAGGCAGCCACCTGAAAACCGCGTGATGCCAATGCTTCGGCGTCGTCGCCAAGACCGCAGCCGACGACCAGCGCTTTCCGCCCTTGGCCCTCGATTCCATGGCGTTCCAGCCACGTTGCCAGATTCGGATTGACCGTCATATCGGCCCAGGGAATGGCCCCATCGTCGCCATCGGCCCGAAGATACAGCGTCTCGAACCATTCCAGAGGCGTTCCACGATCGATGGCCTCTTCCGCCAAAGCGCGAGCCAGTTTGCGGTGGTCGTTCATTGGTCGTCGGTCCCCTCGACTTTCACTCGCAGTGCGTGCTTCTCTTCCGGCGGAAGAAAACAGGATTCGACCGCGTTCAAATTTAGTCGCCTTAGTTCGTCCAGACTAAATCCTTGCCGGGCGAGCCGCCTAAACTCTTCAACCAAAGTCGTTCCGAACATCGGCGGGTCGTCCGAATTGACCGTGCAGCACAACCCCGCGTCGACCATTTGGCGCAGCGGATGCGGCTCATCCCTGCTCACCACGCCCAGACAGTAGTTGCTTGTAGGACAGACTTCCAAAGGCAACTGAAGTTCACGCAATTCAGCGACCAAAGCAGGGTCATCCAGACATCGAATCCCGTGCCCAATTCGTTCCGCCTGCAGGATTTGAATGGCATCCCAAATGGTCCGCGGGCCGGTCGTTTCTCCCGCATGGGCGACTACGCGCAAGCCGCGACGACGAGCTTCGTGATACGTTTCGCGAAACAGGCTGGCGGGGTAGCCGGTTTCGATTCCGCCCAGACCCAAGCCAATAAACGTTCCCGTCTTCGTGGCTTCCAACGCACATTCAAGGACGGCCTGCTGCGTCTCGGGAAAATGACGAGAAATGTCGGGGATGAATCGCGCCTGAACGTCGTACCGCTGCTCCCCGATCGTCGCGCCTTCGGCGATCGCCGCGACCCACTCATCGAGCGGCAACTTGCCGACTTGGTAGGAAGCGGACAAAAACACTTCGGAGTAGACAATGTTCTGCCGAGATTGGTTAGCCAAAAATCGCTCGACCATGAATTTCCAATCATCGAGTGTTTTCATCACCGTCGATGCCGTCTCGTAAACCTCAATGAAGTGGTTGAAACTTTTGAACTCGTAATGCTCCTTCCAACGCTCCAAAGAATTGCCGGGCAGCGGCATGCCGTTGCGCTCCGCCATGGTCCACACGGTTTCGGCGTCGGTGGCGCCTTCCAGGTGAACGTGGAGTTCCACCTTGGGCATCCGCAAGACGGTTTCGTCAATCTGATCCAAGTTCATTTCGACCGGCTCACGAACCAAGAGAAAACTCCAGCGAACACTTCCTCTTCGCCGCCGCTAGCGACGATCTGAACTTCAACGTCGATGAAAGCCCGTCCCTTATCCGCCAATTGCTGTTCGAACGGCGCGATGACCTGCTCATCCATGGCGGCCAATGCGAGCAACCGACCAGTGGCTTGTCGCCGGTACTTCACCTTGGCCGACCGCAACACGGCCATCACCTCGGTCGGGCTCAGGTCGAGCCGATGCAATAACTCATGTCCGCTCGCCGCTTCCGCCAGCGAATACAAGGCACCGGCGTGGACCGTTCCGAGATGGTTGCAGTGATGCGATTCGGGATCGAGACAGACAACATCCCTATCGCCGTGCCGAGCGAGTCCCAGTCCAACATGCTGATTAAATGGCAATTCGAGAATGTTCATCGTGCCGAACGTACATGATTGTAATGAACCGTTCGCGCCGTCTTCCAACCTCTACTCTTCGTCTGGCGGAAGATCCATCGACGCGTCGTCGCTAAGAAGCCGCACGACGATTTCGCAAAGCACGTCAGCGGCGAACGGCTTGCGAAGGTACTCGTCGACTCCCAGCAATTCGGCGTAGGCTTTGTGCCGGCTTCCCTCGTTGGCGGTCATCATGATGATTTTGGGTCGTCGCGTCATCTCATGCAGTTTTTCCAAGACGCGGAATCCGCTCGCTCTTGGCATCATCATATCCAACAGAATCAAATCCGGTTCTTCTTTGATCGCCAAGGCCATTCCTTCCAGGCCGTTACGAGCAACAAGCAACTCTCCACCGGTCAGGGCGGCTAGCACCGACTGGATTGTCGCCACTATCTCGCGATCGTCATCGACGATCAAGATCTTCTTATTGGACAACGCGGCGAATGTCGGCGACGGCGTGTCGCAAATTTCAGCCTCCCGTGGAGGCATTGCATCTTGCCTCGGCTCGGCCTGCCTTGAGCAGTCGCACGCAGCAAGAATTCTCTGATACACCGTCTTTGTAAGGCGGCTTGCAGGAATGTACTGATACCGCTTCAAGGTGTCAGGAAGAATTGCTGGAGAACTATCGAGGAGAATGGGGACGAACCGCCGCGTTTCATTGCTTGGATCGCGGAATAAAGTCGAATTTCGTTCCAGCGTCACCCAATCGGACTCGATCGCTGCCGGCGAAAGAAAGAGGAGCAGTGTTCGTGACGATTCCAGACCACGGTCCACGCTGGTGATAATGTCGTCCCCGGGCTTAATGGCCCACTGGTCAAACCACACCGCAACTCCATTTTCCCGTAAGTGCCGCGCGACACGTTGGACCCT
This sequence comes from Planctomycetota bacterium, assembly GCA_029259935.1. The sequence continues at coordinate 29,224 of JAJDEH010000193.1, forward strand.
GTGGCGATCACGTGAACTGTAACTGACGAAAACGTCGTATTCGAATTCAACACTCATTAGCCGAGCTGAGTAGAAGCAAGAATCTGGAGGTCCTGATCGCGGTTGAAACTGCGGTCGTGATGCATCCAATCGCACTTCCAAATTACTTGAACCATGCGTGCGGAACAACGCCCAGCTCGGCCCGCGATCGCCGATGGCGTCCCAGTAACCCCGATGCCCAACGAACTCCTACGAATCTGTGCGCCTACAACTGGCCAAAATCAACTTTTGCAGCTGCTTATCGATATTCCGCGGGCATCTTTGGGACAACGCCGAGTTGCTCGTAATTGAAACCGCTTGTCAATGGTTCGTACGGGCCTACATAATCGACACTTCGAGTGGCGGTGATTTTGTCTTCCAGTCCCATGCACCAATACACGGCATTGATGACAAGTCGTCGCAGGCCGGCGCTTTCAAAATCTTTTCCGCTGCCCATCGTTGACTGAAAGACCCGGGCCGTTTGTCCGCCGCTGGTTCGCCAGTTCTTGAACCATGCCACCGGCAACGGCTCCTTCTCGGGATTGGATTTGCCGCCATGCTCGCGACCTATCAACGGCTGGCCGTAAACCAGCGCGGTGCAGCCTGCCGGTAAACTTGTGCCTTTTTTGTAGGTTCGATAGACGTCGGACGGACCCCAGATGTCGTCGACGCCTTGGAGGATCGGGTGGTCTTTCATTTCTGGAACAATGTCTCCCCGAGTCGAATCGCGATGCCAATTGCCGTGATGCCCCATGAAGGAACCACCCAAGACCTGGCCGATGCGGACTTGTTTGCCGTCGATCTTGTAGGGCAGCGGCCGCCGGAAACCGTGGTTGGCCGTGCGCAGGCCAATCATCGGCTTACCCGAATCGATGTAGGCGACGATGCGCTGCGTCTGCTCTGGCGGCAGCGTCAGCAATCGCGTGAAGAAGATAACCAGATCGGCTTTTTCAAGATGTTCCAGGCCCGGAATGTTGTGCTGCTTAAACGCCTCCTCCTCGCCCTTTTTCGGATACACGGGCATGGTGGGATCGACTTGCCCCTTGTCGTTAACTCCAAACAGTACCGTGCAGTCGAAACCGTGATGCTTCGACAACATGGCCGCCAACATCGGCAACGACTGCTCGCTGCGGTATTCCTGATCGGCCGAGATCAGCACGATGTGTTTGCCCTGCCCAGGGCCGGCTCCTCCCTTGTAAATCAACCAATGGGCGCTTTCGGGAACTGGATGCGCCAACGCAACGCAAGGTGCCACGACAGCGAGTAACGCCAGACAAGCAATTGCGTGTGGAAAGTGATCGGATCGTTTCATCTGTCTGATTCCAGGTTTCTCAAGGTGTCATTTTCGTATTTACCGCTCTGTATTCTACCATGTCCAACTTCTACCACGTCCGACTTGCCGTGTAATATCGAGCGTGAATCCAAGCAAGCGAGTGGAGCGTGCTTCACTTGCGCAATTCACTCCGCCCGGGGTTACGCCCATCGGAATATCCAGCGTCGCGCGATTTCATTGGTCCGCTAGCACTTTCCAACAAGACGCCCGCTTCCAAGGTCGACGGAACCGCTACGGACACGGTGGATCGCGCCCGTCGCCCAATTGGAATTGGTGCAGCAGGAGTCGCCGAATATACTCGCCACTGCAACAGGCAATTCTTCACGCCACAAGGAGTTCAGAATTCGATCTGACTCACCGTTTCGTGGAGGTCTTCTCGATTCATCCTGGAAACATTGCGCCTTCGCCGCGAGCCTACGATCCTGGTCGTTCGCGGTGAGGCCTTCACCATTTTAGGAAAACAACATGAGCGGAACTGCTAGTTACTTGGACTACGTTGGCGACAAGAAGTTTATGAGCGACTATGCGGACTACCAGCAGCGCTACGCGGAAAACATCCGAGAAAGCGACCGTGCCATTCTCGATTTGGTCCGGCCGCTTGTCGGAAAATCGGATGAGCAACTAAAGCTGATCGACATTGGATGTTCCACCGGCAATTTGCTGCTGCATCTGAAGCATGCGTTTCCGGATTTAGCCTTGGTGGGCGGCGAGATGCCGGATTCGATCTTGGAGGCCAATCGGAGTAACTCCAGTCTGGCTGGGATCGAGTTTGTTTACACCGACCTCATCAACCTTGAATTGGAAGCGGCCTACGATATTGCCACCATCAATGCCGTCTTCTATTTGTTCGACGACGACCAGTATCGTCAAGCGCTGAAAAATGTGCGTCGCGCCCTGCGCCCCGGCGGCACGATGATCCTGTTCGACTTTTTTCATTCGTTCGAGCAGGACTTGGCGATTTTGGAGAAGTCGAGTTCCCATCCCGAGGGAATCACTCTGCACTTTCGCCCGTCGAGCCAAGTCCGGCAAATGATGTCGGAAGCCGGATTTGGCGACGTGCAATTCCATCCATTCGAGATTCCAATCGATTTGGAAGGCGATCCGAATTCGCCGGACCTCATCAGCTATACGCAAAAACGGGAAGACGGGCAGCGGATGCTATTTCGCGGCACGCTATTCCAACCTTGGTGCCATTGCCAAGCGACCGCCACATAGCAACTGCCAAACCAGAAGGCCGCGAATCAAACCAACTCGCGGATCGGTTTCCTGATCTCGGATAGATAACGCGGCCGGCCATTCAGGTCCGCCACGGTTGACTCGTTCAGACCGAGTCCAAGATTGTTGTATAAGGTCGCGAATACTTCCGGATAAGAAATCGGACGACGCAGCACCGTGTCCGCGTGGCGGTCGGTCGCGCCGATCACTTGGCCGGTGGGCATGCCGCCGCCGGCCAACGTGGCAAAGGTCACCTTGGGCCAATGATCCCGGCCAGCGTTCTTGTTGATCTGCGGCGTTCGACCGAACTCGCCCCACACGACGACGGTCACGTCTTTGTCCAAGCCACGTTCGTGCAGATCGAGGACCAGCGCGGACAAGCCTTGGTCCAGCAGCGGAATGACCTTGCGACCGTGCGCAAAGTTGGAACCGTGCCAGTCGAAGTCGGCATAGGCAACCGTGACGCAACGCGCGCCGGCTTCGACCAAGCGCCGCGCCGCGAGAAACTTTGACATGTGCGCTTGGTAACCCTTGGCCGAGTAGGGCAGCACGTTGGGATCGTCCTGGCCGTATCGCTCGCGAACCCGCAGGTCCTCGCGCGAAAGATCCAGCGCTTGCACCAGCTTGCTGGATGTGAGGATGCCAATCGCTTGTTCGGTGTGCTGGTCGAGACCGGCGGGCGCTTGCCTGTCGGCGGCGCGACGGTATCGGTCCAACTGAGTCAGCAACGACGCGCGATCCGCCAGCCGGTCCAAAGTAACGCCTTCCAGCACCATGTTTTTCATGGCGTCGCTTGACGGCTTGAACGGGGCGTGGGCTTCTCCCAAAAATCCGGAACCGGGAAGATTGTAAGGCAAGTGTTCCATGTGCATGGAAAGGTCGATGGCCGGCGGCACGGATCGATCGACAGGACCGTGCAGTTTAGAGAGTACGCTGCCGATTTCCGGCCAGCCGCCCGATGGTTGCCTGGCGAAGCGGCGGCCCGTGACGCATTGAAAGGATGAATGCCGGCCGTCGGAACCGACCAACGAGCGGATGATCGCGAACTTATCCATCATCTTGGCGACGTTGGGCATCAGTTCGCTGATCTGAATTCCCGGCACGTTCGTCGCAATGGGCTGAAACTCGCCACGAATTTCCCGCGGCGCAGCGGGCTTCAAGTCCACCATATCTTGATGCGGCGGCCCACCCGTCAGGTAAATCATGATCACGGCTTTGTGAGATCGACTGACGCCGGACTGGCTTTCGGCTCGCAGCAGTTCCGGCAGAGCAAGTCCGCCCAAGGCCAGCGATCCGATGGAAAGAAAGTCACGACGTGGCAGGCCGTCGCACAATCGAACGCGTTTTCCGGGGATGGTTAACATGAAAATCCTTGGTTGTGTTTACTTGATCGCCCACGTGGATCGATCAAATCAATTCCGCGATCGGTTCGCCTTCGGTGAGGATCGGGATGGGCCGGCCCGCCGTATTGTAAAAGGCTTGCGACGTGTCGATGCCAAAGCGATGGTAGAGCGTCGCGAGCAAACAGTTGCTGTTCATGATTCGCTCGACCGGTTCCTCGCCGCGCGGGTTGGTCTTGCCGATGACTTGTCCCATCTTCAAACCGCCGCCAGCTAGAAAAACGCTCATCGCCCGCGGCCAATGATCTCGGCCGGGTCGGCCGCTGGCATCCTGACTTCGGATCAACGGCGTGCGGCCGAACTCGCCACAAAAAACGAACAGCACGCGGTTGCTAAGACCCCGGTCGTATAGATCCTCAACAATCGCGGACACCGATTGGTCGAACGACGGCAGCTTTTCTTGGTAGGCCTTAAAAATGTCTGCATTGACCGAATGGTCATCCCAATTACTGGTGCGCCCCGTTTCTGGCTTTAGCCGATACGTCGCCTGGCATTGCACGAATCGCACGCCCGCTTCGACCAGCCGACGACAAGTCAGCAGGCTCTTGCCCCAATGCGTATCGCCATAGCGATCGCGGGTCGCCCGGCTTTCCATCGACAAGTCGAACGCGTCACGCGTACGGGGACTGGCCAACATTTCGATCGCCTGGCGCTGAAATTTATCAATCGCCGTCAGCGCGCCCGACTCGTCAATTTTCCGCGACAGCCCATCCAGTGAGTTGAGCAAATCTCGGCGGCGGCGCAGCGCCAAAATTCCTTCCGATGAAATGGTCAAATCATCGGCCGATTTTTCAGTGCGATAGATGGGTATCGGGTCGTAGCGGTTGTTGCCGCTGGCCGATTCAGGATTGGGGCTCGGCATGTAAGGAGCGTAAGCGGGACCAAGATATGCCGGGCCGCCGCCATAAAACTGAGTGTTGCCCACGAAGAACGGCACCTGCCGCGACGGGTCTTCCAATTTCTTCGTGGCCACGGAACCGATTTCAGGAAACTCGGAGTCCGCCAAATTCGGGGCGACCGAGGGGTAACCAGTCAAGAACCGATTCGTGCCACCCGAATGTTCCGCCCGCTCGTGGTGCAAGCTGCGAAGTAACGTGAACTTGTCGGCCATCGTGGCCAGCCGCGGAAGGTGCTCGCTGATTTCGATGCCGGGCACATTCGTGCGAATCGGTTCGAACGGTCCACGGTAGTCGGCCGGGGCTCCCGGCTTGAGATCGAACAAGTCCAAATGGCTCGGCCCACCATTGGCCCAAAACAAAACAACCGAGAAGTCGTCGCCGGTCTTTGCATGACCCGCTTGTTCGGACGCGAGAATCGTCGCGAGGTTGGGCGAGACTCCCGAGGCCAACGCGCCCAAACTCAACCCGCCGATCTTCAACCAAGTCCGACGGTCGAGTGGACCCGGGCAAATGTTCTTGGATGGGAATGACACTGGCATGGCGGGTAATGCGGGGCAGGATGAATGACAATATTGTAAGCGAATTTAGCGGTTTGCGCCGGATCAATCAAACGGAAGTCATGGGGGCAACAAATGCCGACAAGTGGCGAGCCATCTCCTGCTCAGCCCCAAACAACCGGCGTCCGCTGCCATCCCCCATAACGTAATTTTACGCAAGAGCCCGGCAACACGACTAGTGCGAGAAAATCGCGAGAAAAGTGCCGTTTTGGTTCACTTTCTCAACTCTTCCCGCACCGGTGCTTTCGGCGAAAGTGCCCTGCAGCCCATCCACGCGCCGCTCTTAGCCAGCACCAACTCCAAGCGGCGCACTCACCTATCTGTAACATACGGCCGCTTGCCTGAATTAGGCGATTGACTCGAAAAAACGGCTCAACAACCGTTCAGATTGGTAATCACTTCGCAACCATTTCGCAAGCATGGCCGTGGCATCAGGTCCGCCCCTCTCCGATTGATAGTTCCCTATCTCCATTGTATCAATCCAGCCGAGTTTCCGCCGGCGCGGACTTGAACTGCATTCTTGGCAATTGCGGCGGAAGATGAGTTCCGAGAACTAGCCGCCTCAATCTCTGCTAGACTGAAAGGCAGTGACGGCATGGGCGCGGCGGGGGAACCGCTTCGGACTCGGTTTGACTAGGCAGTTGCCAGCGCCGGTCGTCATATCGTCCCCACATTGGCGAGGCCGCGGCCATGCTTGATTCATCCTTTGAATCTTCTGTCACGCTTTGGATCAAGGAATTGAAAGAGGGAGATGATGCGGCGGCTCAGCAGTTGTGGGACGCTTTTTTCCCAAACTGGTTGCCGCGGCCAACCGCAAGATGGGCAATGCGGCCAGACGAATCGCTGACGAGGAAGATGTAGCGATCAACGTTTTTCATAGCCTCTGTGTCGGGGCTCGCGAGGGTAAGTTCGATCAGCTCAGCAATCGTAACGACCTGTGGAAGTTGCTGATAGCGATGGCAGGTAATAAAGCGTCGGAACAGATTCGTCGCCAAACCGCACAAAAACGCGGAGGGCCCGATCTAAGAGGAAACTCCGCCGTCGCCTATCAAGGTGTTCAGCACGGTGACCAGCAGGGGCCGCTAGGCTAGGTTTCGACGGCTTCGCGGGCGGCGAACCAACGCCGGAATTCATGGCCATTCTAAATGAACAGCAGGCAGTCTTGTTCAGACGGCTTCGCAATGACACGTTGCGCGAGATCGCTCGGCTGCGTATCTCCGGCTACTCCAACGGTGAAATCGCGGAAGCGACGGGTGTCTCGCTACGCTCCGTCGAGCGAAAGCTGGGTGTTATTCGCGAGACCTGGTCGGACGAGTTGGATGCGGACGCGAGCTAGCTAGCGCGACAGCGCGGACCGCTTGCAGACGCTGCCAGGCTGGCATGACGTAGTCACCAACTCTCCAAAATCTTCCTTCTGACCACGACAACACACTGTTTCCCGCCCGACATCAGGCTACGTCGATTTGCGAATCACCTTCGCCATTCGTTAAGATGGCCTCAGCACGCTTGGTGGCCTCTTTGAATCCGCATAGCCGCAGGCCACGAAGCGGCAAAGTTCAACGCACGATCTATCCGTCTCAAAGCAGCCGGATAGATCGCAATTCGTTGTTGTGTTGCTACACAAACCGCATGAAAAACGCATCAAATCTTATTCCTGACGATCTGCAGAACTTCCTCGCCACGAACGAAGATCGCCGATTCACGTTCGAGCGCAATGAGGAATCTGAAATGGAAGTCGATTCATTTGAATTCTACGCACCAAATGAGGTGAAGCTCTCGAGGTTCACTATCGATACCTACGAATATCATCTAAATCACAACGAAACCGGCAACGATCCGGAACTTCGCTACGACATTCAAGGTGTTGATCTCATTCGAGATTGCGGCGGCTACGAACCAGAAGGCATTCTTATTTACATTCCGGAATTTCAAGAATACGGATCATGGGATTGCGATCACGGGCTCATTGCCGTGTATCCGAATGTTGGCTGGTCCACAATAGAAACTCGCCTCGTAGACTACGTTAATGCACAATGGTATCCTCAGTTGGCAGAGCAATATTTGTTGCGGCCATGGGCTGATGACCGATGTTCAAAAATCAAGCCGTACTCATCACGTTGAAACGCGGCGTCACAAGAACGTTGAACCGGAGCGGCGAATCAAGCCGGTTTTTGAAATCAACTTTCCGTGTCGCCGCCCGTTAACGTGAACGTTAAACTTCAACGCACGATCTATCGTCTCAAAGCAGCCGGATAGATCGCAATTCGTTTAGGCTCAAAACCTCCCACCTCGTCATGCATTGGTCTTCCTGCGACGATGAAATGAAAATGGGTGACTTCCTAGAGAAGATCTCCGACGAATCGAAACTACGACGGTTCGCCTTAGAGTTAGCCTGCACTGTGCTGGAAGAACTTAGTGATCCGAGGTTGATCGAAGCTGTTGGTGCAACAGAGGACTATTTGAACGGAGCCATCTCCGAGATTCAGCTGAAAAAGTTTCACGCCAACGCCGAACTTGCTTTTGAGGACATCTCAGTTAAGGAATTGGATTTGCCGGACGAAGTAACTGATGCCGAGATGGAATACGAGAAGGCAGCAGTAGTCGTATGGGCAGCTCTTCCTCCCACTCTCAGCTACTGCGCGTCTCCTTTAGAAGCGGCCCGTGATTCGGCACTGCACGCCGCTCACTACTGTCGTTTAATTCGAGGTGACGGAGAACTTGAGAATCAGGTTGAGGTTCTACACGTGGTAGGGCTTCCATCTGCTGTTTGACCCGAATTCGGGCCTAACCGAGTAGCCGCGACGGTTGCCCGCCGCGGCCCCCACACCACCACAGCATGCTGGTCAGCACTGGGCGGTTCGACGTAGTGGAGCAAGCTCGCTCCAGAGAGTCTTCATGCTTAAGAGTCCTTGTTCTGACAGCCAGGCGTTGGTCAGGCCGACGGTGATCTCAGGTCGGCACTTACGCACACATTCGCATGCGGACTGGCAAGGTCTGATGGACGAGCGGGGGGAGATCCCGCCCGGGTAAGCGCTAGTGTTCGGCGACAATTAGTTCTCCGCTTTAGCGACAATTAGAATTCCCTGTGAGGAATTTTATTTCGTACCCTTCGGTGCTTGGGGTTTCGTTTTCTTGGCTGTCTCTACACGGTAGCTTGGCACGTTCAACTCGATGATC
>JAJDEH010000194.1 GCA_029259935.1 Planctomycetota bacterium
GATGGCTTACAGCATCTTGGCGGTCTGCCAACCCTCGCTTATTTGCATTTGGACGGCTCAAGTGTCACCGATAACAGTTTGACATATATCAGTGGGATGACGAACCGTCCGGCAAATAATTGAATAAGACATGCATGCCGAAGCCCATCCAGACGGGAATTGTCCAATCGAGCCTGAATCCGCTAAGGTTGAGTAGTTTATTGGATGTGCCGCGTGTGACGTACCGTGGGCGTAAACGGTTTGATCGGCACGTCCAATAAACGTCGCCTTGAACTTAGCCGCGGCCTATGGGGATTGAATGTTGCCGACGAGATGGCGTCGGGTGCGCGAATGAATTGCTGTGATCATGAAGAGTTCGGGGCTGTGAGGAATGTACTGGTGGTGCAGCGTGGGGATTGGTACGGAGTCACAAGTGAGCTCGCCAATTGATCGAAAATGGTCAAGTGGGGCCAGACTGGCGCGTACCGAGTACGTGACGTCTTGCGTTCGTAAGGATTTCGTGGGTGGATATGTCATGACGGGTTTCATGAGGTGTCGAAACAGATGGAATTGACCGTGCGGTGGATCAGGAAGTGAGGACGCCGTGTCGGAAGGGGCCGTGTCGGCGGCACGACATCGATGATCACAAGACTTCGGTTGCGGCAAACCGGGCATGTCTCCGGCGCTGGAGCGTCTAAATCTTTCACAGGCATTTCAGCCTCTTCGGTCAGTCTGCGGAGACATAACGCCCAACAGACGTCGGCACTGGTCGAGTCGTTCGTTGCGGTAACGGTTGGCCAGAAATCCGTAGTAACGGATGCGGACGAAGCCGCTGGGAAGCGTGTGCATCAGGAAGCGGCGGATGAACTCACTGCTTGAGAGGGACAAGACCTTGCTGCGCTGATCGTTGGAATAATCCTTGTAGCGAAAACTCACTCGGCCATCGCAGAGCTCAACCAGCCGTCGGTTCGAGATGGCGACGCGATGCGTGTAACGGGCCAGATATTTCAGAACGCAAGCCGGTGAAGAGAACGGACGTTTGGCGTAGACAACCCAGTCGTGACGAACGGCCTTGTTCAACAGTTGCTCGAACGCGGTTTTGTCGCCGAGTGACTTCAGGCGACCATGGAATCCGAGTTTGCCACCTCGAAACGCTCGTTTCAAAGAGTTGATGAACTTTCCCCGGAAGACGCGGCTGAGAACCTTCCCAGGGGCGAAGAACGGCTTGCGACATTTGCTCTGTTTGCCGTGAATCCAACGGGAACCGTCTGTGGACAGGCCGCCACCAGTCACAATCGCATGCACGTGTGGATGATGCATCAGGTTCTGTCCCCAGGTGTGCAGCACCATCAGGCAGCCAATCTTTGCGCCCAAGTGCTTTGGATCGGCGGCAACTTCCAGGAGCGTCTGTGCTGCCGCACGAAACAGGATGCCGTAGACCACACGTTTGTTCTGCAGTGCCAGCGGTCCCAGTTCGTGCGGCAACGTGAACACCACGTGAAAGTACGGGACCGGAAGCAATTCGCTTTCCCGTTTCTCCAGCCAGACGGCACGCGCCATCGCCTGGCATTTGGGACAGTGGCGATTGCGACAGGAATTGTACTGAATTCGCTGGTGACCGCAGTCGTCGCATTGTTGAACATGTCCACCCAACTCAGCCGTCCGACAGCGAATCACGGCACGCAGGACTTGGCGCTGCTCGCGGGAGAGCATGGGTCCGTAGCGGGCAATGAAGGCCGATTCTCCCTCGCGGAATACATCAGCGACTTCCAGAGGAGTACTCATCATGCCGCCTCGTCCGATTCAGGCGGCGTCTTCTGTTGTACATCCACTTCGTCTTCCACTTCGGGTTCTGCGAGCAATTCCATCGGGCTGGGAGCCTCGCGCAATTCCTCGATCGAGATGTGAGTGTAGACACAGGTTGTCTGAATGTTTGAGTGCCCGAGCAACTGTTGAATCACACGCAGGTTGGTGCCAGCTTCCAGCAGGTGCGTGGCGAAGCTGTGCCTGAGCGTGTGCATGCTCACCCGCTTGGTGATGCCTGCTTTGCGGCGCAGTTTCTGCAGGATCTGTCCCGGCGTAGAGACGTCATAGCGTTTATGCCGACAGGCTCCCGGAAACAGAAACGATTCCGGACGATAATCGCGCCAGTATTCCCGCAAGAGTTCCAGCAGGCCCGCAGACAGCCGGCCGTAACGATCCTTCTTGCCCTTGGCCTGCCGAATGTGGATCACCATTCGTTGACTATCAATGTCTTCCACGCGCAGGTTGAGAATCTCTGAGAGCCTGAGACCCGCATCGTAGGCCGTCATGAACAGGGCTTTGTGTTTGAGGTTCTCCACCACGGCAAACAGCCGCTGCACTTCTTCGCGGCTCAACACCACCGGCAGTCGTCGTTCGCGTTTGGGACGCGGCAGCGACTCCAGCTCATTGGTTCGTCCCAGCGTGTCTTGATAAAGATGCCGCAGAGCGTTGCGTTGCACGACGCAGTAACTGCGCGAAATGCCGCGGTCCAGTTCGTGAATCAAAAACGCTCGAACATCCTCGGCTGTCGACTTGTCCGGCGAACGTCCCAGGAACTTGGCGAACTTCTCGACCGCGTGTATGTAAACCTTGATTGTGCCGTCGGAGAAGTTCTTGAGTCGCAGGTCATCGATAAAGCGTTGTCGTAGTGGAGTCATGAAGCCATCTTTCCAGACGCATCAGCGCGTCAGGAAAACATGCCTCACAAATCGGCCGGGCGCAAATCGGAATCTTCGTTCCCATCGATGCAACCGGACCCCAGCAGACCCTCACACTCGCAACTCACGAAACGCCGACCAACTCCAAACCGCTCCCCTGCACCTACCGCGCAGCGGTTTAGTTCAAGGGGCGGTTTTATCGGTCGCTGAACGAACGTGATCAGCGACGATACGCTGCGGTGGAGGCGACGAAATTCGGGCATGGCGGGATCGAGTACATTGCGAGTGTGTTCGGATGTGACCCCAAGACCATTGCCAGCGGCATCACGGATCTGGAGGGTGAAGAAGAGCTCGACACGAGTCGTCAGCGAAAAAAAGGGGGGGCCGGAAATCGCTGACAGCATCGAATCCGTTGCTGGTCGAGAACTTTCTCAAAGTCCTGAGCGATCACACGGCGGGTGATCCGATGCGTGAAGATGTCAAATGGACGAATCTTTCTCGGCGACAGATTTCTCGCCGACTCAAGGGACTGGGAACGCCAGCAGGGAAGAATGTCGTCTCGCGACTGCTGTGGGAACACGGATACCGTCGCCGCAAACCTCAGAAAAAACGGACGATGGGGCAACACGCCGATCGCAACGCCCAGTTCGAAAACATCGCCCAGTTAAAAGAACAGTATCTCAGTGCGGGACACCCAGTCATCAGCATGGACACCAAAAAGAAGGAAATGCTGGGGAATTTCCATCGAGACGGGGTGACTGACGCGATCGAACCGACGATCGTCAACGATCATGATTTTGCCAGCGACAGTAACGGCAAAGTCATCCCGCACGGCATCTACGACGTCGCCAAAAACGAGGCGTCGATGCATCTCAACAGCAGTCGCGACACTTCCGAGCTGGCGTGCGACAGCATTGCTCTTTGGTGGCAAGAACAAGGCCGCGTCGACTACCCAGCCGCAACCGATATGCTGGTGCTGTGTGATGGCGGCGGCAGCAACAGTTCATCTCATTACATCTTCAAGGAAGACCTACAGTCGCTGTCGAACCGGCTCGGCATCAAAATTCGCGTCTGTCACTATCCGCCGTACTGTTCAAAGTACAACCCGATCGAGCATCGTGTGTTCCCGCACGTAACGCGTGCCTGCAAAGGGGTTCCCCTGGAGAGCATCGAGACCGCCAAGCACTACATCGAAAAAACAGAAACGACCAAGGGCCTGAATGTCGTCGTCCGACTGCTCGATAAGGTCTACGCGACAGGACGAAAATACGCGAAGGACTTCAAGAACAACATGACCATCAAGTTCGATGAATCCCTGCCAAAATGGAATTACACCGCAATCCCCGATCCGAAATGAAATACGGAAGTTATTTCGGGACTATTCCTAAGTGCATAAATCAGGTGTCTGCCGCTAGGCGTGAAGGTGAGAGCACGGGGCCCATGCGGTTCACCTATTGCTTTGAACGTCTTAAGAGTCTTCTTGTCTCGAATGCGTATTAAAACATTCGCTTCTCCTGTTGCATTGAATTGCCTATTGGGGGAAAAGGCAGCTGTCAACACAACACATGGTCGCTGAACAGAGTCGTCAGTCTGAAGTTTTGATGACCACCAATAGCCCTTAAATGTACCATCCAAGGGGCTCAGGCCGTCTGGTGCAACGTGATAGAAATGCAACTCACCACAAACTGCTCTTGGTTCGCTATCGCCGCCTACTACTAATTGAGTGCTATCGTGAGAGAATGCAACGCATTCTGCCCGCCGACTAA
>JAJDEH010000195.1 GCA_029259935.1 Planctomycetota bacterium
GGCCGATCGTCATGCCGATCGTCGGCGGGGCGAACGTGCGGAGCGCGTGGCGGCGTAGAGCCGGGCGTTTCCGCGCTTTCCGATTTGTTTGGCGGCGCCCGTGTGCAGCAAGCAGTAGGCGATGCGCTGGGCCGTCGCACGGCGCGTGTCGAGTCGCCGCGCTAGATCGGCCGTGTCGAATGGAGAGGGGAGCGGTCCGTCGATCAGTTGCCACAAGTCGGCGGTGGTGCGGACGCGGTGCGTGGCGCCGATGTTCGTTAGCTGCTGGTCGGCGACGACAAAGTCGTTGGCGCGCCACCGTCGTCGCCGACCGTGGCCGGGGTAACGCGTTTCTTCGATCGTAATGAGCGGGAATTCGAGCGTCAGGCGAGGATGGGGAAACGCCTGAATGAAGTACACGAGTTCGTCGAACAGATCGATGATCCGGCCGTGCTTGGGGCTGAGACGCCGCCGCACGACGCGGCCGTTGCGGCCGTCGAGATGCACGATTCGTTTGTCGACGACGATCGGCTTGACGACCACAACGCGATGCGACTCGAGCAAGTCGACGACCTTGCGGCGAATCGCGGAGAGCGAGCCGTGTTGGATCTCGTAGAGTCGCTTTCGCCGCACGACGTCGATGCGGTGTCGTCCCAGCGACACTTCGCATTGGCCGTCGTTGCCGGCATAGAGCGACTTGAGTTGGCGATGGAGCGACGATTCCATCCGATTGCCCGGGGAGGTTCAGTTCGGGTGTCGATCGAGAGCGTCGTATCGTATCGGAACGAGTGCGGGCGACCCAAGGGAGATTTGCGGCGGCGTGGGCGGACATGGAGACGGGCATGGAGACGGCGGACTCACGCTGTCTATTTCGGCGGTTGGCCGGGAAAGTCGTGGATTTTCGGTTGCCGGTTTGGTAGCTTCGGAGGTTCGTGTTTATCCTGAAACCGGAGTCTGTAGGAGGCGAATCCTTTCGCCGAAAGCGATTCCATCGGCGAAGGGATTCGCCTCCTACAGTTCTGGGATAGGCGTTCGTACCGAGCGATGTAACGAAATCTGCGAGGGGCACCGAGAAACTTTGCCCGACGTTCGGAAACGAACGACAACTTTGGACCAACTTTGAAAAGGGAGCTGCGCATCATGCGACGACTTGTACTTGCGGTTTTTCTGGCGATTGCTGGATCGTCGGCTTTGTTGGGGGCCGAATCCGTGAAGGTGTTTATTCTGGCCGGCCAATCGAACATGCAAGGGGCTGGCAAGGTTGCCGCGGAGACGAAGGCGAACGAGGGGAAGGGATCGCTGGAGTGGCTGGTGAAAAATCGCGACACGGCCGCGAAGTTCAAGCATCTGGTCGACTCGCAGGGCGAGTGGGTCGCTCGCGAGGACGTGCAGATTTGGTATCTCGGCCGGACGGGCAATCTGGCGCCGGGCTTTGGGAACCGGGAGGGATTCATCGGCCCTGAGTTGGGCTTTGGGAGCGTGGTGGGCGATGCGATCGAGGAGCCGGTGCTGCTGGTGAAGCTGGCTTGGGGCGGGAAGAGTTTGGGGAAGGATTTTCGGCCGCCGTCGTCGGGCGGCGAAGTGGGGCCGTATTACCGCGACGTGGTCAAGATGAGCAAGGAAACGATCGGCGATGCGGCGAAGCACTTTCCGCAATACGCCGGGCGGAAGCTGGAACTGGTCGGATTTGGCTGGCACCAGGGTTGGAACGATCGCGTGAACCAGGCGTTCAACGATGAGTACGAGCAGAACATGGCGAACTTCATTCGCGACATTCGCAAGGACTTAGACGCGCCGGGCTTGCCGTTTGTGATCGCCGAGACGGGCATGAGCGGCAACGAGGAGAAACACCCACGGGCGCTGTCGTTGATGAAGGCTCAGGCGGCGGTGGCGAAGCACGAGGAGTTTCGCGGCAACGTGGCGTTCGTGGGGACGAAAGATTTTTACCGCCCACGGGAGCAGTCGCCGTCGGGGCAGGCTTATCACTGGAACAATAATGCGGAGACTTACTATTTGATCGGCGAGGGGATGGGGAAGGCGATGCTGGGGTTGGTTGGCGGGGAGGAGTGAGGGCGGGTGGATTCTACAGCGGTCGGTCGGTTGTCTGAACTTGGACGAGGATGAATCTGGGGGAGACCTGCGGTCGAGGTGTATGCCGCGGTCGGGAGACCGCGGCACAACAGGTGGTCGGCAGGCCGCGGCACGACGAGCGGCACAACAGGTGGTCGAGAGGCCGCGGCACGACGAGCCGTCGCGCGGCGGGGTGTGGTCCGGCCCGACTTTTTGGGATGGAATTATCGTAGAAATCGGGCCACTGGTTTGGTAGGTTTGGCTGGGAACGTTGACCACGGATGGGCACGGAGCGGCACGGAGCGGCACGGATGGCCCGCGACGGGTGTTCGGCTTTGATCGTGTGGAGGTGGGCAGGGCTGCTGTCGCGACTAGCCCGGAGGAGGGAATTTGTGAGCATTACTCGCGTTTTTTGTGCGGCGAGATGAGGTTTGGGCGTTAGTTTGGGTGGATTGAGGTTTTTGGATGGAGGTTTTTGTGAGGGAGAGCGGGGCGGTGGGTCAGCACTGGCTGAGCCAGTGGCACCCCGCGAGAATCGTGAAGTTAGGCGGTTTCGCCCGTGCCACCCCGCCGTTCGTCGATTTCGGTTGGTGAACGTCGATTTCCGCACGACCCGTGACGAGAATGGAACCGATGGTGGGCGCAGCCCACCCTACGCAACTTTCGGAAAGAGTCGCTCAGAGATCGAAGCAATTCTCGCCAAGAATTCCGGTTACTCGCCGATGTTCCGCTTTACACTTATTGACGAGGACGAGCGGGTGTTCGGGGCCGAGCGATGGTGCTTTCGTGGGAGCATCGACGATTGGATCGACCTTGCGGGAGTTGCGTCGCTCAAGGCGATCGCCGAATTGTTCTTGCCGTATTTGGGCGACGAGGGTTTTTACGAGTTGATGTGAGTTGGGCAGCGGGCACCACATGGACGACGTTGGGCGAAAGCGGAAATCGAGGACAAGCGTGGAGTGCGGTGGCGAATCGCACTGGTTGCGAGTACGCTGCCAGTGGCGCCCGGCGCGTTTCCGATGAGACTCGACAAGTGACAGGAAACCTAAGACATCACGGATTTGAGTTTATCGACGATTCTCGTAAATGTTTAACTATTCGCGAGATGGCCGAAGGATTCGGCGAGATTTTTAAAGTCCCAACATTACCGCTCGTCCAGACGTTACTTCCGAAGATTGATAAGAAAGAGCAGCCAAACACCTACAGTAGTATATTTGGTCTCGGTGCTTTTCCATTTCATTCCGACTTAGCGCACTGGCAAATCCCGCCTCGATACATCTTGCTTCGGTGCGCTCAACCAAATGAGCAGGTGTCGACACTGTTGATGCGTTCTCGCGACGTTTTACCTGACCATCGGATGCTCATAGCGAAACGGGGCTTGTTCATGCCCCGCCGGCGCATGGAACATCGGTCTTTTTTTCTGAGAATTAGCGAGCCACAGTTTTGGAGATGGGATTCTGTTTTTATCCGACCAGCCAATGAAGTCGCTCGCAAACTAAAGCAAGTAGTGGAGAGCTCGCTGAAAACTGCACTTTTTGAAGAGATCCGATTTACTGCGCCTGGGCAAGTGCTGATTATTGACAATTGGTCGATGTTACACGCCCGCTCAGCGATTGCCGGAGAATCCGTCGCGAGGTCCGTCGAACGAGTTTACCTTTCGAGAGTAGATTGATGGCCATTTCTCGAATTCCTCATGAGTGGTGTAAGGAAGCGTTTTTTTCAAAGGCGCAGCGTTATGTCGAACAAATGTACGCGAGCGATGCATCAGAATGGCAATTTGGTTTTTGGTCTGGCCTCGCCCTTGAATTCCTAATCAAGGCAACCCTCGCAAATATTTCGCCGATACTTGTGGCAGACGGTAATGACTGGAGCAACTTGTTCTATGCAGTTGGAGGTTCACCAAACCAAAAAAAGTTCGTGCCCCGAACCGCAGACGTTTCGCTGATGCTCGCGAGCCTTGAGAAGGCTTTCCCGGACTTTACTAAGGAAATGCTCGACATTGGTGCTGCCAATTTGAATCGGAGGAACACGGAGCTGCACTCCGGAGCGTTGCCTTACGACAATCTTGGATCGTCGTCGTGGTTACCTGGTTTCTGCGTGTTGTGCGAGTTTCTTCTCACGCAAATGGGAGAGTCGCTCGACACTCTGTGCGGGAAAGAAATGGCGGACGATGCGCGAATTCACATTCAGGCGTTTCGAGACGAGGCCGCCAAAGCGGTTAAGCAGAGTATTAATGCGCACAAAACGCTATGGGAAGAACTCGGAGAAGATGAGCGCACCGAAAAAGAGAACCAGGCGAAGAATGCCTCCCTAAGATATTTCGGCCATCGCGTTAACTGTCCCGCCTGTAACAGTGTTGCTCTCCTGCACGGAAGTGCTGCCGGCACTCGAAAGAAGGAAGTGGATGGTGGAGAGATCGTCGAGCGTCAAAGAATGGTGCCAGCTAACTTTGAATGCCCCGCGTGCGGTCTAAAAATCAACGGCTATTCAAAGCTGTTGGCATGTGGCCTTGGGGATGCGTTTGTTTCCCATATCTCGTATTCACCCATTGAGTACTTTGATATTGATATTGTCGACGAGTACCACAACATTATGGACGAGGATAACAACGAATGAATCGGACGACGAACCGTTGCTAATATACGCCGACGGTAGTCGCCTCAGCCAGTTCGTGGAACGGCCGTACGCCGCTGACTCCGTCCCAGGGGTATTTTTCGTAGGGCGGCTCGCGCTCCCCTTCGTCGCGTTCCATGAAGCCGGGGACGAAGAATTCTTTTGTTAGCGTGGTTAGTTTCACGCGGCCGGTTTTTCCGTAGGGGACGGTTTGCGTGTAGTCGTTGAAATCGACGACTTCGGAGACCGCTCTTGGCTGGGGGGCGTAGTAGCTGATCTTGTAGCCTTCGGCGGCTGTGACGGGTTTGGAGCAGGCTAGGCCCATGAGGGTGTTGCCGTAGGTGGGCGTCATGTAGATGCCGCCTTTTTCTGGGGGGCCGCCGAGGAGTTCTTCGACCGCGAATCTTGTCCACTGCGGCGTGAACTCGGTGCCGCCGGAGAAGATGCCTGTGATGCCGGTCTCGGGGAGGCTGGAGCCGTTGTCTTCGAGGGCCGTGGCGAGCGATTCGAGGAGCTTGGGCGTGGCGAAGAGGCATTT
>JAJDEH010000196.1 GCA_029259935.1 Planctomycetota bacterium
CGCGGAAGTCGTCTCCGAACCGAAACGTGGATATGGAGCGGCTTGCCTGCGGGGACTGCGAGCGATCGAAGACCTGATCGCCGATGGACAAGACGAACCGTCAGTCGTGGCGTTTATCGATGCGGACTACAGCGACGATCCGACGCAATTGCCGGTTTTGGTCGAGCCAATTCTGAAGGGTCAAGCGGACTTCGTTCTGGGTTCGCGGATCCTGGGCGAGCGTGAACAGGGCGCGATGCCGCCCCAATCCGTCTACGGAAACAAGCTGGCCTGCTTCTTGATGCGTCTGTTGTTTCATCACCGATTTACCGACTTGGGTCCGTTTCGAGCGATCGATTACCCTAAGTTGCGCCGCCTGAAAATGTGCGATACCAACTTTGGCTGGACCATTGAAATGCAGATCAAGGGCGTATGCTGGGGTCTCGAAATCCAGGAGGTTGCGGTGCCCTATCGCCGCCGAGTCGGTCGCAGCAAGATTAGCGGGACCGTCAGCGGCACGATCAAAGCGGGTGCCAAAATTTTGTATACCGTGGCCAAGTACGGGCTGCGGGGACGAAAACTTCGCGCGGAAGCGGGTACCGGCGGAAAAGGAACTGCTCCGGCCTGAAGACGGGGATTGCTCTTTCGCACCGGTACCGTTGTTGCAATCCCGGAACTTGTCCACAATACACGAAGAGGCGAAGCCCGGTTGTCGCGCGAGTCCGTTAATTCGGGCGACACGTGATTCGGGCGACACGAATACCATAGCGAACGAGAGGATGCCCCCATGCGACTGTTACTTCTTTGGATCGTTTGCTGGGCTGTCGTCGGCTCTATCGGGATTGGCCTCGTGGGTTGCGGCGACACCCGTCCGTCGGTTACTGAATCTTCGCGGACGACGCCCGAGAACGAGATTCAGGAACCGCCCTCCGTTTCAGACGATGATTCGAACCGGGACAATGATGTCCAGGGTGATAATGCCCAAGCCGTTCGACCAGGCCGCGGCAAACCGGTCACAACCAATGAAGGCACGGCCTCCGATAAGGCGGCCGGTGCGGGTCAAGCGGATCCCGTGAAACAAGGACCGCCCGCGGTCGCCGCTGATGACGACAAGCCGAAGTCGGCGATTGAAACTTCCTACATCACGCAACAGTTCGTGGCCGCGGTTGCATTTCGTCCCGAGCGAATACTCGAATCGTCGCTGGCCCAACCTCTGCCCCCCACTTTTTTTAGCGACGTGACGGGGCGCTAGGTCGTAGATTTCCGCAAGGTCGTTGATGGTATCTTACTTTTCGATCCGCTTCCTGACGGAGCCTTTGACGCGGCCGAACAGGGACCGACCGCGGACCCGCCGCCGACAAAGAAACCGACGACCGAACCCAAAGCTGTGGTTGACGCCGAGCCCGACACCTCCGATCCGCCAGCGGAAGGCGAACCGGATTTCCGTGGACTCTTTATCGGCCTGGAACCTGAGCCAGAACTGGCGCAGGGTATCGAGGCATCGCCGTTCGTCTTTGATCCGAAGACCGCCCTGTATCAGCCCACATTCGTAACTCAGATTTATCGATTCGACGATCGGTTCGAAGCGCTCACTTTCTTAACGTCGGTAACCATTGAGCATGGGCTCAAGATAGAGGAAACATTCGACGTCACCGCTTCCGACGGTACGACCAGAGAAGATATTTACTACCGGCACGTGCCGCCTTCCAAGGAGTGGGTCCAAGCCAATCCCGAGTTTAATGCCAAACTAGCGGTTGTTTATTTGGATGAGTACGAGAGCCGCCGGGAACAGGCCGACGAAGACACCCTCTGGTCGGTCGTGATATGTTCCGAACAGCAAATGAAGAAAATGCTCGCCGCGAAGCCAACACACAGCCCGCTCGTCGATCGTCTGCGCAAAGCGAATTCCGAGCATGAAGTCTCCGCGGTCATGGTTTCGTCGCCTTTGGGCAACGTCGTCGCCGAGTTGAAAGACACGCTGAAATCCTCGGGCGCGGAGTTGGCTCTTGTGAACTCGTTGCATTCGCTGGACGCAGCCACGATAAGCTTGGATGTCGACGGCGAGTACCTGCTGGAAGCGGCGAGTGGCGGCGACGCGGAATCCTCCGAGCCGTTGTGGTTGCAGGCAAAGAACGGACTGATCGCTCTACTGGAACAGAGAAAAAGGGGCCTTGCGATAAATGCCGCCGATGCGGTTGAAACCGGCAAGGTACTGCTCGAAACCGAGGCGGCCGTCGACGGCAACCGCGTGCGATTGATCCGGCCCGATCACCAGCGTCTTTTGCGGGAAGCGATCCAGGGGGTTTGTCAGGCCATCAGCATTCCACGCCAAGGCCTGGACCGCGCGATTCCGGAAGAAGTGAAGAAGAAGCTTGAAGATTGAATTCGTCGGCAAGTCGCCATTTCATCGAGTTCATCTCGCCATTTCATCGAGTTCATCGGGAATTTCATCCAAAGGCGGGGCTGCTCACGGCCCCATTGCCTGGGGCATGACCAGAGGTGTCATTGCGGCAGCGAATACATAGGTATCGACAGCGGAATTGAATTCGCTGACGAAATCTGCAATAGTATTCATATGTTCAGTACTTCGGAGAATCGAAGCCGGTTGCTCGCTGACCGCTTGCAGCCAGCCACGCTCTGACACATAAAGGAGGTTTTGATGGTCACCGCAAACGCAACGAAGCCAAACTCCGCGAAGCTCAACGCGGCCAAGACAAACACAGCGAAGGCAGACATGGCGAAGAAGGGCAAGGGATCTCGTTCGGGCAGCAACGGTGGAAAGAAGGCCGCATCGGCCGTGGAAACCATGTTGCAGCAGAATTCGAATCTAAAGACCGCCGTCCAACAAATTGAAAAGCAGTTCGGCGACGGTGCAATCATGCCGCTGGGCAGCGAGCGCCGAAAACGCATTGAAGGAATCCGTACGGGCAGTTTGTCCTTGGATGTGGCGCTGGGAGGCCAAGGGATTCCGCGGGGCCGCGTGATTGAAATCTTTGGGCCGGAGTCCAGTGGCAAAACGACGCTCGCCTTGCATGTCATCGCGCAAGCTCAAAAGAAAGACGGTGTCGCGGCGCTGATTGATGCGGAACACGCTTTTGATCCCAGTTGGGGTAAGAAACTGGGAGTGGAATTGGATACGCTGCTCGTCAGCCAGCCCAACAGCGGCGAAGAAGCGATGCAGATTACCGAGATGCTGATTAAATCGAATGCCGTCGACGTGGTCGTCATCGATTCGGTGGCCGCTCTGGTGCCACGTCAAGAATTGGAAGGCGAAATTGGCGACTCGCACGTCGGTCTGCAAGCCCGTTTGATGAGCCAGTCGATGCGGAAGCTGACCGGAGCGATCAACAAATCCAAAACTTCCGTGATTTTCATCAACCAGATTCGAGAAAAAATTGGCGTTATGTTTGGCAGCCCGGAGACAACTCCCGGCGGTCGCGCGTTGAAGTTTTACAGTTCGTGCCGCATCGATGTACGCCGCATCGGGCAACTCAAGGATGGCGAAGATGTGATTGGCCAGCGCGTGCGGGCCAAGGTCGTCAAGAACAAAGTCGCGCCTCCGTTTCGGATGGCCGAATTTGACATGCTTCATACGTGCGGTATCAGTTACGAAGGGGATATTCTCGATTTGGCGGTCGAGCACAAGATCGTCAATCGGAGCGGTTCTTGGTTCAAATACGGCGAATCGTATTTGGGACAAGGCAAGGAAAAAGCACGCAACTTCATGATTGAGAATCCCGATGTCACCGAAGAGTTGAAGGAAAAGGTGCTGGTGGCGGGCGGTTACGCCTTGGATGGCGAAGCGGCGCCGGAGAACGGTGCAACACCAGAGAATGGTGAAACGTCGGAGGAAGTGAATTCGTAACGAAAGATATGTTCCATGATGCCTTGTAGAGCGGTCGCGGCGATTTTATTGATGGTCCTTTTTGCCGGCGGTGCACGCGGGCAAGACCCGGATCAGCTTACAGGTCTGCAGGCCGCCCTGATCATGGAAAAGGCGATGGTCGATTCGATCGCCCGTGCCGAGAAATCGGTCGTGGCGATCGCTCGCATTCGCCTCGGTGGCCCCGAAGCCAAAGCGGACCCCACGGATCCCCAGTTCGTGCCTCACGAATATGGCACTGGTGTCGTCATCGATCAGGCGGGATTGATCCTTACGAACTACCATGTTCTCGGCGATCCCGATCCCGACAAAAACACCTATTACGTGTGGATTGATCGCAAACCCTTTCGCGTTCAAGAAGTGTTGGCGGCGGACCCTTGGAATGACCTGGCCGTACTGGAGATCGACGCCAAAGGGCTTCAGCCAATTACCTTCGGTGATGGATCGAAGGTGAAGAAAGGGCAGATTGTCTTCGCTTTGGGAAATCCGTATGCGATCGCCCGAGATGGCCAAGTCAGCGCCAGTTGGGGGATCATTTCCAACGTGTCGCGCAAGGCTACGAGAAAGCCAACCGAATCTAACCGGCGCGCGGAGCCTGGTGGGACGCTGCATCATCTGGGCACCTTAATTCAGACTGACGCCAAGCTGAACATGGGTACCAGTGGCGGCGCCCTGATCAATCTTAAAGGTGAAATGATTGGGCTTACCACGTCGGTCGCCGCCATGCAGCAGTATGAACAATCGGCCGGCTTCGCCATTCCCGTGGACGATGTCTTTCGCCGTGTCGTGAACGAGTTAAAAAAGCGCGAGACGCCCGACTTCGGATTTCTGGGGGTCCAAGTTAAACCGCTGGCAACCGAACAGCGACAGCAAGGCCGAATTGGAGTGGAACTTGAGGGTGTCGTGCCCGGCACGCCGGCCGGTCAAGCCGGTCTAAGGCCGGGTGATATTCTGACTCACGTCAACGACAAGCCGATTCGGGACCACATCGAGTTGATGCGCGAACTGGCGAAGCAGCCAGCGGCGGCCAGTGTCCGCGTGGCCTTCCAACGAGGACCGCTCACTCAAACCCGAAGTGTCAAACTTTCGAAGAAGTATATTGAGTCGACCAGGCCCAGTTACTCCAGCCGTGAAAAACCAGCATGGCGTGGCGTACGCGTCGACTTTGCGACCGCGATTCCCCACTTCTTTTACAAATCCCACCAGATCGACCCCAACGGGTGCGTGGCGATCGTCGAGGTGGATCGGGAATCAGCCGGCTGGAAGTCTGGGTTGCGGCCTTGGACTTTCGTGAACTTCGTGGACGGCGAAAGGGTCTCTACTCCGAAAGACTTTTATGGCGCGGTTCAGAAACGGTCGGGCAACGTTCGACTACGACTGACCGTCGCTGAAGGGTCCAATACGCCGATTCGAACCGTCTCACCTTAGCATTATTTACCGCCACATCGGACGTTACCTGCGAGCGGTTCGAGCTTTGGGTGATCTTGCCTTGACACGCTTGGCGCAGAATTTTGTTGTCGACTAACGCCAACGGTGCCGTATAATTTTGGTATGAGAACGCCACTTTCCAATGAGCAGCGGCAGGCGCTAGTTCGACAGCCCGAAGGGATCGAGGTGCATGATTACGAGACGCAAAAGGTGTACTTCCTTGCTGATGCCGCTCTGCATCAGCAAGCCATGGAAGCTCTGCACAAGCAACAAGAGTACAATGCGATCCAACGCGGCATAGATGACCTGGAAGCCGGAAGAGTCACTCCGCTGGACGAAGCCGACCAGCAGATGCGGGACGAGTTGGGATTCCCGCCGGGGAGATGAGCTACTCCGTTGTCATTTCTGATGCCGCCCGGCAGGAAGTTGTTTCCGCCGCGCGGTGGTGGGCCGCACACCATTCTGTCGAGGAGGCTCAACGCTGGTACGACGGAATTCTCCAGGCTCTTAACGCCTTGATGATTCGCCTGAGTCTCATCCTCTTGCGGCGGAGAATGCCACCTTCCCTTACACGATCCGTGAAATGCACTACGGTTTGTCGGTCCGCCCACCACACAGGGCAGTTTTTACGCTTGCGGGCGAAGATGTTGTTGTGCTAACTGTTCGCCACGTCGCCCAGGATCGGATTACACCTACCCAAATCGAAACCTCTCATCCCGGGGATCAGCCATGAGCGGACGAAAGGGCGCACCATCCGGCAAGATCGCTGCGGTCGCGGAGCATGGATGCCGGTCGCCGTTCGACAATCGGCCATTTTTTGGCCCACGAAGGTCGAGCAGCGCCTGCTGAATTCCTGGCGTCCATCAACTGGTGGCTTGGCCGCCTTCGCCTAGTCCAATCCTCTTTCTGGCTATATCATAACCCTCTGGTTTCAATTCGCTCTCTTGCCCAGCCCCTCCATCACATTATGAAAACCGACGAACTGCGGGAAAAGTACCTGGACTTTTACGTTGGCAAAGGGCACACACGTTGTGACAGTGATGTGCTGGTCCCCACTTGGGACCCTTCCGTGCTGTTCACTCCCGCCGGCATGAACCAGTTCAAGGATCACTTTCTGGGCAAGGTCAAGCTCGATTTCACCCGGGCCACGACTTGTCAAAAGTGTCTGCGCACGGGCGACATCGATAACGTGGGCCGCACGGCCTATCACCACACGTTTTTCGAGATGATGGGCAACTTTAGCTTTGGCGACTATTTCAAGCGCGACGCAATCCACTGGGCTTGGGAGTTTCTAACGGACAAAAAGTGGCTCGGCATCGATCCCGCCCGATTGACGGTCAGCGTGTATAAGGACGACGACGAGGCGGCACAAATCTGGTCGAAGGAAATCGGCCTTTCGCACGACCGGATCGCCCGCCTGGACGAAGATGAAAACTTTTGGCCCGCCAGCGCGCCTAGCGAAGGGCCCGATGGCGTGTGCGGACCTTGTAGCGAGATCTTTTATCACAACGAAAAAGGCAGCGAAGTCGAGATTTGGAACTTGGTCTTCACGCAGTTCAATCGAGTGGGCAGCCCGCCGGACAACCTGCGCCCGCTGCCCAGCAAGAACATCGATACAGGCATGGGACTCGAACGCACCGCGGCGACCCTGCAAGGCGTTGAAACGAATTTTCATATCGACATCCTGATGCCGATCGTCCAAGCCGCCGCTGAGGTTTGCGGAAGGAAGTACGAGTTTGAGAGTGATGAAGGTCGCCGTCTGCGGCGCATTACGGACCATGTCCGCGCATGCACCATGGCGATTCATGAAAACGTCTATCCCGGTCCGCAAAAAGAAAAGTACGTGATTCGTCGGTTGCTGCGGCGCGCTGTCGTCGATGGCTATCAGTTAGACCGCCGGGAGCCGTTCTTGCATCAAATCGTTCCCGCCGTGGTTGAGAGTATGAAGGCAGGTTATCCCGAACTGGAAGAAACCGCGGAACGGGTGACTGGCGTTGTTCAACGCGAGGAAGAACAATTCCTTGAGACGCTCCATCGCAGCCTGCCGAAGATCGAGGAATTGATCCAAACCGCGAAACGTGACGGCCGTGTCTTGGTAGATGGTCGAAAGGCATATCATCTGTACGAAACCTATGGGGCACCGCCGGAATTGATCGGAACGCTAGCCGAGGAAGCCGGTTTGACCATGAATTGGGACGAGTTCAAGCCGGATGACACTCCAACCACGCCGTCCGACGGACCAATCATTACGGAAGTCTTCCGGCAAGGTCCCATCGATCAGATCAAAAAATCGATCTCCAAGTCCACGGAGTTCCTTGGATATGACGAGACAACTTGCAGCGCTCATGTGAGAGCTCTGGTCGAGTTGCCGGAGGAAAAACCTGAAGATGAGTTGAGTGGCAAACTGCGCGAAGACTTCGCCGAGGCGGGCAGCCCGAAGCAACTCATCGTGATCCTCGATCGTTCGCCATTCTACGGCGAATCCGGTGGTCAAGTCGGTGACCAAGGACAACTGAATGGTACGGAGTGTTCGTTCCGCGTTATTGATACAAAACGTGATGGGGATCTTATTAAACACTACGGGTACCTAGAGGCGGGACGTATTGCCGTGGGTCAGGCCATAAACGCCCAAGCTGACGTTTCTCGCCGGCAAGGAATCCGTCGCGCTCATTCGGCAACGCATATTCTGCATTACGCTCTGCAAAAAAACCTTGGCTCCCACGCGCAGCAACAAGGTTCAAAAGTCGACGACGATCTATTGCGGTTTGATTTTACGAACCTCTCGCCCGTATCCACCGAGCAACTTGCGGCCATCGAACAAGATGCCAACGAGAAAATTCGTGCCGGCGATTCGATCACAGCGCAAGTGTTGCCACTGGCCGAGGCACGAGAGGCGGGTGCCATGATGCTGTTCGGCGAAAAATACCCCGACCCAGTGCGGATGATCTCGATGGGTCAGTTCAGCAAGGAACTCTGCGGAGGAACGCATTTAGACAACACCAGCGAAGTGCGTTCCTTGGAGGTTACGTCCGAAGAAGGCGTCTCGGCCGGAGTGCGGCGGATTATCGCATTGACCGGCGAGAAGGCGACTCAGCATGTCGAGCAAACAACGGATGCACTTGCTGCGGCGGCCAAGCACCTTGAGGTTGGCGTGGCCAAGGTACCTCAGGCCGCCCGCGAGCTGATGCAAACCGTTCGCGATCTAAAGAAGCAATTGTCGACTGGATCAAAGTCCGCCGATGACAAAGAAAACCCGCCTCCCGCCGGTACCTCCGCGGAGCTATCGTACGCCGATACGAAGGCCGCCCTTCGCGAAACGGCGCGCCTGCTGAATGTGAACCCTTTCGAGGTACCCGACCGGATCGTGTCGATGCTTGGCGAAGTAACGAGCCTTACCCAGCAGGTCGAGGAAATGGCCGAGTCGGGTGAACTCTCGGCAGAGACCTTGCTTGAGAAAGCCGAGGAGATCGATGGTGTCCAAGTGGTGGTTGAAGAGACTCGCGGAGCCAATCCCAACTTGATGCGACAGTTGATTGACCAGATTCGCAAAAAGACCGAGTCGAGCGCCGTGCTGCTGGCAACTTGCCAGGGTGATAGCAAGGTGGTACTCGTGGCGGGGGTCAGTCGCAATCTGGTCGACCGCGGTTGTAGCGCCGGCAATTGGGTCCGCGAAGTCGCTCCCGTCGTCGGCGGCGGTGGCGGCGGCAAACCCGATATGGCGCAAGCGGGCGGAAAAAACCCCGACAAAGTCCCCGAGGCGCTCGTCAAAGCCAAGGAAGAAATTAGCCGTCAATTGGCGACGTAATTTGGCGTAGGTCACTCTCGTCGAAAGTGACCTACGGCCTTTTCGTCATCCGCTACGAGCCGCTCTTCTTCTTTTGCAGTGCCACGATGCCGACCGTCAAACCCGCTGTGCCAATACCCAATGAAGCGGCTTGGTAGATGGGCGAGTAGGCGTCGAACAACGTGAACGGACGGCGGCCCTGGCCGCGAACGATTTCGGGCGATGCCGTTAGGACCAAGGCTTGATGTGCGGCGGGAGGCGCGGTGCTGGGAGCCCACATCCGGCACAGGCCGCTTCCGTTGGCAGTTTGCAGTTCATAGACGCCGCCACGAACACCACGGACGAAGAACTGCCCCTTTTCGTTCGTTTTCAACGAAGCAATTACTTTTCGATATTGCAGCAAGACTACCGGGCTGTGTTGGGCGGCCGTTCCGTCCGGGTTGTACACGGCACCCACCAAAGTGCCACCGTCGTGAAGCTTGACGTCGACAACCGACTTTGGGCTCAGCTCAAGCCGATCCGCGGCAACGGCTGCCAGCGGTGCCAGTGCGAAAATTGCGATCCAAGCGACGATGACCGCGCGGAGGGATCTTTCAATAGCCATAGTGATTAGCTCCTTGGAATGAGTGTTCAAGATGGCTCGAGCCATCACTGCAAACAGGCGCAGCGCATCGGTCAGAAAAGACCGAACGTCGCCATTGGAGCTAGCAGTTGCCCCCGAGTAGGGCCAAGAGCGAGAGCTAGTCACGCGCAATATTTTGTCGGAACTTAGAGCGCGCGATCTTTACAGAAAGTACGGCGCAGCCGGAAGGCACATCAAGAATGCCCAAAGCCTTGCCGTCTTGGAGAGGGTGAAGGTTGTGCCTCTGAAGGAGGCTTGCTATCGGTTTTCTTACGATCCAGCTTGCAGAACTCGAATGTCACTTTTCAAGCTATCAATTTCGGAGATGCTGTAAATTCCGAATCCCGTGCCAACGGCGCCCAGACCCAAAGTCAAGACCTGATATCCGGG
The DNA here is from genome assembly GCA_029259935.1 of Planctomycetota bacterium. The sequence goes on from JAJDEH010000196.1 coordinate 10,087, forward strand.
GGCGTAAGGATCAAAGAAGGTAAATCCTTCCACGTCCTGGCCGCGAACCGTTCCTTCCTGGGCGACGATCAGCACGCCCGTGCGTGCCGAAGGCGGAGCGGTTTTGGGGGCCCACAGGCGAAACGCCGCGTTTCCGCGCACGGTCGCAATTTCGTAGGTGCCGCCACGCAGGTTTTGAAACTGAAACTTGCCGCCCTTGTTGGTGTCCGTCGTGGCCACCACTTTTCCGCGTTGCCGCAAGGCGACTTTGGCACCTTCGACGGGTTTGCCTTGGCCGTTGACAAACGTGCCCTGTACCGCGCCGACCTGGTGCATTTCGACATCCGGTATTCGAAGGATGGCGGTCTTCGGCGTACGCGCCGGCTCCGCGGCCCCCGCTTGGGAGGAAGCAAACAGGATAGTGACAACAAGAGTCCATGCCGCGAATCGCGCGGCCGATGGGGCCAAGAGCATGATGGCGTCTCTCCTTAGCTTTTTTCGGAATCACCAATGTTGGAGAGTCATGACGAGAGAATCAATCTCTGGTCACGTTCTCCGCGAAGGGCATTTTGCCCGAGAACCGGGCATGTTTTTGATTGTCTCTGACGCTGCCGTCGAATTGGATGAGTACGGCGACGTAAAGATTTGCGGGACTATTACTAGATCCGCCAACCCAGCACAAGTCGGATTTTTTTGCGAACCCGATGGCGGTGTAGCCGCGTGGCGGTGTAGCCGCATGGCGGTGGCGGCGTTCCGTTTATCAATTTCGGCGCGGATCGCGTGCAGCCGTCAATTCGACTTGGTGCGGTTGATGAGATTCGGCACGAAAGCATACACCGCGCCAACAACCAGTCCTAGTGCGTGGGCCCAGTGGTCGATGTTGTCCGGTTTGTCGCCTCCGCCATCCAACGCGTCCAACATGCCCGAAAATCCCGCCATCAGCATGACGATCTGAATGATTACCAGGATTAGCGGCACGTTCAAGGTATCGCTGGGGGCCAGAATCATCCGCAGCCAAATAAATCCAAACAGGCCGTACACCACTCCCGACATTCCGATACCCGTCGGCGTCGCGCCCCAAGCGTCTGGTACAAAGGCCTCGATCAAGTTCGCACTAAAGCCAATCGCCACCACCAGCGCGGCCAGCACCCAAGGGCCGTACCGTGTTTCGATCTTGGCCCCATAGAAGTACAGAAAGATCATGTTGATGATCAGGTGGGCCCAAGAACCGTGTAAGAACACGGGTGTCATGATGCGCCAGATTTGACCGCGTTTGATGTCGTAAAAATAGTCTGTCCGCGATAAGTCTTGAAGATCCCAGTTTTGAGGATGGGAAAATTGAAGCTGTTGATAAATGGCGGTTTCATGCCGCTGTTGGGCGTCAAATCCGGCAAGCACCGAAATGATTACCGTGGCCGCGATGAACATCAGCGTGAATCCCTTCCGCTGCGTTCCGCCGAAACCGACGGACCACCGGCCCCGCATATGGACGATATTCTTTTTCGTCCGCTCGCGATGCTGCTGCTGCTCTTGAAGAATGGCCTCGGCTTGCTTTTCGACACCCTGATACTTGCCTGCGTCGGGGGCCGCGCGGAACGCGGCCAATTCGCTCTTCGCATCCTCGAGACGATCTTCATCCAAAACCCAAACGATCCACTGGTCTTGGTCTGGATCTAACTGAGTTGCGATGCCGCGCGTGAGCAGAAATGAGGCGAACCTCTCGGCCTGAGATAGATTGGGAAGCGTGCCAATTTGACGCATGGTAATTGATCGGTTCGGCGGTCATTTTCAAGCGGTGACGGCGTGCGGTCAGCGGATTCGCTAGCGTTCCGTCCGTCGACTCACCATTTTTAGCCCAAATTGTCGCCCAGACCAACCGGAGCCACCAGCTCGATTCGTCTAGGAGCAATAGCAGAGCCTCCCTATAATCCGCCCCGCCAGTATCCACTCCGCGCGCGTCGCGGCGCGGATTGCCGAGTCATACCAGGAGCCGACGCCATGCGTTCCATTGCGATCATCAATCAAAAAGGCGGGGTGGGAAAGACAACGACCGCGGTGAATCTGAGTGCTGCCCTGTCCGAACAGGGCAAGCGGGTTTGCGTGATTGATATGGATCCGCAAGCTCATGCTTCGCTCCATTTGGGTTTCGCATTGTCGGAAGATAGCAAATCGCTGTACAACGTTCTGGTCGGTGATGCCTCACTGGCCGACGTTCGTCACCAAGCCGCCGAGAATCTGTGGCTGGTCCCGGCTCATCTGAACCTAGCGGCGGTCGAACTTGAGTTGGCCAGTGAAGTTGGCCGCGAGATCATCCTGCGAGATCGAATCGAAGAAGACCAAGAGGCCTTCGACTATCTAATTCTGGATTGCCCTCCCTCCTTGGGCATCTTGACAATCAACGCGTTGACGGCGGTCGACGAAGTTTTGCTTCCGCTGCAGCCGCATTTTCTGGCACTGCACGGCTTGAGTAAGTTGATGAAAACGATCGAGATCGTTTCGCGCCGTTTGAACGACCGCCTGAAACTTTCAGGAGTGGTGTTCTGTTTGTATGAATCGGGGACGAGGCTGGCCGCCGAAGTGTCAGGCGATGTCACGAAATTTCTTGAGGCGAAGCCCGCGCGTCATTGTCCCTGGGCTGACGCGCGCACGTTTCAAGCCAAGATTCGCCGGAACATTCGGCTGGCCGAAGCGCCCAGCCACGGCCAATCAATTTTTGATTATGCTCCTCAATCTCATGGCGCGGAAGACTATCGGAAATTCGCCGAAGAAGTGTTGTCCATGGAATTGATGGAACAACCCCAACAACCGCAATCCGACGAACGTCGCGCCGCGTAATTTGCCAACTGGCAAAGCGTATCCTACCTTGCCACTTTCGGGGCCATGTATTCCGGTGGCATCGATTCGTCATCCGATGCCGGTTGCCGCCCCGCTCTTGCTTGTGGGAAACCCACGTCCGCTCGGCTTCCCATTTCGGTTTGCAGCGGGCGTGCAGATTGCAGCGGGCGCTCCAATATTTTTTTGACGATGCCCGCTTGATTCAGGCAATCTCGTAACCGTCTCTCGACGATGTGTATTCTGACAGCGACGGATCTCTTGAATGGTATGGATGCCATCGTTGGGAACACCGGTTCCCATGACCCACTGACTTTCCATCCTCGGTGCCGCGAATTGGATCGTGCATCGCGAATGAGATGGATCTCACAAAAAAGGAGTCAAGCGATGAAATCCATGTTCATGCATGGCCTGGCGGTCGCGCTAGGCATGGCCGGCATTCTTTCCGATGCCCACGCACAGCAGGGTCGTTACGGTTCACCCAGCTTGCTGCCCATGCCCCAAGCCGCACAGCGCTATCCGATTTCTCAGACATCAGCTTTCTACAACTACCAAGATCAGGCGGGATCGGTCGACGACGCTCCACCGCCCCCGGAATTCGCCCCGCAAGCGACACCCGACTATCCCAATCACGGGGGCATGGCTCCCGAACAAATCGGCAGTGAGCACATTCCCACTCCGGCCGGTCAATATCCCCAGGCCGCTGGCGGTTGCCAAAGTTGTGGCGACGGCTTCGCTCCCGCTCCGGCCGCGTATCCGGCCTATGGTTACGGTCACGGGCCGCGCGGTTACGGTTTGGGCCACGGTTGGCTTGGTCTGCACGGCCACGGCTGGATGAAGTCGATGTTCCACCCCGGAAATTGCAATGCTCTTTGCGGCGACGTGGCGTGCGTGACGGCCGGCAATCCTCGGTGCGGATGGTTCGGTGGCGTAAAAGGCCTGATCATGAATCGGGACAACGAGGATCACTACCACTTCAGCTTTGGCAGCGGCTTCCAATCGCTGCAACTGCTGGACACGCGTGATGCCGAGATGGACTACTCCGCTGGTGCCGAAGCTCACTTCGGCCGCTACTTTTGCTGCGGCCGCAAAGCTTGGGAAGTGCGCTACTGGGGAATCTACCCTGAACAACAAGAGAGCGTCATCACCTCGGCGCAAGTCGTCGGCAACTTGGACGCGATCTTAAACTTCGACCAGTTGGAAATCGGCGGCCTGGGAGTCGAAAACTGGGTCAACAACGCGGATGCCCATCGCGTTCGCCGGCAATTCCAGTTCAACAACGCCGAGTTTAACATCATCAACTATGCTGGCTGTGCGGGCTACGGTTGCTGTGGGCAACAACGGTTCCACGTCAACTGGGGTTACGGCTTCCGCCTGTTCATCTTCAACGAGGATTTGGAATTCGCCGCTCGTGACGCCGGGTCGGGCGTGGCCTTCGTTGGTGGTGAAGACCAAGTGACGTACAACGTGGAAACCGACAACCACCTGTTCGGTTTCCAAGGCTCCTGCGACATGAAGTACAACATCACGTGCAAATTGGCACTGACCATGAACACCAAAGTCGGCTTGTTCGCCAACTATATCGAACACAAGTCGCGAATTCACGCCAACGGTCGCGACGCGGTCATCGACAATGGTCCGAACTTGGGCCGAAGTTGGAACGTTGCTTCCAGCAAGGATGACGTGGCCTTCCTAGGCGAAATTAATATGGGGCTCGACTACCAGCTTTCCTGCCGCTGGAGCCTGAACGCGGGCTACCGGGCCATGGCGATCGCCGGTGTCGCGCTGCCAAGTGAGCAGATTCCCAGCGACTTACGAGGCATCGATGACGCCCTGTTCATCGATTCCAACGGCAGCCTGATTCTGCACGGTGCCTACTTTGGCGCCGAGTACAACTACTAAATAATTGAAATCCGAAAGCTGGCTCGCCTGGGCCAGCCCGCGGACAACTCTAACCCCGAGCCGTCATTCGCCGGCTCGGGGTTTTTTCGTTAGTTCTTCCGAAAACACGGAGCTAACGACACCGTCGAAATGGTGGGCAACCAGCGAAGCCATCTTGTCCGCCGTTGATTCCAATTTGGTTTGGACGGCTGCTCGGCGCTGCTCGGCGGGCGGTAGTTTGCTGGCGTCCCAAAAGTCCAACCCGGCAAACCAACTTTTGTGAGCGGGGGCAGGCTGGTTGGATGTATCCGAATGCGTTGCAGCGTGCCCTGATGCCGCCAACAAAACCCAGGCTGCTAGCGCGATGCCCAGCGTCTCGATAATTGCCGCGTTGAATAGCAGTCGTAATGTCTTCATCCATTCGCTCCATCTTGAATGACGTAAAAGTCGTCGCCAAAGTCAGTATCCGTCCGGTCCACATAATCCTAGGCAAGCCGTGTGCCGAACCGTCGCCTGGAGACCGCGAATCAACGTAACTAGTCGCGGCGGGAAGAGTTGAATCTTGAGCGGCCCCCCGTCGCCCGGCGGCGCCTGCTGGTAACTGTTGCAAGACTGAGACGGCAATTCCAGTTTTGAGACTCCGCGATCGGAAAACCCGGCTGACTTTCGCTAACCGTCAAGGTCCGCCTGATTTTGCTGTCGCGCCGCGGATCTGGTAAGATAAGGGGCGTATCTTCCCGCCTCATTCCCTCTCCCACCCTCCGCCCGTGATTGCTTACTGCCTCAAATCGTCAGCGCGTCCGACCTTCACATTGTTCTGCTTTGTGCTGAGCTTCAGCGCGTGCAGCTTGTCGTTCCGTATCGCCCGTGCCGAGCCATCCATCAGCTTCGAATTGGATGTACAGCCGATCCTCACGGCGCGTGGATGTAATCAAGGGGCATGCCATGGCAAGCAGAATGGCCAGAACGGTTTTCAACTTTCGCTGCTGGGATTCGATTCCGATTTCGATTTCGCGGCGCTGACGAAAGAAGGCCGCGGGCGACGAGTTTTCCCCGCCGCGCCGGAACGAAGTTTGTTGCTGCAAAAGCCCGCCGGAACCGTGCCGCACGGCGGCGGGGTTCGATTGGAAATTGGCGGAGATGATTATGAAACGGTTCGGCAGTGGATCATTGCCGGCGCGCCGCGACGAATCGAGGGCGAGCCGACTCTACAGCGCGTCGAGATCAAGCCGACGGAACTGCTGATGAAGCCGGGCCAGCAACAGCCACTCAACGTGACCGCGTTCTATTCCGATGGCACGACGCGCGATGTAACAGGCCGTTCAAACTACCAGTCGAACGAAAGCGCGATCGTCTCGGTCGACGAGCAAGGAAACATGACGGCCGGACCGCTTCCCAGCGAAACGGCCATTATGGCTCGATACATGTACCATATCGGCGTATGCAACGTGGCCATTCCGTTGGAAGGCGAGGTGGCGGATGAGGTCTACGAAAAACTTCCCCGGCATAACTTCATTGACGATTTGGTGTGGAAAAAACTGAAGTCGCTCCGGATTACGCCTTCGGCACCGGTCGACGACGCCAAGCTGATCCGTCGGCTTTACATCGACATCGTGGGGCGTTTGCCCACGCCCGACGAAGTGAAAATCTATTTGGCCGATCAAGAGCCGGAAAAACGCGCGCGGCTGATTGAGTCGCTGCTCGAACTTCCCGAGTATGCCGACCACTGGGCCAACAAATGGGTCGATCTGCTGCGACCGAATCCGTACCGCGTGGGCATCAAAGCGGTCTTCAATTACGACAATTGGATCCGTGAACAGTTTCGCCAAAATCGTCCTTATGACCAGTTCGTGCGTGACTTGCTCACCGCGCAAGGAAGTACTTGGGAAAACGGCGCGGTGACCTTGTTCCGCGATCGGCGTACGCCCGACGAAAGGACGACGCTTGTCAGCCAACTGTTCCTTGGTATTCGTTTGGAATGCGCCAAGTGCCACCATCATCCCTTCGAGAAATGGGCACAAGAAGACTTTTATAGTTTCGCCGCGTACTTCGCGCGAGTGGGTCGCAAGGGAGTCGGCCTTTCACCACCGATTTCCGGCGGTGAAGAGATTTTTATCACCGTTGGCAAGGGCAGCGTTTCGCATCCGGTCACGGGAGAGGTGTTGCCGCCTCGTCCACTGTTTGGAACCGCTCCGCCCGCCGAGGAAACTGACGATTGGCGGGAAGCCCTCGCGGCTTGGATCACGGACGATGACAACGAGTATTTCGCCCAAGTTCAAGTCAATCGCATCTGGGCCGATTTGATGGGGCGTGGCCTGGTCGATCCGGTGGATGACCTGCGGGCCACGAACCCACCCACCAACGGCCCCTTGCTGGAGGCGGTGGCGGCTCGGTTTCGTGAGCAGAAGTATGACCTTAAGCAGCTTATTCGCACCATCACCAGTTCGTATGTTTATGGTCTCAGTTCGATTCCCAACGAACGAAATATTGCCGACTTGCGAAATTATTCGCGGCACTATCGTCAGCGGTTGCGGGCGGAAGTCTTGCATGATGCCGTTTGTGACATCACCGGAGTGCCCAGCAAATTCTCGGCCATGCCGCAAGGTGCCCGAGCTAATCAGATCTGGACGCATCGTGTCGAGTCATTGTTTCTGGACACCTTTGGCCGTCCCGACCCGAATAAGGATCCTCCCTGCGAGCGGACGCCCGAATCGACCGTCACGCAAACGTTGCACCTGATGAACGATTCGGCGGTGAACACCAAAGTGACGAGCGACCAAGGTCGCGCGGCGAAACTGGCGGCCAGTGAGACTCCGGTGGACGAAATCTTGAATGAGCTGTATTTGTCCATCTATGCTCGATATCCTGACGAAGCGGAGCTGCAGTTTGCTCGCGGATTGTACGAAGTAGAGGGGACGTCGCGACGTCGAGCGACCGAAGATTTAATGTGGGCGCTGTTGAACACGCCCGAGTTCTTGTTCAAAGACTGATAAGGCAATGCCTCGGACTCATTCGGGCTAACGCTCGCAAGGTGTCGGCAAGATAGACGGAGATCTAGCAACCATGAATATTCGAACCAACTGCGAAGGGGTCACCCGCCGCGACTGTCTTCAACTGGGCCTGGGCGGACTTGTCGGCGGCGGCTTGGTGGGCGCGTTGCGAGCCACTGCCGGCGAAACCTCAAAGCAAAATGGTCGCCAAGCAACCGGCTGTATTTTGATTTGGATGGACGGCGGACCCACCCACTATGAAACCTTCGATCCCAAACCGGACGCGCCGGTCGAAATTCGCGGCGAGTTTGAACCGATCGCGACCAAGCTGCCGGGCGTTCATTATTCTCATCATATGAAGCGGTTGGCTTCGATCGCCGACAAGACGACGGTCATTCGGTCGATCCGGCACAACCAAGGCAACCACGGCGCGGGCAATCACTACATGATGACGGGCGCGCCGCCACGGATTCCCGTGGGATGCGGAGCCTTTGTCAGTTTCCATCCTAGTATGGGATCGACCGTCGCCCATCAGCTTGGCGCGCCGAATGGCTTGCCCCCTTATTTCTCGATGCCCAGGATGTCGCGCAGCGGCGGCCCGCACTTTTTGGGACAAAAATTCGCGCCGTTCGTGGTGTCCGACGACCCCAACAGTTCTCGGTTTCGCGTCCGCGACGTGGCATTGCCGGCCGGCTTGGAGAATGACCGGTTCCTGGATCGTAAAGATATCAGGCGGCAAGTCGATCGAATGATGCGAATCAATGAAAAGTCCGCTGGCGATCCCGTCGTTTCCGTTGACGAGTTCTATCAGCAGGGCTATCAACTGATTACCTCGAAGGAAGCACAAGCCGCGTTCGATATTCACAGCGAGCCCGATCAACTACGCGATCGCTATGGCCGTAATAGCTTTGGCCAGCGGGCGCTGTTGGCGCGGCGTTTGGTCGCCGGGGGCGTACCATTTGTCACGCTGTATGATGGCGGCTGGGATCATCACACGAACATCTTTAGCAGCTTGAACAAACGCCTGCCCAGCTTTGAATCGTCGATCGCCGCACTGATCGAAGATCTAGACGAACGTGGCATGCTGGAAACGACGATGGTCATCGCCCTGGGAGAATTTGGCCGGACGCCCAAAGTGAACGCCCGTGGCGGCCGCGACCACTGGTCGAACGCGATGAGCGTGCTGTTTGCCGGCGGTGGGACCAAGGGCGGACAGATTATTGGTGCCACCGACCGCAACGGCTACTCCGCCTCGGAACGTGTTCTTTCGCCAGAGAGTTTCGTCTCGACCGTCTATGCCAAGCTGGGAATTGCTCCCGGACAGATTCTGCACACGCCAGAGGGTCGTCCCGCCCGCCTGGTAAGTGAGCCCAATCCAATTCGCGAATTGATGTCGTGATGACTCCGGCAAGGCAGCCCGCCCCGTTGAACCCTCTTTAGCCGAGCCGGTGGCTTGTCGTGAGTTAAGCGAATGAACAAATTGCGTCCCTCCATCGCGATCACACTCTTCCTGTTCTGTCAGATCGTCTCCACCGCTGTCGCGGCTCCGCCGCAGTTGAAACACTTGCTTCCTTCAGGTGCAGCTCGTGGAAAAACGGTCGAAGTGACCGCGATCGGCACCTTTCCCAAGTGGCCTGTCAAAGTGTGGGTCGACCGCCAGGGTGTGCAAGTTGAAGCGGCCGAGGCTAAAGGCAAATTGAAGGTGACCGTCGACCCGAAGGCGGATGTTGGTGTTTACAGGATTCGAGTGCACGACGATCAGGGTGCCAGTGCGTTGCGGCCGTTGCTGGTCGGTTCGCTGCCCGAAGCGCTCGAGAAAGAACCGAATGACACCTTGCAACAGCCGCAAGTTATAGAGCAGCCGGCAACGGTGAATGGCAAGCTGGCCAAAGCGGGCGATGTCGACGCTTATTCCGTCGAACTGCGCCGCGGTCAGACGCTGGTCGCCGCCATGGATGCCAACCGCTGGCTGGGATCGCCGATGGACGGTGTCTTGCAAATCTGTAACACCGACGGATTCGTGTTGGCGCAAAACGACGACGGGCGGGGTATCGATCCCCTGGTCGTCTTTCAAGTACCTCGCGACGGCACGTACCTTATCCGGACGTTCGCCTTTCCGCTGACTCCGAACAGCTCGATACGTTTTGCCGGGGGTGATGACTTTGTTTATCGGCTGACGGTCACCACGGGTGCTTTCGTCGACCACGCGTTTCCGTTGGCCCTTGCGGACGGCTCGTCCACGAAGCCCAAACTGAAACTCCACGGCTGGAACATTCCGCCGGACCTTCAAGAGATGGCGCAACCGACGGTCGCGGACCATTCGGCGGTGATGCTGGGGGGCCCGCAATTCGCCAGCACGCTGCGGTTGCCAATTCAAAAGCTTCCTTTGGTGGTCGCCGACGAACAGGCCGCCGCCCAACAACCGCAAGAGATCACTCTGCCTGTGGTCATATCGGGGCGGCTGGAGGCTGACCGGGATGAGGACACGTTTGGCTTTTCTGCCACCAAGGGACAGAAGCTGGTGTTTCGGGCCGAAGCCAATTCGCTCGGGTACCCGACCGACCCGTTGCTTCGAATTCACGACGCCAACGGCAAGATGCTGAAAGAGATCGACGACGTTTCGAAACAGCGCGATTGCAAGTTGGATTTCACGGTACCGGCCGACGGCGCGTATCGCCTGTCGATTCAAAACCGTTTTCGCAGCGGTGGCTTCCGGCACGTCTATCGTTTGACCGTCCAGGTTGCCCAGCCCGACTTTCAGTTAACGTTGGCCGCCGGCGAATTCATTGCCACGGTCGGTAAGCCGCTGGAGATCCCCATCACCATCAATCGGCAGCACGGCTACAACCAAGAGATTGAAATCTCGGCCGTTGGTCTGCCAGAAGGCGTTACCGCGACAACGGTCAAATCCGCCGCCAAGGGCGACACGGCGAAGTCGGTCAAGTTAGTGGTCAATGCCACGGCGCCGCACGAGGGCGCGCCATTCCGCATTGAAGGGAAAGCGGCTGAAAACGCAAGCCACGAAGCGACATTTACTTCTGTTGGCGAAAGCCATCACGAGCCTTGGCTGACCGTGCGTGCTCCCTAGCAGCCTGTTGAAAAACCGATTGTGTAGGCCGGATCAAGCGAAGCGCTGCTCCGGCAGCCCTCAGGTTTCTTGAAATCCGGGATGCCGGAATATCGTCGCTTCGCTCCTCGGTCCGGCCTACTCATTCTTCAACAGACTGTTAACCGGTGGTGCGCCGAGAACCGCCTCACTGTCAGCACATTTGGTCTCTGTCACGCGTTCATCTGCTATACTTGCTTGAGGGTTGAAGTCTCGGGAAACGCAGCGTGACGCTCGACGATTCGTTGGTCTGGTGAGAGGAAGCAAATGTATCTTTCCTTACTCTTGACAGTTGCTTTGTCGGCAAATGCGAAGTCATTGGAGCCTGGCGTGCAGACGCGGAATCTGAAGGTCGACGGGATAGAACGCAGCTATCTTGTCTACATGCCGGCGAAGAAACCGGCAGGCAAATCGTGGCCGGTCGTTTTGGCGTTTCATGGCGGGGCGACTAATGCCGACGTGATGATGCGCTCGACGGGGTTGAATGACAAAGCTGACAAAGAGGGATTCTTAGTTGTTTATCCCAACGGAACGGGGCGCGTTGGTCGTATCTTGACGTTCAACGGAGGGAATTGCTGTGGCTATGCCCAGCGGAACAACATCGACGATGTCAAGTTTGTCGACAAGATTCTGGATGATTTAGCCGCGTCGACGGACATGGATGAGAAACGCGTGTTTGCCACCGGGATTTCCAACGGGGCAATCATCAGTTACCGGCTGGCATCGGAACTCTCTCACCGGATCGCAGCGATTGCTCCCGTGGCCGGGCCGATGGGGTCGAAGCAGTGCTCGCCAAAACACTCGGTGTCCGTTTGTCATTTTCATGGTACGGACGACCAGTTCGCGCCGCTCAAGGGTGGTCGCGGATCGAAAAGCCTATCGCAAACCGATTTCTACTCGGTCCAGCACTCCATTGACGCCTGGGTCAAAGCCAATCACTGTGAAGAGAAGCCCACGGTGACCAAGTTGCCGGTCAAAGTGAAGGATGGAACGAGCATCGAACGGCGAGTCCATGCGGGCGGACGCGACGGAGCGGAAGTCGTGCTGTATATGATTCACGGTGGCGGCCACACTTGGCCCGGACGGGAATTTCGCTTGCGTCGACTTGGAACATCGACCAAGAATCTGTCGGCCAACGACGTGATGTGGGAATTCTTCAAACGCCACGGCCGGCAATAGGTACTCGAAAACAGAGAAGACGATCATGACCGGTCTGCGTTTCAGAATCCGGCAAGGCTATGTACGGCCCGCCTTGCTCGCCGTTGGGTTGTGCTGTTTCGCGGCGGCGTTCGGGTCGACTGCCAGCGCCCAGATCACCGCTCAGTTTCTTATCGGGCGATCGATAGAAAAAGCCGAACCCGGACAGTTCGCGGATGTGGATTCCGCCATCGCCTTATTTCAGGATGGCGATGTCCGAGGTGCCCGCGACCTGCTGGTGAAAGTTCGTCAACAGCACCAGCAATTGCCGCCGGTGGAGGTCATCGTTGCCCAATTGTTTTTCGCCACCAACCAGGTGGCGGCGGGGCGGGCGGAACTGGAACAGGCCGTCACGCGCCAGCCGACGGACCCGGAAGCCTATTACTTGTTTGCCGAATTGGCGCGACAGGAGCGGCGACTGGCCGATGCCGAGTCGATCTATTTGCGAAGCTTGGGCCTGGCCGATCAGCTCACGGGCAACGACTATCGCAAAACCAATCTACAAATCGGAAGTTATGCGGGGCTAGGTTCGATCGCCGCCTCGCGACGAAATTGGACACTGGCCGATCGATATGCCCAAGCGTGGGCCGCGCTCGAGCCGAAGTCCGTGGCCGCTCACCGTCAACTTGGCATGATGCAGTTCCGCCTGGGAGCTTACCAGAGTTCATTGCAGTCGTTTCAGAAAGCATTCGACATAAACCCGTCTTCACCGCGGCCCGAAATTGCCATGGCCCTGATGTATGAAGAACTGGTCGTCGAGGGCGACAAAACTAAGCGCGGCAGCGCTCGTAATGCGATGAAACTAGCCGTAAAGAATGATCCCGACAGTTTGACTACGCGTCTAGCTGTGGCGCGCTGGGCGCTGGACGCCTGCGAAATTGACATGGCCGCTGAAAACGTCGACGCCGCTCGGAAGATCGACGCCGGCTCACTTGATGGCAAGATTCTGGCCGGTTTAGTCGCCCGCCACCGACAAGATGCGGCGACGGCGGAAAAGCAACTGCTTGCCGCCCACTTGCAGTCACCGTCCAGCTTTGTCGCGCTGATGCAGTTGGCTTTGGTGCTGATTGAGCAAAAGGACGAAGCCAAACGGCAACGGGCGTTGGGGTATGCCGAACTGTGCTTTCGTACGCATCCCGACACCAGCCAGCCGCAAGGCCGCGAAGCCGCCATCACGATGGCCTGGGTTCTTTTTAATTTGGGACAAACCGCGCAGGCTCGAAATCTGGCCGAATCGACCGTGGTCATCGGATCGTTGGGCAACGAAAGTGCCTACTTGGCTGCCGAAATTTTGCACGCCAGTGGGCAGACCGAGGCCGCTCGGCAAATCCTCGTCCCGGTGCTGGCGAATGGTCGTTGCTTCCCAACGAAAAAAGCGGCAGAAAAGCTGTTGGCGGACACTAAGAGCCAATAAATTGGATGCCCGTTCGCAATATCGAATCCAATTGCTCGAATTGACTTTTGGCCGCCTCGCGCGGATGTTTTGCTGGAAGTCCGTCCCCGACAAACGAGCATAGGTTGCAAAAGCCCTTTCCTACAGATCAAAACGTACAGATGAACCACCCTAATCCTGGCATTGCCTACTTGTTGTGGCTATTGATCTTCTTTGGCTTCGCCGGAATTCACCGGTTTTATTCAGGGCGTTGGGTGACGGGGCTCCTTTGGTTGTTTACCGGCGGGCTGTTCTTGATCGGGCAGTTAGTCGACCTGTTTTTGATTCCCGGCCAATGCGGTCGTCCCAAGTGGTAGGTTTGACGAGTTTACCCGCAAGGCGCATCGCGACCAAAGTTTTTGAAGTCGCCGTCCGCCGTGTCGGGTTAGGCGGATAGTTCATCAAGCGGCGTGCGCCACATGGGAAGGGTTGGAAACAGGGCGGCGGCGGTTTCCACGGCGACGCGAGTTGAAGCGCCTAATTTCCCCGAGGCGGCGGCTTCGGCAACATGAAGATGCCCCAATAGAAGCTGCATCAGTTGTGCATGCCCGCAGGTCACATAGCTGCGGCCAAGTTTGCCTTCGACCATTTTGACGCTACGTCGGCTACCGACCAGTCGGTACTTCTGGTCGTCGATCAACATTCCCAATTCGAAGGGCCGCGGCAGGTCGGAGAGTTTGGCTCGTTCATGAAATTGCGGACATAACGATCGCAAAAAGCCGATCGGATCGAACAGCTTCATCATAAAGGCCTCGCCATCGGCCGCTTCGTGGCAATAGAACTTGCCGCCCGATTGCTGAATCACTTCGTGTAACGGATCGTTGGACGGGCCATCGAATCGAACAAGATGGTAGTCGCGTTCGATCGCGTCGCCGCAGGCCCGCGCCAGTAGCCGCCGGGCCACATCGGGATGATTGGGGGAAGCCATCAATTCGGCGATTCGTCCGTCTTTCATGGCCGCATAGCCAACTATCGGCGTGAGCTGGTCGTCGAGTTCTAGTTTATCGGGACCCTCAATGGCGACGTAGATGCGGTCGTAGCCGCGCCGCGAGATCAGCCACCGCCAATAAGGCTCGCTACGGAGAAGGCCGCCATAGCCGGCGATCATGTTCGCGTCGTACAGCCGCAGCAGGGCCGCTTGTTCGACATGCCGCCACAAACGGATACTTAGCTGCTTGCCGGCGACGTCATGTCCCTGCAGATCGGAAAGCGCGACACCACACTTTTGCTCGCGCGACGAATCGAGGGCGCTGAGGTGGGACAGGATGTCTCGTGGCTTGGCGGTCGACCAGCAATGCCGGCCACAAACCGTCCAACCGCGACGGGAATAAAACTGAGGAGCGCGAGTCCGCAAAATGCCCAATTGCGATCCGCACTCGATCATCTGTTGATCGGCCGCTTTGAGCAGCGCGGTGGCAAAACCCTGGCCGCGAAACTCCGGCAGCGTCGCCACATCGGAAACGACCGAAATAGGAATCGATGTGGAACCGAAGTGCATTTCCTGGTTGGCCAGTCGCAAGTGGGCCACCAGCCGGTCGCCCCGTTTGACGATCATCCGATCGCTAGGTTCGTACGATGGATTTTCGATTTGCGCCTGAAATTCCGCCGCGGACGGAGCGTGGAAGATGGTCGTCAGAAAATGATGGATCGAGGGATGGTCGCCTGCTCCGGCCGGTCTGAGAGTGAAACCTTCGGCCGGGGGCGGGAAGTGATGCGATGAGGTGGACTTGGTGGAAAGACGCCGAGCTGGGGCTGATTTGACATCACCCGAATCAAATCGGCTCGGACCAGCGTCCTCTTGGGGAGCAAGCCCAGTGGACAATGAAGAACTCATGTGCGAATCCCTTCCGCGAAAGTTGATCGCTCCGTCGCTAGACCTCTACTCTTCTATCCTCTGGCCTTTAGATTACGTGCCGCGGGGGAAAAGTTCCAGTAGGCGCGGGAACAAAGTTTGTTTTGGAAACAAGCAAAAACTGAACTCACGCGACGCCAGCCGCGATTCCCGTTGAAGACCGGCCTTGATCGTCTGACGATTTGCTTGCAGTTGCCGTCGTGTTTCCGTCAGATACGGCTGTAAGTCGTGGTTGATTCGCGTGATCTCACGATGCCGTTCCAAACGCTGGCCACGCGGCAATTGCGTTTCGATCCAGTGCTGCTTATCCGCGATAAGGTTGGACACATGCCCGCTGGGAGCGGGGACCAGATACTTTTCGGGGTGATAGTTTAGCTGGCGAAGCTGATGATCCAGATTGGCGAGGTCTTGCGGATCGACGTTGGGAACTTCGATTGGCAACATCATGCTCGCCGTCAGCGTAAGGAATCGTGGTGGCTGGATGCCAAAGAACTTGCGGATAATCTGATCGGTGACTTCATCGTACTTGGCACCGCCAATCCCGTGCAAAAACAAATCGCTGAGAAATAAACGGCTGAACATGGTGGTGATTAGGGCTCGCGGCCGCAGTTTCACGCCTTCTCGCTCCAGCGCCGCAAGCTGCTCGACTGCCCGGTCGGCTGTACCTTCGGCGGTGAGCCCCAACGTTTTCCGCAGGTTGGCTCGATCCGTCAACTCCAGACGATCATCCAAAAATCGAACGAACAGCCGCCGCCGGACGGGGTCGCGGATCGACCAGATCCACAACGGCGCTTCCAGCCATCCACTGTCGACTGCAAGATCGGGAACAGGGTGGGTTCGGCTCCGCAGGCCGTTGATACGGCGGTAGTCGCCCAGGGCACTATTGTAGGCATCCAAGAAGCGAGGAAGTTGTGCGAGCAGATGGAGGGCAAACCAGCGAAAGGCCGGTGACTGGCAAACTCGACTCAGCGGCAACTCCAGAGTTTGCAAGCCGAGATTTCCTTCCAAAATATGCCGCGACTGCGCCAAGCACTGGCCTAGATTCGCGGTCCGGTGCCGAATTTCGACGATGGGTTCCCAAAGTTCTGTGACCAGCGGGTCGTCGACCAAGGGCGCAATCCGCTGCTTGACCCGACTTGCGAAAGAGTAAAAGCACTCGTCATCGATAACCGCTCGCTCTTCAAATGCCGTTTCGCTTGTCGCCCCGTCAAAGGCAACGGAAGTAACTCGCGGCTCGTCGAGCGAGCCGGTCGGTACGCGAATCGACGAATCACGGGCGTCGTCGTTGTCAATCAGCAGATTCACCGCGCGGGCTTGGAACTGTTGGCCCAACTGCGACAGAGCGAAATTCTTCGACCACACACCGGCGTGAAACAATTGCGGCTGATGTCCCGACAACAGAATCGGTGAATCAGCCGGCGCGTCCGCGACGTCGCGATAGCTTTTGGTATAGTCTTCGGCGTCGCGAATCAGATCCTGTCTCGCCATCCGCGAAAGGCCTGATAGCGAGCGGCCTTGAACACCTGCGTCATGGCGTTCGATCACACTCTTATTTTGTGTGATGAGCGAACCTACGTCCGCGAGAGGCGGCTCAATCAGCGCCGCGCCATGTTGCCGGGGAGCGCGGAGCCGACGACGTGTGACTTCCTCGCTCATCAACGTCATCCGACGCCTTCGCCGCACAGCGAGTAAGTGCTCTTTTGCCGAGCATCTCGTTGTGCGTTGGCAATGTTTCGGTCGAGGACGGTGTGATAGTAATCGAGCCGGGTCACCATGTCGTCCAATGAGCCACCGAAGGAGCGGTCTTCGTCCAAATAGATCAGAGGCACCGGCAGCTCGACGATATTCAATTTTTCTTGCGCCGCCTGCACCCACAGTTGCAACGGCATGGCGTATCCGGGCTCGTTTAGTTGCAGCTTGCGCAAGGCTTCAGTTCTATAGGCTTTGAAGCCGCAAAAGGCGTCCGTCAAGTGCAGCTTGAGCCGGTCGTTGAGTTCCGCGGTGATTTCCTGATTCACCCAGCGGCGATCGGCGGGCGGTTGGCTGTCGCCGTCATGTTTAGTGAGGTATCGGCTGCCCGAGACAATATCGGCTTGCTGACAAGCGTCTACAAATTGCGTGATGCGTTGTGGTTCGTGCTGGCCGTCGCAATCGATGGTCACCACCACGTCAAATTCGTTTCGAATGGCGTGACAAAAGGCTGTCTTGAGCGCCGCACCGTAACCCTGGTTTTCGGCATGACGTTCGACTTGAATGTCGCCGCGTGCCGCCAGTAATTCGGCAGTGCCATCCGCGGAACCATCGTCAACGACCAGGATGTCTTGAGAATATCGAGTCACCTCGTCCAGAACCGCGTTCACGTAACGAGCTTCATTAAAAACAGGCAGCGCGGTGAGAAATCTTCCAGACATGAGCATCCATCGGCGGGTTGTACTGGGAAGGGCCAAAGGCGGCACCCTTCATTGTAGGCTCGGCCAAACCAAGGTCAATGCGCACTATCCAGTGCGGCAACACAGCCACTTTAAGGCGCCGCAGGAGCCAAGCCAAACTTGGCGGTTTCCTAGTTCGTGGTTCAACTCCGCTAGCGGGACCTTCGAGGTGCCGACATCGTCCGGGTGGCCATCGAAAATGGCTAATCGCCGGTCGGCAAAAAGCCTTGATCGGACCTCTTCAGCAGACATCTTTTCGGCGCGATTGAAAGTCCGGCAAGATGATCGCATGAAGTCCGCTTGCCAAGAGTACGTGGCGATCGCCGACAAGCCGCGCATACGGTACTCGTCAAGTTCGGCGAACATCAACCAGTTGTACCAGTCAGAAGACGTTCACTCGCGGCTCGGCCTGACGATCCAACGCAGTAGGCTCCGCGGCCGGCAAGCGGCACCGGCCGGGCTGGCGAAACCGTCGGTCGATCGCATGTAGCGTCGCCGACAGCGTGCGAGTTAGCCGTGTCTCGCTGGGTGGCGCACGAAAAAACCCGCTGTTCCACGAAGTGCGGGAAACGCGGGTTTCTCGGAGGTTGTGGGCATCCTTGAGGATGGCCGAGTTGCGGGGACAGGATTCGAACCTGTGACCTCGAGGTTATGAGCCTCGCGAGCTACCGGGCTGCTCCACCCCGCGTTAGGTGAAGGATTTTATTTTAACCGCTGGCAAAATGGCGTCGAGGGGAGTGGGTCGCAAATTCAAAAGTTCCACAATTGCCTGCTGTTGGACCTCTAATTCACACATTCGCGCCAATCCATCGAGGGAATCCTGTTGCCCGCGAATCCAACGACAAGG
The DNA here is from genome assembly GCA_029259935.1 of Planctomycetota bacterium. The sequence goes on from JAJDEH010000196.1 coordinate 28,632, forward strand.
CTCTCCTGTCGATGCCAGCGTGGTTCTGACGCAACTTGTTGCCCAGCAGGGACTTCTTGCTTGGCGCTTGGAAATGGTATTGGTAGACTTGCAAAGAGGTTGGAGTCGAACCTTTCTCGTGTCAATTCTTGGCTCTCTTCACAACTCCCTCTACCAGCTTGCGAAGCGGTTGCATGTCTAATTCAGATTCCGATTCGCCGGGTCCGTTGCCTCCCAACAACCCACCTCTGCCGAATCAGCCGCAATTCGCTCTGCCCAACCAACTCGATCCGGGGCCGCTTCCCAATCAGCCGGTGTTGCCGAACCAGCCGGTCATTTCGCAGCCACTGACCGCCGCGACGAATCAACCTTTGGCTCCCGCCGCCGCGCCCGCCACGTTTCCGAATCAGCCGGTCGTCGTGCCAGCGCCGCCCAATCAAACGCCCGCATCGCTTCCCAATCAGCCCGTTTTGGCACCGCCGAATCAGCCCATCTTTGACGCCAACGATGGCATCAATACCGCGCCGCCACCCGCGCCGGTTGCAGACCCAATTCCTCGACCGGTTGTTCCCAATCAGCCTGTGATTGAATCGCAAGCGGGCCCGGCGGACTCAACCGTCGTTCCGAATCAGTCACTAGAGACTGTGCCAGCTTCATCTCCTCGGCCCGCGCCCCAAACACCCGAGCAGACTGCGCAAGAGTTGCGGCCAAATATCCCTTCGAAGCCGCCAGCGGATCCCCAGCCGCGCACTCGGGCCAAACGAAAAACTGAAATTCAAAAACCGGCCGCGGCGCGACAGCCTGACACCGGCCAGGAACCCACGAAGCAGCCGTCGCCGATAAAAGGGAAGCCATCACCACCGGAGGCAAAAACGAAACCCCGTTCGCCGGAAAAGACGGGCGCTTCTCAGGCCCCACTTCGCGAGAAAGAAAAAGCTCCTCAACAACGAGAGAGCAAGCGTCGGCCGGAGCGGAAATCCTCGTCGAAGCGGCCTGCCGCGGCAACAACGCCCGTCCACATTGATTCGTCGGTGGAAGTCCCCAGCGATATCAGGAGGAGCGTTCTGCAGACATCGCCTCCATGGCTGGTGAGCATGTTGATCCACATGTTGGCGATGATCGTATTTGGCGTGGTGGGTTTTGAAGAAGAAATCAAGACAAGGCTAAGCGTTCAGGTTCGCTACGCCGAGCATTATGGTTTTCAGCTTGATAACAATTCTTACACGCTTGAGCCCGTGAATGTTCCCGAGGCGGGGGAAGCGAGCTTCGCGCCGCTCGCGTCCCTTGATCCGTTGGCGGCGATGCCCAAGCTGGATACGAAACTGCTGGGAACCACGGCATCTTCCGACGTGGTGGCTCCGATTGCCGGCAATGCTCTCTCGGGCCGCAAAGAGGGAATGAAGAAGGCGCTCATCGCCAAATATGGCGGCACGAAGACGACAGAATCCGCGGTCGATCAGGGGCTCAAGTGGCTGGCCCGCCAGCAACGCCGCGAAGGCTCTTGGAGCATGATCGAACCCTACAATGACGCTGCTCAATTGGAGAATCGTTGTTCCGCGACCGCCATGGCCCTGATTGCATTTCAAGGAGCCGGACATACTCATAAGACAGGCGAATTCAAAATCAACGTGGCCAAGGGACTCAAGGCGCTGTTGGAGATGCAAAGCCGTGAAGGGGATTTCTTCAACGGGCGAATTCCTGAACACTGGCTCTATAGCCAGGCACAAGCCACCATCGCGATCTGCGAACTTTACGGCATGACCAAAGACGAAGATCTGCGGCAGCCCGCTCAGTTGGCCATCGATTTCGCGGTTCGCAGCCAAGCCGAGGAGGGCGGGTGGCGCTACGAACCGGGCGACGACTCGGATTTGTCAGTAACGGGGTGGTTTGTCATCGCGCTGCAAAGTGCGTTGATGGCCAACCTGACCGTGCCGCGCGAAACGCTCGATCGAATCAATGGCTTCTTGGACAATGTCCAGCGTGACGGAGGCAGCCGTTACGTCTACAACATCCAGGACAGCCAGAACGGACCTACGCCGACGATGACGGCCGAGGGGCTACTGTGCCGCCAATACCTAGGATGGGAGCACGACGATCCACGGCTGGTCGCTGGCGTCCAGTATGTCTTGAACAATCCGATCAATTGGCGAACCGACCGCAACGTTTACTACTGGTATTACGCCGCCCAATTGATGCACCACATGGAAGGCGATGCCTGGAACCGATGGAACGAGGTGATGCGCCAGGTGATTCCGGAAAACCAACAACAACGGGGCCGCGAAGCGGGAAGTTGGAGTCCGATCGGCGTTCGCCGCGGTCCGGCGGGCGGGCGGCTTTACGTCACTTGCATGTGTATTTACATGCTTGAAGTCTACTACCGGCATCTGCCGATCTATCAGGTGCGGCAGAAGTGAGTTCGTACTTGGCGGGGGCAAAAGTCGAATCTTGAGAGGGTGGCTGGGGTTGAGCGTAGCGAACCCCCAGTAAATCGCGTTCTGGGGGCTCACTCACGTTCGACCCCAGCCACCCAACTCCGTTTTTCAACAGGCTGCTAGGTGGCGGCACCCTCGTCCGGCGCGGGCGCGAATTGCTCCTCGGCGATCTGCTTCAGTCCTTTCAGGTCGAGCTTGCCCGTTCCCAGAATTGGTAGTTCGTCGATTTCAATAAAGCTGTCGGCGGAAGGAATGAAGATGTTGGGCAAGCCGGCCTCGGTCAATCCCTTGCGCAGATCGTCCGTTGTTTTTTCAATTCCCCGATGAAGTACGACCAGTCGTTCTCCCTTTTTGGGATCGGGCACCGCAGTGACCGCCGCTTGCAAGCCGTCTTCTTCGTCGGCCCCGATGATTCGAGCCAGCGTTTCCTCGACTTGAATGTGAGGCACCATTTCGCCGCCGATTTTAGAGAAGCGGCTTTCACGACCGGTGATTTTGATGAAACCATCGTCGTCAATCAGTGCCACGTCGCCGGTTTTATACCAGCCGTCCTGAACGACTTCATCCGTCAAATCTTGCCGGTCTAAATAACCCTTCATCACGTTGGGACCTTTGATCCACAGCATGCCCGCTTGGCCGGCACCGAGTTCCTCGCCGGTATCCAAATCGGTAATCCTTGCGCTAACGCCGGAAACCGGCCGGCCCACGGTGCCTAGCTTGTTGTCGACTTGAAAATTGTCGCCCTTGCGGCTTGGCGGAACATTAACGGACACCAACGGCGAGAGTTCCGTGGTGCCATACCCTTCGACGGGGCGAATGCCGAACTTCTCTTCAAACGCGTCGCCCAGTTCCTCGGGCAGCCGTTCGGCACCCGTGACAATCACGTCCAGCGAGGCCAATTGCTCCTTGTCGCAGCGTCGCAAATAAGTTCGCAGAAACGTGGGCGTCGCCAACAGCAGAGTGCCCTGGTTCTTTTGGCAGAGCTTTCCAACTTGCTTGCCGTCCAGCGGGCTAAAGTGGTAGCAGCCTTTGATATCGAGCGCCATCGAGCCCCACATGGTCACCGTGTAGCCAAGAGAATGAAAGAACGGCAGAATCCCGACCAACACATCACGCGGATTCAAATGCACGACTTGATCAATCGCTTCAACGTTGTGGGCCACGTTGGAATGCGTCAACATGACTCCCTTGGGCATGCCGGTTGAACCGGAAGTGAAAATGACGGTCAAAGTGTCGTCGCCCAAGATTTCGTCGAGATGCAGTTGCTTGATGAGCCCTTTGGCGGACATCGCATAAGCCTGGTAGGCCGCCACGACTTTGTCTTGTGTCGTCGGGCCCTGTTCGGGGACTTCGCGAAAATCTTCCAGATAAATCACTTCGGCATCCAAGTCGAACTGCATCTTGTCCATGACCTTGCGGCTGGTTAACACGTGCTTGATACCGCACATGTTGATGCAGTGATTCATCCCGTCGGAAGACAGTGTGTAGTTCAAATTCACGGCGATTCGCCGGTCGAGCGCCAGCGCCATATTGGTCGCCAAGCCGCCGATCGAAGGCGGCAGCAACACGCCCACATACTGTTCGTCGTCTTTTAGCACATGCCGCAGCAGCAAACGTCGCAGGATCAAGCAACGCATCAACAGAGTACCGCCCGTGAGATCCGCGCCCGTCGAGTCGGACGCCTTCGATTTCCGTTTGCGTTTTTTACAAGACCGGATAAAAGCGCTCGGCAGGTTGGTGATTTGTTGTGACCGGCTTTCCACGGCTGCGGCTCCTAAATCTTGAACGGCCCTGCGGATCTGATGGACATCCTTGGGGGCAGTAATCGGTTTCCCGAAGTGGATGGAAATCGGATACGGAAACCTCTTGGGTATTTTCCAGAAAAATCTTTCCCGATCGTAACTAAAAATACTCCCCCACAGTTCATCAAGATAGACCGGAATCACGGGCGCGGAGGTTCCCTCGAGGATTTTCAGCATGCCCGGTTTAAAGCCTTGGATTTGGCCGCTGTGGGTGAGGCCGCCCTCGGGAAAGACACCCACTAGTTCGCCGTTGAGCAGGGCCTCGCGGGCGGTCGCCAAGCCCTTGCGGATCGACTTGGGTCCGCTGCTGATGAGGATTACTCCCCACGACTCGGCCAATCGCTGAAACCAACGGCTTTTGAAGTTCCCCGCCCAGGCGACCAGCCGCACCGGCCGGGAACTGGTCAATAACAAAAGAGCGCCGTCGATCCACGTCACATGATTGACCACCAGCAGCGCGCCGCCCCGTTCGGGCAGATTCTCCTTGCCGCGAATACGAATGCGATAAATCGTTTGGCTGGCCAGCCACACAAGAAAGCGAATGCTCGTTTGCGGGATCAGCCATAACACGTAAAGTAGGACGGGAATCGTGGCCAAGCCGACGATCAAGAATATCTCGCGGGACGACAAACCTATCGCCTGCAATCCGTAGTAGATCACGGCCGAAATCAACATGCCGAAAAACGTCAGAAAGTTGGTTGCCGCCAGTATGGATCCACGGCTCTCGCGCGGACTATTGTGCTGCATGTACGATTCCAACGGCACGTCAAACATACCGGCACTCACCCCTAGGCCGAACAGCAGGACACAAGCCCATATCAGCGCGGGTGCGATTTGCCTGACGACCCCTGCTTCAGAATCCGCTGCCACATCAGGGTCGGTCGACGAAGTGTTTGCCACCGCGGCGTCCGTTTCGGCTACCGATGTCTGAGCGCTCGCTTGCACGGGCACGAACAACGTCTCTTGAACGGTGAACAACAACACCGCGCCCAGGATGATCCCGCCCGCGCCGAGCGGCAGCAAACCGAGTTCGACTCGGCCGCGCGACAGCAATCCCGCCAGGACACTCCCCAGCCCCACACCCAAGACGAGGCTTACAAGGAACGGCGTCCGATGAGTTTCCAGGACTCCACCGCTCTCTTGGGAAAACTGGTCGATGTTCAATTGCGCCAGCGCGCCAACGGCCCAAAAGAACGCGATGCCCAAGGCGACCCGAATGAGCGCTCGACTGTGCGCCAGCGAATACAGATCTTTACATGTTTGAACCGGTGCATTCCAGGGAAATCTCCGGCTCGCATTGGCTATCGATAGGCGGCGGATCGCCAGGCTGCAAATCGTGCCTACAACCGCGATGCCGAGCAACGTGGCGGCGGACACCCACAAGTTTTCCAAGCCTTGGTAACCACTGGCTTCCTTCAGATAGCCTCCCAAAGCCATGCCGATCACGGTTGCCGTAATCGTGGACAAACCGAACAGGCCATTGGCCGTGGGGATCTTCTTGGCCGTCAAAATCTCGGGAATGGAGCCGAGTTTGGCTGGAGAGAATAGCGCGCTTTGTGCTCCCGTCAGGGAAACCACGACAAAGAGGAACCATAATTGGCCGGAAAATATCGCCACGACTCCCAGCAACATCACCGCGATTTCCGCCACCTTGCACCAAAAAATGACTTGCGATTTGTCGAAACGATCCGCCAGATATCCCGCAGGCGCTGCCAACACCAAATACGGAATGACAAAACAGATGATGCCCGCCGACAGCACGAAGCCCATCTGGTCCGGACGGACATAGTCCCGTCCGATGCCCACAACCAACCAACGAAATACGTTGTCGTTCACGGCGGTCAGAAACTGCGTTGATAACAAACCCAAGTAGCTGGGCGACCACAGAGAATCCGATTGCTTCGTATGAACTTGCGCGGTCGAATCAGTTGCCGTATTCGTCATGGTTTCCAACCTCCGGTCATTTCCCTATGTACCAGGGCAGACTCGATCAAAGGAAGACTGCCGGACATTGGAAAGGTCGTGGTTGAGCGAAATTGACAACCTGCAACGGCCGGTGTTATTGCTGACCGGGTGCTATACAAACTGTGTGCCGTTCTGGCCGAATTGAACCGTCAGCCCTAATTTCGAGTATTCAAATCTGGTATGGGAACATACCAGGGCCAGACAATAGGCGGGCCAATACATTTTTTGTCGCCCCCTGGACAGCAAATGTCCGACGTAAAGAGGCCGCCAGATTATTCGCCACATGGCAAACGCGAGTCAAGGCGGAAACGAAGGATGAAGCAGTCTATCGCCCGGTTTTGCTCTACCTGAAGCGGGAAGCTTCGAATGAGTCCGCCGTTCTGACGCCCGTCGCGCCCCACCGCAACCTGCCGCAACCTGCCGCAACCTGCCGCTTCCTCGGCGAACGCTATTTTTCGTCGCCGTTGGACTTTAGCGCCAGCATGTAGTTGCGCCATTCCCGCTGGAATTCGTCGAGTGGCGATCCGATCAGTTTCTCGAAACGGACGACGGGATCGGTGGTCGACTGACTGGCGGCGATATAGTCATCAAGCGCTTCGCCGCCTAGAAAATCTCGCTTAAACGTCAAATAGTAGGCCAAGCCCCAGGAATACAAATAATGTTGTTTGGAAGCGAAGTTGCTGTCGTGGGTTAGCACATACGCCTCTTCCTGTTTGGTCAGCAGGTCACGCAAGGCAAGTTGCCGCCCCTCCTTGAGGTCGCTCTGTAGCCGTTTCAGCAGGTTGTCGCCCGGAGCGTCGATTCGTAGCGTATCGTCATCGAGTTGACTGTTTTCAAAGATCTGAGCCAGCCCTTCATTCAGCCAGCGGGGAACATTCGCCCGGTCGTTCGGATAGACGTGATTCTCCAAATAGGCGTGAAAGGCTTCGTGATATAAACGCCGGAACATGGCGTCGGTGACGTCATTAAATCGTCGATGGTTGCGACGCTCGATGGCATTGATTTCGCGAATCTTGTCCCAATAAAATCCCGACTTTCGCTCGTCAACGCGCCACTTGGCGCGGCGAATCTGCATTTCACTGGTGATGTCCGATTTGCTAAATCCATTGCGCTGAAGTTGATCGCGCAGATCTCGCATGCGAGTCGTGAAGCCGGCATCCATTTCCGCTAGGTCGCGGCGAACTTCGGAATTCTCGGCTTGAATCTCGTCCAAACGCTCGGCATAGCGTGACAATTCACTGCCGGCGATGATTAGATTTTCCTTGATCGAATAAAAGGCCGGATTCTGGATCTGCAAATCGCGCTGATGAAGATCGCGACGATATTCGTCCATCGAACCGTGCATCACGATTTGCAGCTTGTCCTCGCGACGATGCCGGCGCGGAATGACTTGGGCATACGCTCGAAAAATCTGCTCGATTCTCACCACGCAACGTCGCGTCGTGGCTTCGTCCGCCGAACTGAGCAGATCGAACCAAACTCCCTTGTAGCGAAATCGCTTCCCGCCATCTTTCAAGACGACGTGCAGCCGAACATCCTCCATGCGACCTGCTTCAATGCGGGCATGGGACTTTTGTTTCAATAAGGGACCGATTCGACTTACCAGTTGTTCGCGGTCATTCGCATCCAACCGGCTGATACTGGCCACGGACCGCGCTGCATAGGAATGCACGACCAAATACCATCGCTTGCCCGGAGGGCGTTTCACTTCAACAAACCTCACCCCGTCGGCCGTGTTCGATTGCACCAGACCGAAAAATCTTTTTCCATCCTTGCGGCGGAGTGTTTCCATTTTCCAAGCCGAGACCGACGACGCACGATTGGGCGCGGGTCTCTTGGAAGGCGCGGGATCCTCCTCGGCACGAACGCACGGGCAGAGCAAAAGGAAACTCGCCAGCCAGATGAAAAGCGTTGCTCGAAGGGACATCTTCGCGGACTTCGAATGAGCCGGAGTTAAACGCCGATGAAAACTGATTATCCGACGGCCACGTTGAGAAGACAAGGCAACTCAGATGCATTGACGATGCCACGATACTGGACGGGTGTCAAGGAGATTGCCGCCCGTCGTTGGCCGGTGTCGACGGGATGGCAGCCCTATTTCGGCTCAATGCTTGAAATGGCGGCGGCCCTTGCCAGGCGGGAACCGGCGGGGGCGGCTGCCTCGCTAGAAGATCCTTTCGAGCGGGTTATCGGCCAACAGTAGCGGATACGTCAGCCCAGCCAGGATGCCATGCGATACGCCAAGCACCCAGATGTTCGGGCACCGCTGGTAGAACCAAGACCAGAAGAAGCCGGCCACCAAGGTCAGTAACAACAGCTCGATTCGCCAATCGTAAAGATGGACCGCGCCGAAGGCGAGCGAGTTGAGAATCAAGGCCATCCAGTTGGCCGGAGCGAGTACCAAGAGAGCGCGGTGCAAGATGCCTTGGAAAATCAACTGCTGGATAATTCCCCACAGAGGATAAATAGGCAGTAGCAGGATCATCTCGGGGCGCATGAGCGAGTTGCCGCGATAGATTGCCCAGGAGATGAGGACGCCGGCGGCAACGAGCGTCCAGATTCCGACTTGCCAGGCGGCGGAGGCCAGGTTATCACGTCGCAAGCCGTAGTCGCGCCAGGTGTGTCCCCGTGGACGGAGGACAAGAAAAACGTAGGCCAGCAATACGACGGCAACGACAGGAATAATCCAGCCGATGCGGATGTCAAGCCATCGCGAGACAACGAACAAAGTACTGCAGCCCAAGACAACGGACACGTCGACGGTAGCCTGACGCTTTGTTGGCATTTGGCTTGCGCACATCAATGCTTGAAGTGGCGGCGGCCCGTGAAGATCATGGGTAGGCCGTGTTCGTCGCAAGCCGCGATGACTTCGTCGTCCTTTTTCGAGCCGCCGGGCTGAATGATGGCGGCAATGCCGGCTTGGGCCGCTCGTTCGATGGAATCGGGAAACGGGAAGAAGGCGTCGGAGGCGAGTACCGCGCCTCGCGCCCGTTCACCCGCCTTGTCGATCGCAATTTCGACCGCATCCACGCGACTCATTTGTCCAGCGCCGACACCGCACAACGCCCGGTCTTTGCTCAACGTGATGGCATTTGATTTCACGTGCCTCACCAGCGCCCACGCGAATCGCAATTCGGCAACAAGCTGGTCGCTGGGCGTTTGAGCCGTTTTGACTTTCCACTCGACGCGGTTGTCTGGCTGAGTGTCGGTATCCTGCATCAGCATGCCGCCGGCGATCCAACGAGACTGGCGAATTGCCGATGGCTCGTCCAGCCGGCCGACTTGCATCAACCGCACGTTGTTCTTCCACTTAGGTTTGGTCGTCAGAACGCCAACCGCGCCGGCTTCATAATCGGGAGCCACGATGGCCTCGATAAACAGTCCGGGCGTCGCCAGCAATTCGGCCGTTTCCTCGTCCAAGATGCGATTGACGCCCAAGACGGATCCGAAGGCGCTGGTCGGATCGCCGTCCAGCGCCTTCCGAATCGCCTCGACCAGCGTGTCGGCGGAAGCCGCACCGCAGGGATTGTTGTGTTTGATGACGACCGCCGACGGATCGGGCAACGAGCGGGCAATGGTCAGCGCGCTATCCAGGTCGAGCAAATTGTTGTACGACAATTCCTTACCGTTGATTTGTCGCGCCGACACGAGGTTCGCGCCGCGAACATTGTCTTCGGCGTACAGGGCCGCTTTCTGATGCGGGTTCTCTCCGTAACGAAGTTCCGCCTTCCGATGCAGCCGGAACGTGGCATTTTCGACGAATTCGCTGGCCGCCGCGCGGGAAAAATAGCTTGAGATGAATTGATCGTATTCGGCGGTGTGCACGAACGCCTCGGCCATCAGACGCCGGCGTAACTCAAGCGAAGTCTCGCCAAACTCGGCAAGTTCTTCCAGCACCGATGAATACTGCCGAGGATTAGTGACGACGGTGACAAATTTGTGGTTCTTCGCGGCCGCGCGGACCAGGCTAGGCCCGCCGATATCGATTTGTTCGACCGCTTTCTCCTCGGTCACGTCGTCGCGGGCAATCGTGGCGGCGAACGGATACAAGTTGACCACGACCAAGTCGAACGGCGAAATGCCGTGCTCATCGATCGACTTCATGTCGTCCTCGCGATCGTGCCGGCACAGAATCCCGCCGAAAATCTTTGGATGCAGCGTCTTCAGCCGCCCATCCATCATTTCGGGAAAACCGGTGTAGTCCGCCACATCGCGGATTTCAATGCCTTCGGACGCCAGGTGTCGGCCGGTTCCGCCGGTGCTATAGATCTCAATTCCCAACAGCGATAAGGCGCGGGCAAAATCCGCGAGGCCGAGCTTGTCGCTGACAGTGATCAGCGCGCGTTGCACTCTTGGTGACGACATTCCAGATCCTTCGAACGATTGAAAGAGGGCGGGACCTCTAGTGTTCAGTGCCGACGCGTTGAGGTCAAGCGGTCGCAACAACCGTGCGCGCTCGAAATCGGGAGGGTAAGACACTGCCCATTCTCCCCCCTTGCCACCAACGGCGAGCGAGAGCGAGTCGGCAGCGGTGCTAGTTTGAGAACCGGACCGCGTCGCCAATGCCAACCGCGTACGCCCCGGGCTATCGCTTGCTTGGTTCCGTCCTAAAGAACAGCAGGCCAAAGCCTTCTGGACGCGGCTGAATGGCGGCCGGTTGTGTCCAGGATTGAAAGCCGACGCGGGGGACCGTTCGTTGAATTCCGATGGCCCACGGTTGCGCCGGCGAGGCGCCGTTTCCCGTCAGTTGGTTTAGCGGAATGGCCGCTTCGATCGTCCAGGTGGGGCCGCTGGAACGGGCGGCCACGAACCAGTGGGGATTCCACGACTTGTCACCGTGGCAGGCTTCGGAGGTCCAGCCGCGATGGTCAACGGTCAACCGATAGTGCGTCGCCCAGTCGCGATCCACATCGATCAACAAGTCGATTCGGTCATGCGATTCCAAATCGGCGTCTCGCGGTCGTGGCGAGCTTGTTGGCGGATAGTCGGCGGAGGGAGCCTTGTTGCAGATGGCCGCGAAATAGAGAAATTCATCGTCATGAGCCAACATGGCAGTGGCGGGCCAGGACACATCATCTCGCAGCAAGCTCCGCAGATCGACCGGCTGAGCCGTTTGCCACATTTCGTCGTCAAGTTCTCCGTCCAAGCGAGGCTTCTCTCCCGCCGAGCGCATGCAGTCGATGCCTGGCTTAGGTGGCACGTTGGTCGGCCTCGCGAGCCAGGTTTCGGCACGGGCACAAGTCGACCAATCATCGAGGCGATGTGTTTTTGCCAGCGTGGAAAAAATCCGTTGTGCATCGCCGTTCGCGCCGCCGTGTCGCGTCAAGGCTGCCAAGGGAAAGCGGATCGTTGGGTCCGCGCCCAACGATGGTCTCGTTTTGTCAATGAACGAGGCGATTTGCCGAGCGCGAGTGATCCGGTCACTCCAGGCGGTGGCACGGGCGACAGGCCGTTCATGGGAAACCGTTCGCAGATCGAACGGCCGCGACTTCGCGCCTCCCTGAAACTCGGGGAGAATGAGATTGTTGTTGGGATTCGCGGACGGTGGCCGTCGACTCCCGGCTGGCGAGGAGGGGGCCGCCTTTTTAGCCATCGGCGCGGGCGTCAGGCGGCGCTTGTGTCCCATTTTCCATGCCAATTCATAACTGGCATAGTAATGAAACAGCCAAACCAATGCCGAATCGGATAGTGCATGGTGAGGATGGCGATCGACCAGAAACTGAAACGCTTCGGCCGCCGATTCTAGTTGGCCCGTCTCGCGATATCGATGGGCCAGTTGAAAAATGACATGCGCGGCACCGTCGTTCTCGAGTCCTCGAGTCAAGTCGTCAATCTGTCCCAGCCAAGCAGCACCGCCATTTTTTTCTTGGCTATAGCGCGTCACAAGCTGGTCGACGTTGCGCCTTGTCTGGACCGCTTTCTTAAATGTCGCCAGCGTTGTTCCAGGAGTACGCTGTCTTTTCCTGCGCGCCTCGCCGCCCGCCTGTAATTCGATACCACTGAAAAACCGGAGGCGAGGCGAACCCTTTTGGTAATTCGCGCGATCGAACCTGTCCGGCGTAATGTCGATGAGTGACCGAAAGCCAATCCAGTTAGGTGGGGTCCACGGCTGGCGAAAGACCAATTCGCGGCCAGTTGCCGCCGCATCGGATAACGATTTTCCAAGGTTCTCGGCAAGACTGGTGGAAACGAGTTGAATGTCGGCTCGCTCATCCGACTGGGGCTGACAAAAGACCCTTTTAACCTGCCAAGTTGGAAGCCCTGCCTCGCGCAACTGTTGTGGCTCGGCATTGGAGTCGGCGGCAGCTTTGACCGCTTCAAGGACAATCTGGTTGACAAGATGGGAAGCGGGCCGCTCGCCGCGCGGACTCGGTGGCTCGGTGACGATAACATCCGGTCGCCACTGGCGAATCTTCTTGACAAGATACTCTTTCAGCCGCTGGGCACCCCCTGCATCGCCGGAACTCCAACCCGCCAAAGTGGACTCAGCATTCATTTGCAGACCGCGTTGCCTCAGCGGGAATTGAGACGCCATCTCGGCCGCCGAGCCTCCCACCGCCGCCACCGCTTCATGCGTGCGTCGCGCCAAGGAATCCTCGTGTTGCGAACTGATCTCGACATCCCGCCGGTTAATTACTTCAACCGCGGTCAGGTAGCCGTCGTTTCCCGCCACCCGTGCCAGCAGCTCAAAAGGAATGTTCTCGGGTTCGCTGAAGACTCCTAACAGGGCAACCCGCGCGCCGCCCTGTCTTTGCGTTAGCCAGGTTCGTCCGCCGTCGCGCGTTGCCAGGATCGTGCCTAGCGCCCCGACGGCCCAGCCGCGTTTGTCGTCCAGAAACCGTAGGCTTCTCAGCGGCAGGGACTGACCCGTCGCAAGTGTTTCCCAGGATCTGCCCGCGTCGCTGGAATGAAAAACGCAAGTGCCCGGTGATCCGGCGATCCACACGTCGTTGTGATGGATGGCAACCGCCGAGAAGTCAAACGTGTGCGCCGCATGGTGCGGCAAGCGTGAGGCGGGCGGATGCCAACTCTTGCCACCGTCGTGGGTGCACAGCACAAGGCCGCCATCGCCGGCCGCCCACCCGTCTTGCCGCCCCGCGAGTTCAATGTGTCGTGGCCGAATAAGTCCTAGGTTGGGGCCGCTGGCGGCGGACACCCGGTTGCCGTCCATCACGGCCCAGCCATTGGCTTGTTGTCGCGCAACCGCTTGTCCCACGGCGGAACTGCCGAAAAACGCGCCCTGTCGTGGATCTCGAAAATCGCCGGCCAACCAGGGCTGTCGAACGTCGATCGCAACACCCGACCAACTTCGTCCACCATCTTCCGTGCGAAACAAACCCGAAGGATACGACGCCGACGGCTCGCCCATCGCGCAGCCGCGGCCCGCGTCGAAGAACTTGACGCGCGTTAACATCGGCATTCCGTTCGTGGGCAGCCGTTGCCAGCTTTCGCCACCGTCGCTGGTACGCAGAATGACGCAACTCGTGTGATGGGTAAAGGGATGCGTCCAGCCGCCCGCGATCCAGCCGTGCTTCTCGTCGGCGAAATGGACCGAGTGCAGCGCGCAAATGACTCCCAAACGTCGCGATTGCCACTGCCGGCCGCCATCCTCGGTAGTCCACAGGGCGCCCTTGTCGCCCACCGCCCAGCCGCGATCGGCGTCGATGAAAAACACGTCGTGCAACTCGGCGTCTTCCAAGATTTCCGCCGGAGTGGACGCGATTTCCGAGCCTGCCGCTTGAGCCAGCCACAGTAACGCCAGAACTTGCGCCATTGCCAGAAGAAAAACGATCGGATCGCATTGCAGTCGTCCTTGACCAACCATGGATCTGCCTCCGTGCAGAGCTTACGCAAGATGGATTAACGTGTGGGGCGCCAACTGGGACGGGGCAAACTCGCGGCACGTTGCCCGTCGTTAAACGACGCGCCCGATGCAACATTGCGCGACTCGTCGTCCACGGACTTGAGAACCGTGGACTTGAGAATCTTGGACATCGTAATCGTTTCGCCGTTGACCAACCGGTTGGCCACGATACTTGGCGCAACGGCACTTGGCACGACTGTACTTGGCGGATCAGTGCTGGTTGCCGAATTGGTGCTGGGCCGGCTGCGGCCCGCCTTGGGAGTCCAGCGGTTGGAACCGGTTCCGGGCAGAGCGACGGCCAACTCCATGTCGGCTTCCAGCCTCTCCCCCTGTTCGTTGACATACCGGACAAACAAGTGCAGGTTGTTGTGCTCTGGCGTTCCGTCGGGCCACGGCAACCGAAACTGGTACCCTCGCAAAGAAGGATCAAACCGCTCGCCCATTTCTTTTTTGTCCACGGTCCAACTCGCGACCCGTTGCCGTTGGCCTTGTTGCTCCGCATCGAGTACGACGATGGAGAGTTCACCCGAGCTAGGAACGAATTGGTTTTCCGCGTTGCGCGGCTGCAACAAAATGGAAATGCCGTCGTCTCCTGCCTTGCGGTCAAAATCATGGCCGGTCGTTCTGGTGGGATGAAGAATAATGTGCGTGACCCGCATGTCGGAAGGGTTCACAAGTTCTTCTGGCGGCGCGGCGTTCGATTCCGGCAGCAACGCGGAGTGTGAAGCGTCCGGCGCGGGCGTGGCGGCGGCTTCTGTTGGCGGATCAACGGCTTGCGGGGGCATGTCGTCGAGATAGACCGCGCTGACCGGCGCGACGGCGAAATGGCGTGGAGGCGGTTGGGTACTCGCTCGATCGGGCCGCGCCGGGATCGGTTCCAGCGGGCTGCCAAGATCGATGGCTGGACCGTCGGGCCGGTCGCCTTCCAGTGGCCGGGCGATTCGCGTGCCCGACCCTTCCTGAAGCTCCTGGGGGCTCATTCCCAGCCGGGTTCGCAGTTGGTTATTTTCGGCCAGCGCCCCATTGAGCTTGTCCATGGTGTTCCGGTAATCCGAGTCCAAGGCATACAACTCATCCTCGCGCAGCAGGACTTCGGCACGCATCGCCTCGACCTGAGAGTTTGAATAGGGATTCTGTTGGCAGCCGGTGGGAATTAGGCAGACCAGCGCAAGCAACCCAGCAGTACGCACATCCATGGCGTAACTCCGTGCGAGTATTGATTGTGAATTGGATTTTCTAAATTGGCCGGCCCGCGGGGAACTCGCGCCGAACTACTCGTGCAGCCATGTGCCGAATTACCGTGGCAGCGAAAGACGAGACAAACGTGCTGCCGTGATGGGTTCGTGGTTCGACCAAGGCTCCAGTGGGTCTTATTTCGCGCTTCCTTGCATACCCCTCGACGTTACTCGGTAACCTGCATCTTCACTCGGAAACCTGCATCTTCTCTATCACGTGGTCAATCAGCTTATAGTCCTTGGCCTCGTCGGCGGTCAAAAAGTGATCCCGATCGGTGTCCTTCTCGATCTTCTCCAGCGAGTGCCCGGTGTGTTTGAGCAAGATTTCGTTCATGCGGGCTTTTGTTTTCTTGAATTCCGTCGAATGGATGGCGATTTCCTCGGCGGTGCCTTCCATGCCCGCCAGCGGCTGGTGAATCATGATTCGAGAATTGGGCAACGAATATCGTTTGCCCTTGGCACCCGCGGTCAGCAGCACGGCGCCCATTGAAGCCGCCTGGCCGATGCAGTAGGTCGCCACGTCACAGGTGATGTATTGCATGACATCGTAAATGGCCATGCCCGCGCTGACGCTGCCGCCGGGCGAGTTGATATACAGGTCGATATCGGCTTTCGGGTCATCCGATTGCAGCAGCAGCAATTGCGCCACAATCACGTTCGACACTTCATCGTTGACGCCCGTGCCGAGAAAGATGATCCGGTCTTTAAGAAGACGGCTGTAAATGTCATACAGTCGTTCTTCACGTCCGCTTTTTTCGACGACATAAGGTACTAGTGGCATCGCTCAAATCTCTCCTGTTTGGTGTCTTGGCAGGGCAGGGCCATACGAGCTTACTCGGGCTCCGCTAGTCCAATTTCACCGCTCCGTCGTCTTCTACTCGCGGCTTTTCGGTGATCTCGTCCACCAATCCGTATTCTTTCGCCGCCCCGGCACCCAAGAAGAAGTCTCGGTCGGTGTCGCGGCTGATGGTTTCCAAATCCTGGCCGGTGTGTTTCGCCAGAATTTCGTTCAGCATTTGTCGATTTCGTAGGATTTCGTTGGCCTGAATCTCGATGTCGCTCACTTGGCCGCTGACACCGCCATACGGTTGATGCAGCATGACGCGAGCGTGCGGCAGGGCGAATCGCTTGCCCTTCGTGCCACCGGCCAGCAAGACCGCCGCGCCGCTGGCCGCTTGGCCCACGCAATAGGTGGACACCGGACACGTCAGAATTTGCATCACGTCGTAAATGGCCAGCGTCGCCACGACGTCGCCTCCAGGCGAATTGAGATAAAAATGAATGTCCTTCTTCCGGTTTTCACTCTGCAGGTACAGCAGCTTCATCACGAGTTCATTGGCGTTGCCGGTATGAATTTCGCCCTGCAAAAAGACGATCCGGTTTTCCAATAGCAGATCGCCCAGCGTCAATTGACGCTGCCGCTGATAGCTGCTGTGAGAGTACGAATTGGACAACGGTAGTGGGGATTGTTCGTTCATGTTGGAATTGTTTCCTTTCCCCCGGTGTGAGGCAACCGGTAGAGACCATTCCCAGCGCTTTTGATGGACAGACCCAGATTACCCAACAAGTAGGCTACCCAGCGACGAATCATCCTGGGCCATTCGCCATTCGTTGGATCAGCTATGGTCAACAGGTGTTGGCAACTGTCCGGCGACGCCCTCGGGTTTCGCCTCGGGAATGTTGGACTCCTTCCTTGTGCCACAAATCGCGATATCGACAGCTTCCGTGTCGTTACCTGGTAATTTGAATTTAACTTCCTTGAAAGTTGCTTCGGCGGTGATCAGGTCGATGGCCTTGCGTTCGATGATTTGATTTCGCAAGGTGTCCATCATGCCCCGTTTTTCCAACTGGGCTCGCACGCGACGCGGCGACTCGCCCTGTTGATAAGCGATCAGTGCAATCTCCTGATCGTAGTCTTCCGGCAGATCCTCGATGTTCTCTTCTTCCGCGATGCGTTCCAGAATGAAATGTTCTTTCAGCGACGTTGCGGTCGAGGCCAAGCTGTTCTGGCGTAGATCGTTGGCGTAAGCTTGAATCTGATCGTCGTTGAAGCCGCTCCGCTGCAACTCCAAGATGGACCGTTCTAGTTCTCGATGAGCTTGCCGCTTGAGCAGTTCGGGAGGCAGTTCCCACGTGGCGGCTTCGGTCAATTGGGCCGTAATTTGCTCGCGCACGCTCTTGTTTTGATGATACGAAAGCTGGCGTTCCAGTTCTTGTTGCACGCCGTCTCGCAAGTCTCCCTCGTTCTCAAACCCGCCCAGCGACTGCAGCAATTCGTCGGTCAGCTCGGGAAGTTCCACCTGCTTGACGTCAAGCACATCGAACTTGGCATCCACTTCCTTGCCTTGCATTTCTACGTCTTCGGCACTGGCACTGACTTTGATCTTGGCCTCTTTCGAATCGCCCTCGGTGACACCCACCATCAGACTCTCAAAGTCCTTGAGCGTACCATCGCGAAAACTCAAACTCGGCCGGATACAAATCGACTGCTCTTCACCCTTGGAAAGGACTTTACCATCGTGTTCAAACGCGATGTTCACCGTCACATAGTCTCCCGCTTCGGCCGGGCCGTCGTGGGGTACCAGCGTCGAGTGGCGGTTGAGCAGATTCTTCAAATGCGCGTCGATGTCTTTCTTGGTGAATTTGCGAGTCGGCTGATCGAGACTGAGTTTCTTCCATTGCGGCATATCGAATTCCGGCCGCACTTCCAAATCGAACTCGTACGTCATCGGCCCTTCGTCGGGAATGTCGATGGCGTCGAAATCAAAATCGGGTTCGCTGATCGCCGAAAAACTTTTCTCGTCGCTGACTTGGGCGATGCTGTCCATCAGCAACGAACCTTTGACTTGGTCCGACACCTGGTGGCGAAACTTGCTTTCGACAAGCTTTCGCGGAGCGCGGCCCTTGCGAAAACCGGGAACTTCGGCCTCGGGTAACAGTTCGTCGAACTTGTCCTTGAAGTAACGCTCGATATCATCACGCGAAATGGTGACCGTGATGTGGCGTTCGCAGGCGCTCGGCTCGGCGACCTGCAATGTCAAGGAAAGCTTCGGCGTTTCCGCCTCGCCCGCCCCTTTTTCGTCTTCTGCCGGGATGTCTTCAGCGTCGGTGTCGGTAGCCATCAAGGAACCTGCGCGGGGATGGAAGCTAAACAAAAAGAGCGGGTGATGGGATTCGAACCCACGACAACAACGTTGGCAACGTTGTGCTCTGCCAACTGAGCTACACCCGCAGTTGACCGCCCAAGCGCGGAAACAGACCGCACGCTCCTGAAAGCGGAATATCGGATTATATGTCCGCCAAATTGCCATGCAAGGGCAGTTAGGCTACTTGTACGATGAATCGCCATTCTATTTGACCGAAAGATCCCGCAACCAAACCAAGGCACGTCCGCATGCTATCGCAACCGGCTAAAATACGGAGTTCAATAGCTTGAATGCGTAAAATAAAAAGACTGGGTAGTTTTGGTTACCCGAAAATTCCGCATTGCCAGCTTGGTGCGGAACCAATCTTGACTGATTTCGTAAGCTATTATTGTAAATAGGTTTAAATTCATCGCGCACGTCCAGGGCCGCGCAATTAGTTGCGACGAAACCTAGTGCCCGATAGACTACAGTGCTTTTTCCCAAGGGCGAAGGACGAGTACATTAGTCGTCTTTCCCGCCGATTCTGGCGGCCGGATAGTTGGAGTGGATCAGTGATGGACGCAAAACTTGTCGTTGTGGGCGGCGAAGCGAAAGCGGCGGAAGTCCAATTGAAGCTGCCAACCATCATTGGGCGTGGCCGAGACGCTTCTTTGACCTTGCCGCATCCGCTGGTGAGCCGCCAGCATTGCGAAATCTTCGAATCCGAAGGAAGGCTGTTCGTCCGCGATCTCGGGTCTTTGAACGGCACGTTTGTCAACAATGAAAAGCTGGAAGGCGAACGGGAATTGCCCTCGGGAAATTTGCTCACCATTGGGACGGTAACTTTCCGGGCCGTGTACGAGGCCGAAAATGAGGAGACCGGCGACGTGGGCGGAGATGAACCGGCCGCCGCCCCTCAGCCCACCGAGTCGACGGCGGTGGCTTCCACGGCGGCCACCGTGCAAGTTTCCAACGATCCGCTCGTCGACCCGCTTGATCTAACGTCGGGCCCAACTCCCATGGTCGACGATGAGGACGCAAGTTCATTTGAATTTGAAGAAGTCGAGGAAATCGAGGAAGTCGAAGAGGGAGGTCTCGATTTTTCCGACGACACGGCTCCCCAAGAACATGTTGATTCCAATTCCGAGGTAGCCGACGACGACTTCTTGGACACGTTCCTAAAAGAAATCGAGTAGCCAGTTTCCCCCATCACTCCCCAACGCTTGCCTCATGCTTCATGACGAGCTTCGTCATGACGGTCGCGGCTCTCTAGAGACCCCCCCATGAATCGCTCATTTATTAGTCTGCTTTCACCACGCGCATGTGGTTGGTGTTTGTTGTTACTGTTTGCGGCAAGCCAGCTTTCTGGCTGCGGGATCGAGCCTCCGGCACCCGCGGCGGAACCAAATGCGGCAGTAAAACCGCCACCCAAAAAGGATACCGCCAAGCAACACACGAATCGTCTAGCGACTGAAACCAGCCCGTATCTGTTGCTGCACGCGCACAACCCCGTCGATTGGTACCCATGGGGAGAAGAAGCACTGGCCAAGGCCAAGAAGGAAAATAAGGTCATCTTTCTTTCGATTGGATATTCCAGTTGCCATTGGTGCCACGTGATGGAGCGAGAGTCCTTTTTAGATAAAGAAATCGCGGCCCTTTTGAACAAGCATTTCATTTGCATCAAGGTCGACCGCGAGGAGCGGCCCGACGTCGATTCGATCTACATGACGTCGCTAAACGTCTTTCACCAGTTAACGGGATCGAGCCGGGGCGGCGGATGGCCGTTATCGATGTTCCTGACTCCGGAGGCAAAACCATTTTTTGGCGGAACCTATTTTCCCGCCCGCGACGGCGACCGCGGCGCGGCGACCGGATTTCTGACCGTGGTTACCAAGGTGCGGGAAGCTTGGAAAGACAATCCCGACTCCATCAAAAAAGACGCCGAGACGGTCACGCGATTTACCAAGACTGAACTAGAAGGGCAGCGACCCGACGCCTTGGCCGCCATTGATCAAACACTGGTCGATCAAACGCTGGAAGGGCTGACGGATCAATTCGACGAACAATACGGCGGCTTCGGCTATGATCCGCGTCAGGCGAATCGGCCCAAGTTTCCCGAACCTTCGAATCTCATATTCCTACTGGATCGCATCCACAAAACGAAAGACGAAAAGTCGAAAGAAATGCTGATCGCTTCGCTGGAACGAATGGCGATGGGTGGAATTCGCGACCATTTGGGCGGCGGCTTTCACCGCTACAGCGTCGATCGATTTTGGAAGATCCCCCACTTTGAAAAGATGCTGTACGACAACGGGCAACTGGCCAGCGTCTATTCCGAAGCCTATTTGTTAACCGGGCGGGACGACTTCAAACGCATTATCGAGGAAATGCTGGACTTCGTACTCCGTGAAATGACCGACAGGAACGGCGGATTCTATTCGGCCCTGGACGCCGAATCGGAAGACGAAGAAGGTAAGTTCTATCGTTGGGGAAAGGACGAAGTTGCGTCTCTGCTGACCGGCGACGAAATGAAGTTGTTTAGTTCCGTCTATGGACTGAACGGGTCGCCGAACTTCGAAGAACATTATTACGCGCCGCAATTTGACAAGCCGCTGACGAAATTGGCCGAAGCTCACGAATTGAGTGTCGTCGAGTTGGATGATCGACTGAGGCCGATTCGAGCGAAGCTGCTGGCCGTGCGAGACAAACGTCCGCGACCGCTGACCGACACCAAGATCCTTACCAGTTGGAACGGCCTGATGATCCGAGGTTTCGCCGACGCTGGCCGCGCGTTGAAAGAGCCTCGATATGTTCACGCGGCGGAAAGAGCGGCCGACTTTGTCCTTAAGAACCTGCGCACCGAGGACGGACGACTATTGAGAACCTACGGCGGCGGCCACGCCAAGCTGAACGCCTATCTGAGCGACTATGCGTTCTTGGTCGACGGGCTGATCGCGCTCTACCGCGCGACCGACGAACAGAAGTGGCTCGACGCGGCCGAGAAATTGACGGACCAGCAGTTGAAGCTGTACTGGGACGAAAAGTCGGGCGGCTTTTTCTTTACGTCGGACGATCACGAGTCGCTATTAGCGCGAGTCAAGAAGCCGTATGACGGGGCGCAACCAAGCGGTAATTCCGTCGCGGCGCACAACTTGGTCTATCTGTCCCAGAAACTGAAACGCGACGAATACCTCGAAAAGGCGGAAGCAACGATCCGTTCCGTTTCCGCCTTGCTCAAGCGGGCCCCGCACGCCGCGCCACGCATGGTGACCGCGGCCAGCGACTTCCTCGCCATCAAAGCTCCCGACGACGCCGACGAGAAGAAAAAGCCACCCCAGAAGCCGTGATGAACGAGGTGCCCGTTCCGTGAACAAGTGGATTGGTCGATCCATCGAGTTTGACGAGTAGTGGAACAGGAAGTGTCAGACATGCCCGCGAGGGGTAGCTAAATATACAAATCAATCTTTGTGCTGACGGTCGGTGGGCTAGAATGCCCCCATGCCCACTCCCCAACCCAAACCGAAACGCCGTTGGTGGACGCCTCGATTCTCGGTTCGGACGCTCGCGATCGTTGTCACGCTCGTTTGCCTCTATTTTGGCTGCTGGGAAATGACAGAACGGTTTGCCCGCGGCCAGCCAGAACTTGCTGAACCGTTCCAAGGCGATGTCAACGGCTTCATCATCCTGGGGGTTGAATCACCAGCACCGTTTATCGTTAGCGACTACGGATGGGTATTGGATTCAGGTGGAAACGTTTCGTTTCGCCAGTATCACGTTTGGTTCCTTGGCTTCAAGGCCAAAATCTGGAGCGAGTACGGCTCGCCGTTATAATTATCGCCATGTCCAGTGAAATCCGTTGTCGGTCGAAGGGCTATAACCGACCGTGGGGCAGAACGGCCGTAGCTGGTGATTTTCCGCTGGCTTGATTCGACCTGAAGATCCGTTGTTTCGGTAGCCGACGAAGGCGATAACAACGTCGCATCGAACATTGCGACACGTTGACGTGGCAATCTTGCTGGCAGTTTGATTTCCGCGAGGTATCCTCCATGTTCAAATCGCATAGTCGCGATTCTCGACTCGGTGCGACGACTGAGGGCCATCGACAGCGGAAGGAAACCGGCCCGGCCGAGTGACGGGAACGTCAGATGAAGTGCGGATCGGTGGAGATTGCACCTGTGTTCATTGAATCCGACACATCTGAATCCGACGTTTCTGAATTCCAGCTTCTGAATTCCAATTTGCCATGCACCGCACTATCATAAGGGCAACTCTGCTACCTGCCGCTTTTAGGTGCTTCGCCCATGAGCCACTCACTTTCCCGCCGACAATTCCTTCAAGCTGCGTCGACCGTGGGAACCGCGACCATCGTGTCCGCGACGGCGCTGGGGACTGTGGCGCGAGCGGCACCCAGCGCGCGGATCACCGTCGGTGTCGTGGGGCTTGGCGCGCGAGGATTCAATTTGCTGGATGCCATGCTGGACGAACCGGACGTGCAGGTCGTGGCCCTTTGCGACGTTGATCAATTGCACCATCGCGATCGGCCCTGGGGGACGGGAACGGCCTATGGTCGCGAGCCGGCGAAACAACGGGTCGACTCCCACTATGCGAAAGCCGCAAAGTCGCGCGCCAAAAGTGACGTGGAAGTTCACTCGGACTTTCGCCAATTGTGCGCCCGAGAAGACGTGGATGTCGTCGTGGTCGCCACGCCCGATCACTGGCATGCGCTGGTCACGCTCGAAGCGCTGCGCGCGGGCAAGGATGTCTATTGTGAAAAGCCGGTGACACACACGTTTTCAGAAGGGCAATTGGTGTACCAAGAAGTCGCGCGGCGCGAGGCCGTTTTCCAAGTCGGTTCGCAGCAGCGATCGGGGCCCGATTTCCGCCGAGCGGCGGAATTGGTCCGCGACGGCCGCATCGGACAACTGCGCCGCGTCGAAGTGGGGCTTCCGCCCGGCTACGCCAAACCGATGGGCGAAGCGATCAGCAAGAGCCCTCCCAAACAGCTCGACTACAACTTCTGGACGGGCCCCGCGCCGTTGATGGCTTACATGCGTGCCCGCAACCATCGCTGGTGGCGCGGACACCGGGCCTACGGCGGCGGCGTGCTGATGGACTTCATCGGACATCATAACGACATCGCTCATTGGGGGATGGGCATGGACCAAAACGGGCCTACTAACGTCGAGGCGGTCGGCTGGAAGCTCCCCGAAACCGACATTTACGACACACCGCGGGATTACGACATTCGCTGTGCGTACGCCGGAGGCATCACGACTTCGATTTCCAACCGCAATCCATTGGGAACCAAGTTCATTGGGGAAGAGGGTTGGATCTACGTCAACCGCAGCGGACTGACGGCGTCGGACCCGCGATTCGTCGCCAAGGAAGTGGAACGGAAAACGAAGTACTCGTATCCGTATCATATTCGCAATTTCCTCGACTGCGTAAAGTCGCGCGAAACCTGCATCGCCCCGGCGGAAACGGGCCATCGCTCGATCACCCCAGGCCACCTGGGCTACGTCTCGCACGAACTAGGCCGAGCCATCCAATGGGACCCCGCAGCCGAACGCGTCATCAACGACGAAGAAGCTGACAAGCGGCTCAAAACCACCACCTATCGCAAACCATGGCAACTTGCCTGAGCGTCATCGAACCCTAATTATGACCAACTCGCAATGGAATTTTTACGCAACCCAAGAACTTGCGGGTATGCTCGCCCGCGACGGGCTCCGTTGTCCACATTGTGAACGTCAGACGCACGACGTTGACATCATTGAAAATGACGAGACTTCGCTATTGCATTGTCGTTTGTGCGACACTGACTTTTCCCCGGTCGACTATCACGCCGCAAAACGAAAACCGCCAAAGACCGGATTGTCAATGCTTTACCGCCCCATCGGTGAAAACGAACTCGCATTGATAGAGCAATCCGGTTTCAAACGTTTTCCACCAAGACTTGAAGGGCAACCGATTTTTTATCCGGTACTCACACAGGACTACGCGGACGCCATCGCGCGTGATTGGAATTCAACCGATGCCAAACACAACTACGTAGGATTCGTAACACGATTCCAAATCCGCAACGAGTTTCTATCCGACTACGAAATACAGACTGCGGCCGACAAATCCACTCTCGAGTACTGGATTCCGGCCGAAGACCTCGATTCATTTTGCGACAATATTGTTGGTACCATTGACATCATCGCTGAGTTTCGCAACGGTCAACTCGTTTCGCAAATGCTGAACTGAACACAGACAACAGTATATTGCGAATTGCAAATTGTCCGTTTCAAGACAGCCAGATTGATCGCAATGCGTTTCTTTATGTAGCAAGTCACGTCGCTGAATTCCAGGAGAAGCGAAGCCGTGAACGAATCCAACATGCGGAGACTCCACGATCAACAACTGGCCTCGCCTTCTTGCCGTTGTCCTTCTGAAGCTGTGGATCGAGCGGCAATGGGCGTCCCGCGCGGGAACTCCTTCATGCAATGCGCCACGGCCTTGGTCGCATGGGCGGCATTCGTCTTCGTTATGCCGATGATCGACGTTCGTGCGGACGATCCAGACCCCGCAGCCAAGGCACCCGGCAGCGTAGAAAAAGAGAAGAAAGAAAAAGCGTCCCAGCCCAAGATCACCGTCTCCAAGGAAACAACCTTTATTGATGGGCCGCTGAGCGACCAGGGATACGTCAACTACATCGAGGCATTGCATCAACAGTACTCGAAGGGTGTCACGCCCAAAAACAACGCGGCTGTTGCGATGGCCCTGGCGATGGGGCCCAACTGTGGCGAAATGGGCTCGATGACCGTCGAATACAAGAAGGAATTCTACAAGCGGCTTGGAATCGAGATGCCGGCGGAGAAAGGCGATTATCTGGTGACGCTCAGCGAGCTTGCGCCACTGATGGATATCGACATCAACCAAGTGAACCACGAGCAAGAACTATCGACTCGGGGGCCATTCACGAAGAAAGATCTGCCGACCATGGCCCGCTGGATCGAAGTCAACGAAAAGCCGTTGGCCGTGATCACTGCGGGGATGAAGAGGTCCCGTTGGTATATGCCGCTGGTTGCAGATGCCGGGGACACGATGATCCTTACCCTGCTGATGCCGAACGTATACAGCGCGCGATCCGTGGGGCGATTGCTCAATGCACGCGCGATGAACCGGCTAAGCGCGGGCGATGTAGAGGGCGCCTGGCAAGACTTGATGACGATTCATCGCCTAGCGAGACATGTTGCCCAAGGCACCAGGTTGATTGAGCGTCTTGTCGGTCTCGCGCTGGACGGAATCGCCTGTCACGGAGATCGCATCATTGCTCAAAGTGGCCAGGTAATGACGCCGCAGGCGCTGGGATTTCGAGATCAACTAGAGCAGTTGTCTCCCATTCCGCGCATGGCCGACTCGATCAACATTGGCGAGCGCTACATGTTTCTAGACGCCTGCACTCATCTGGCGCGCGACACGGCTGGCGTCAAAGAATTCATCAGCATTGAATACGATGGCAGTCTCTCCAGTACACTGACGGGACTACTTGCCAAGAGGTTGATCGACTGGGACGAGCCGATGAAGATCGGAAACCAGTGGTATGACAAGCTAGTGGAAGCGGCGCGGAAGCCATCCTACCTCGAGAAAAAAGAGGCACTGGACGTCATCGACGCTGAGCTAAAGAAGTTGGCGGAACGCGCTGCAAACGTGAAAGCATTTATGCTCAAGCTGCTGCTGGCGGGATCGCGCCGCAGGGTGGTCGGACGGCAAGTGGGCGCTGTTCTCGTTTCTTTGTTCTTACCCGTGACCATCGCGACGATCGACGCGGAGGCTCGAGCGGACCTGGACCTCGACATGACCCGCATCACGCTCGCTCTGACGGCATTCCATATCGACCACGGCCGTTTTCCTGAATCGCTCGATAAGTTGGCTCCGAAATACATAGCCGAATTGCCGCGGGACCCGTTCGTCGAGCGACCCTTGAAGTATTCACTTACACCGGACGGATACCTGATGTACAGCGTGGGTGCCAACCAAGTCGATGATGCCGGAAATGGTTGGTGGGAAGATCGCCAGGACGGCGACGATCTTGCTGTTCGATTTCCCCGTGCCAAGAAGGTTGAAGAATAAGGCGCCGAGTACTTAAGCCAGGCTGAAAGGATCGCGTCGATGAAATTCCATCTTACGTTGGCACTTCTTTGTTTCCTCGTCCCCTCGACCGCTTGGGCCCAACGCGATCCGCCAGTTTGGGAATGCTACCTTCCGTCGATCACGATAACCCACGCCGAGAAATCCAAGTTGGCACTCGATCTCGTGCTGAAGAAGGAAACCGGTCCAGTCGAGCATCGAGAACATCAGATGTACTTGATCGGCTACCTCAAGGAAGATGAAGCCGAGATTCTAAAAATCTCGTCCGACGTTTCACTTTTGAACAAGAGCAAGAAGAAGGACGAGAGACTTTTTCTCGACGCACTCATTGAAAAAGAACTGGTCACGGTGATCGATACGCAAGTCGGAAAACGGCAGTCTTTTGCCGGGCAAGATGTGTCGGGAAAATATGCCGACGGATCTAGTGCTGGCCGAAATAGGGCGGACTTCCTCAAGCTGAACACTTTTCCTTTCAGCTTCGAGGTGAAGAAGTCGGACCTATTTGACGCGATCGCCAAACTCAAGCACTTTCAGCCGGACAAGGTCGATACGTTTGGCTATTTCAAAAGCAAGTTCAAACTGTTGGCATTTGTTCCCGTAAACGATTGCAAATACGCGACCAAAGTTGCCGAGGGAATACGGGGAAAGCATGACTTCCCCCACTTCGACGACCGCGTTGACGCCGAGGGACAGGCGCTGTTTTGGTCGACTCCCATACTCTATTTCCGTCCGCTGCCTTACGAATTTCAGTTTCGAAAGGACAAAGGGGACGCCGTTCTTGTGTATATCAATTAACGAGACAGCAGACTTTCGGCGTTGGTCGATTTGGATGAGTTCCGTGAAACTGCGTGAGCATCAACGCTGCCGTGAATTGTCCCGTCACTCACCAGCCAATGTTCTTCGGCGCTTGAATAGGTTAGTCTGCCGGTTCGTCGAATCCTATTCCGTCCTTTTTCAATTCCTGTCACATGTTGATATTGTCCCTGTTTGTTGGTCAGTTGGTGTTGTGCCTAGGAGCGATCGTCCTCGGGATACTCACGATCAGGAAATCTCGTGGCCGGCCAGCCGTAAGTGCAATGGGAATTGCGGCTTTGGTTCTCGGATGTGGTGGCGTTTTGCTCGCCCCGATCGTGGTGGGATTGGGTCTGCCGCTGATGCAAGCCCGACGTGAGGCTGACAGACGGCAACAGGTGCAACAGAACCTTCGAGAAATTGGTGAAGGGCTCCGCCGATACCAGGAGAATCACCCAGAGCTTCTGCCGCCCGTGCAACGGCCACCAGATGATGAAGCGGTCGAAAAAACGTCGCCGCAAGAATAGCTGCCCACTGGCTCTGACAGTGCAATTAACGGAAACAAGCTTCAACTGCACGGGCGAAGCCAGTGGCGCTCAACAAACAAAGGTGCGCGAGATAGTTCGTGCTACTCTTTCAATGCGGCTTCGATTTTATCTTTCATGTCCGTCCAATTTGCGGTGGAGGCCAACAGCAGACCATCGGGACCGACCAGGAAATAGGTCGGGAGTGAACTGATCGCCAGTTGGCGTCCCATGTCGGAATCGTCGCCCAAGTAGTTTTGCGACCAGTTCCAACTACCACGCTTCGCCGCGGCTTTTGCTCGTGAAACATCCTTGTCGATGTTCAGTCCAACAAAGGTGATCGGCTGATCGGAAAGGCTCTGGATGGTTGCCTTAATTTCCGGCATGCGCTTCAGGCAGGGACCGCACCAGCTTGCCCATACGTGCAGCACGACATGTCGACCGCGCAGGTCCTTGATCGATTGTTCACGTCCGCTTGTATCGACGAACTTATAGGGCCCCATGTTCTGGCCGACCCGCGGGCCGGATCGGCATTCAACTTCAATCACGTCGACATCCTTGCTTCCCGAGGCAGCATCGGCCGCGGTGACCTCGATGGGTACGACCCGTTCACCGATCGTTTCGACAAGGCAGCCCGTCGGCTGCTCGAACAATCTCAATACCAGATCATATTTTCCGGGCGGCACGCCGCTGATGTGAAAACGGCCGTCCGGAGCGAGCTTGACGAAGTGATTCTGGCGAGTTCCCAGCCAACCGGAACTACTTGGGTCGAGAAACCACGATGTCTGGACAGGACCAGCGGGATCGAAACTGAGCTGCGGAAATCGTTCCGACAACTCAATTCCGCCATCCCGGCGAATCAGGTAGTTCAGCGACCAGTTCTTGTTGAGTTTGGAATTGCTTCGACCGCTGGCGGCAACTCTTCCCGTGACGGCGACGCCCGTCCCGCCCAGGGTAATTGCCTTTTTCTCGCCCGGCTTCAGATCAAGCGGCACCGCTTGACTGGATGTCAAAGGCGATTCCTGCCACGGGCCCAGCAATGCTCGCACGGCACCCGCGATGGGCGGAAGCCGATCAAATTCAAACTGGCCATTCTCATCGGTGGGCGCGGTAAAAGAATCTTGAAAACGAGGATCGCCCAGCCGACCGTTTAGTACCGGAAAGAAATAGACCGTCTCGTTGGGGATCGGACGCCCGTCCTGCAAAAGTTTGCCCGAGACTTTTGCCCAGGGTTGCAGTTGAATGGTCCCGATCGGCTCATCCGGCTTCCGCGATACATCCGCGAACCCGGATGCATGAATCACCCGCAGACGGATCGGTTCGAATGTAGCCGGCAGTTGGAAGCGGCCGTTGGCAGACGTTTCAAGTCGCCGCCCACCCCATTCCAGCGCGGCATTACGCATCGCCGGCAAGATACTGGGAGTTGCTTGAACCACCTTGGCGGACGCCACTGGCTTTCCCTGCCGGTCGACAACAGTTCCTTGCCGTGCCGCAGCCGGCTCTAGTGAAAAATCCTGCGTCACGTGGCCGTCGCCCAAACCAAACGTCTGCTCGCTAATGGCCGACCGGTAGCCGTCGGCGTCAATGCGGACTTGGTAGCGGTAGTCCCTTTCCCCATCGTCCGTCAACTCGATTTCATACCTGCCGTCCTTGCCCGGCATTTGATCGTCAAACGTGGTGGTCAGAAACTCCGGACGAAAGACGATCACGGGCACGACGCGAAACTCCATCACGGGCTTTCCGGTCTTCGCGTTAGTGACCTTGCCGGAAGCAATCAACGCGCGTGAGAGTTTGACGACATGTTCCGCTTCCGTCGCGATTAGCGTGACCGTATTTGATGAAAAATCCCTGGCGGAAACTTGGTACGTCACGGCATCGTCCGGAGCCCAGTTCCATAGATACACGCCGTTCTCGTCGGATTGGCGAGGGATACGAGAGTTTAGAACGCTGGAATGGCGAGAATTGTAGAGCGACTTGGCTCCACGCCACTCTCGCACACCGACGTAGGCGTTGGGAATGGGATTGCCACTCCGATCGACGATCTTCAACGTTAGGCGTTTTCCCCGCTGCATGGAAAAAACAAGTTCGTCCATCGATTTGGCGACGTTCACCATGCGCCGCTGAGGGCTGAATCCCGGCGCGACGACGGTTAGGGGATGCTCGCCAGGTGGAAGCGGGATGGTCTCGAATTGCCCCTTATTGCCGATCTGGGCTTCGTGAACCTGAGAACTGCCGTAGGGATCGTCGTGCCAAATCACCAGACCCTTGGGCACCGCGCGACCGCCCGGAGACACAACCTTGCCCACGATCCGAACACCGCGACTGAGCGTCAATGTCGCGCTGCCGTCCCGCAGCATCGGCGTCGTCAGCTTTTGCTCAAGCTGCAGTTCGCCCCATTTGGAATCGCTAATGTAGTCCTCGTGCGTGAACTTCAGATAGAACTGATGGTCCTCGCCGCCAACTGGTGCCGGCGCGTTGACGATCTTCCACTTCCCGTTCTTGTCGGTGATGGCGTCGTCTTCATCGGTTAGCCATGTGCTGATGATCGGCTTTGGATTGGCACCCCATCGCGGTTCCTTCGCTTCCACTCTGACTGCAACCCCAACGCCGGCGATCGGTTTCCCGCTATCGTCGACGACCTTGCCGCCGAGTTCGGTTCCCTTGGCCAATTTGAATTCGTAACGGCCGGGAATGAGCTTTCCATCGTCGTGAGTGCCTTGTGTAAAGTTGACAAATTGCGGCACATAGCCGCTCTTACTGGGCCAAAGTCTGAGAATCCGAAGCTTGCGAGGAATCTTGATCGCGGCAATTCCCTCGGCGTCGGTGAGATAGTCGGCGTTGGGTGTAAATCTACGTTTGCCATTGCGGCTCGCCAGATCCCAGACAGAAGCATGTACCTTGGTTCCCTCGATTGGCTTGCCCTGTTCGTCCCGAACGCGAATCTCCATCGTGCGGATATCGTCGTCGGCTTTCGATTCCTTCGCGGACTTTTCAGCGCGCGAATCAGCACCTTCAGGCTTCGGCTTGTCGGATTCTCCGGCCTGGCCTGAAGCTTCGCCAACTTCCTTCGCTGGGGGAACCTCTTGAGACTGCAGCCGCAGCGATCCAAGCATCGCAACGATTGCCGTTGCCGCCATCAACAATGTGAAGGCCGCCCTTCGAGTGAGCGATACATGACTGCGGGCTTTGTCGAGCAATGCCAAAATGCGATGCTCGAAACTCGAACCGCGCGACATGCCAATGGCGGCTCTCAGATTTCGATGCTGATAAGATTTGGCGACGTCCAACAAAACACTGGCGTAGTCCGTGGCTCGTGCACCGCAGGAAACGACCAGATCGTCGCAAGCCAATTCTCGCAACTTCCGCATTTGCAGCAAACCAACCCAGCATATGGGGTTGAACCAGTGCAAGGCACACACCAAACCGGCGATGACCTGCGTCAACACATCGTATCTTTTCGCGTGTGCAAGTTCATGCAACAAAACCACGCGGCGACGTGCCGAATCCCAACTGTTCGCGTTGCTGGGAAGCAAGACGATCGTCCGCAGAATGCCGCTAACCATTGGCGACTCGGCACCATCGAGTTTTCGCAATTCAACTTTGCGCGTGAACTCCAGAGACCGCGATGCATCGACGACGGCTTGGGACCATTCTTTGTCTTCGAGGACGCAGCTACGACGAAGGACTCGCGCGAGCGATAGTTGATGCCACACGGTTCGCAGTAGGCACAACACAATTCCGCCAACCCAAATGACAAGGCAGGCGGCCGCCCACGATAATTGGAAAGAAGCTTCCTTGACGGGCGCACGGCCGCTCGGCATGGACGGCGTGGCGTCTACTAGTTTGCTCGGTGGCTGCGAGTTGATTGAAACTGTTCCGTGGTCGGTCGCTGCCGGTTTCGATTCGTGAGTTGTTGGGAGAGCTGAAATCGGATTCGGGATTACCGGCGCTCCAGCACCCTCCGCGATTGCCCAACTGACTGGCTCCAGCGAACCACCGTGGACCTCCGCATTCGTCGTTGCAATGCTGGGGCCCGGCGATTCACCAAGCCAAGACGCAGGAAAAACCGCTATCGACCAGGTTGGCAAGAACAGTGTTATTACAGGAATAGCAAGGCACCCGCAAAACCCCAGGGTCCACAATCGATGAAGGGCCGCCGCCGACCAAGTTCGCAGCAAGCTGGCGACCAGCCATATTCCCAGAAGTAGCAAAAAGCACTTGGCGGCAGTGTCCATCAGGAAAAAGGGAATCGTCTCGGCGGAAAGGCCCATACTGAGAACGTCACTGCCAACGAATCGAAACAGATGGTGGTTCATTGCTATTTGCCTTCTTTACGAGCTTGTTCGATTGCCTTCTCTATTCGGTCCAAGTCGTCGACGGTCAGATTCTTTGCGGAATCATGAATCATCTCCGCCAACGCGTCCCCCGGCGATTCCGGGAAAAACGTCTCCATGACTCCGCGCAACGCTGAACGGCTGGCTGATCGCTTCGACTTGGCGGGCGAATAAGTGTGTTTCACCTCCGTACGATCTCGGCGCACCAGGCCCTTCCGTTCAAGATTCCCAATCATGGTTCGGACAGCCGAGTAGCTCGGCGGGTCGTTTAGCATGGCCCGCACGTCGGCGACGGATGCCTTTCCCAGCCGGTACAGAACATCCATGATCTGTTGCTCGCGAGCTGCCAAGCCGCGTTTCTTTTTCTTGTCCATTGCGCCTTTCCTGGATGAGGGGTGCCAATCAATTGACATGTGTCATTTTACTGGCACATGTCAATATAGTGACACACACGCCCCGTTGTCAAGCGAAAAAATTAGATAGTTTCCGGGGCGCGGAGTTCACCAGTCGTGGGCCCCAGATCGCTATTTATACTTAAGAACTTCCTTGAGCAGTCCGCTGGGCGAGGGACGATCGGCGAACGTTGTGGCGCGGCGCTCATATCGGATGATGCCATCGCGATCGATCACGAACGTGGCGGGCCGGTTGCTTAGCTCCGTGTGGATTCGCATCTGCATGGCCACACCATAGGCGGCACTGACTGTCTGCGTTGGATCCTGAAGCAGGGGATAGCCGACACTGCCGGCATTGAGCCCGACATCTCTTAGAAATCGCTTCGCCGAATAAGATTCGTGCGGGTCGACCGCCAACAACTGAGTACCCGCATCCTCGAAGTCTTGCAGTTTGTCGCGCAACTGCGCGAGCTGGCCATGGCACACGGGTCACGTGTCGCCGTAGACAAAGACCAGCACGACGCTTTTCTTGCCGCGAAAATCGCTCAATCGAATGCTCTTCCCATCAATGGACGTCAGTTCAAAATCGGGGGCCAGCTTGCCAACTTCGGCCGTCGCGAGTTCGTTGGTCCTCCAGTCGCTCAAACGCTTGAGATCCTTCGCATCGATTGGGCGGCCTTCTCGGTCCAACGCATATTGCAGGTGGCGTTTGGCATCGCCGTTCTTTTCGTTGGGCTGCAACCGTCGCAGTAGCTTGTCAAATTCACGGCCCCCCAGCATTCCCAGCGAATCGGCGGCATACAGACGGACCACCGGACTGGCATCTTTTTCGGCGGCCTTGCCCAGGGCCGCACGCATGTCGGAATCGCCACAGTATCCCAGCGCCTGCGCGGCCAGCGCTCGAACCGGCGCGGAATCACTTTCCAGTGCTTTTGCCAAATCGGCAGCCCCCTGCTTGCCCTGCCGGGCAAGCCTCTGAAGGGCGGTCATGCGATGCCGCCAGCCCACGTCGTCCAGTGGCCGCATATATCTCGGCCGCCAGTTTTTGTCGTCCCAAGTTTTCTCGAAATCCTCGAGAATGGCCGAGGCGCTGGCTTGGCCCCGAGGATCATCTTGCGCCGTCGCGCCGCATGGCGGGAGGCCAAAGCCGATCAGCACGGCGACAAGGTACCCATAACGCACTGCAACATCACACCCAACCTTCAACATGGTAACTCTCCGCTGTTTAGTTCGTCGGGCCGCGCCGATATTATCTCACACGCGGCGATCCGTGGCGACTGTTTCGGCCTCAATGGCGAGAGTCGATCGAGGAGCCCTGCTCGCAGTCGACTTCGCGTCCTACTTGGCAACCGCTCTTGTTTTTTCGGTTTCGTAGAGAACTTTGCCTTCGTCGTCGAAAAATGTGAAGCGAGCGCTGCCCGTGTTCCGCTTGGTGCCGGGGCCAACCGTCACTTTGAGAAACCCGCCGGATGCCTTTTTCTGGGTATAGAACTGATGCACTTCCGCGTCGGGGTCGGTCGATTTAGGATCGCCCGGCTTGCGGCCCAGCCGCGAGTTTTCATCCACCAGCGCTCCGCAGGAAAACTCTTCGATGCCGAGCGGATCCTTCGAGTGATACTGCCAATGGCGGTCACCGCAAAGCGTGTAAAAACCTTGCTGATGAAGATCATGCGCGACGACCCACCTGAAGAACTCACGTCCTTCGCGGCGAAATCCCTTATGGTTCGTGTGATTGTCGATCTTATAAGCATCGTCCGGGCCCACCAGCGGCGTCGGGGAAATCAACAACTTGAACGTCGCGTCGCTCGCCAGCAGTGTCGACTTCAGCCAAGCGAGCTGTTCGGCTCCCCACAGGGTCTTTTCCGGTCCGTCGGCCATGCGATTCGGGCTGCGATAATCGCGCCCCTCGACAAGCCAAATCTGCAAATCGCGATTCACTCTAAAGGTGCGATACGTTTTGGATTTTGAATCCGCCGGGTCAACAACTGGCATCTGCTCGCGAAAAGTTGCAATTCCTAGTTCGCTAGACGGCTGGCGATCGCCTGCTCGGTCGCAGTCGTTGTAACGATGATCGTGATCATCCTTTTCCCAGTAAGTCGGCACGTTGCGAAAGAGTTCCACGAATCGCGACTGGACGAATTGCTCGTGCCATTTGCGCCGTAAGTCGGGCAAGGTCTTCGCCTTGAAAACGCGGCCGTCGTAGTACACGTTGTCTCCCGTGCCGACAAAAAAGTCGAGCTTCATCTTGAGCATGGCCTTGAGCGCCGGAAATCCCGCGGCACGGTCCGGGCGAGGACCCTTCTCTGGACGCTTCGCGCCATGAAACGAGCTGTAATTCATGCCCGTCACCACGACAAAACTGACGGGTTCGGTTCCGGCCGATTCCTGCAAAGTTCGAAAACTGCAAGTCGACCCTGGCCGGGTGTCATCCCGAGTGGTGCCAAAATGTACGCGATAGTAATAACGCGTACGCGGTTTTAGATCACGCAAGACGGATTTGACGATAAAGTCCGATTCGGGGCGAGCCATTTGCCACGAGGTTAGTTGCGACGCCTTGAATTCATCGTTGTCGGCGTATTCGAATCGCACGGCTCCCGCCGCGCCGGGCACATCGCCGCCGACATTGCTTTCGACGGACGTCAACCGAGTCTGCACGATCGCGGATGTCGCGGAAACCTCACCCGTCATTTCACCTTGGGCTCGAAACAAATCGGCCGCGAATGACGAATTACCAATGAGGACTAACAGCAGCGCCAGGCTGACGATCATGAATCCAATCTGCAAGTTACGTCGTGGCATCAGGAATCTCCGAGGCTGTGTTTTTAGAATTCGCATGCAATTGAGCTGCAATTAGGCTTGCACCACGATGCTCGTTCGCGAAGTCATCTAACCTGCGGTCCTTCGCCAACGTGCTGGGCCCAGACCCATTGTAGCAGCGATCCCTGGGCGATGCCGTGAATGAAGTTCATTCGCACGCATCAAGCCCATTACCATATTGAGGGATTCCGTGGCGAACTCTGAGATGTTCGACCATCGCCACGGCCATATCGAGCCGCCGTTTCGCGCGGCTGTCGTCCTCGCTCGCTGTGAGTATCACGCCCTCGGCCGACATGAGATCCTCTAGCGAACGAAATCCGGTTCGCCGCTTTCGAAAGATCGACTTCAGGACCAGACAGCGCGGTTGCAATGCGTCGATGTTCCGCAGGAGTTGGTAAGTCTTCGGGTGGTAAACAATCAATACATCGTTGGGTCGCAAGAATCGGCTCCAGCGGCGGCGGAACTCCTCCTCCGTCAGGGCACCTTCAAAGTCCGCGGCCGACAGCCGCATATGTTGCAAGTCGGCATCGGAAAGTGGTTGCTGCTGCCGGAGCCGACAAGAGAATCGTTGATCCGTACCCAAGCGCCGGGCGACCCAGTTGACAGGTCGCGGAGCCGCCCTGCGCAGTGGGGGTCGTCCCGGAGTCGCCTCTCCATAAGCAACGATCAGGCTGTCTGGTGGTTGCAGTAGGGCGCGCGGTATATCTTTGGGCCGCGATCCCCGAGCCTTGATTCGCCGCCACTCCGCATGCGTGGCCGGATGCCCTAACTGATCTTCCACCATCTTGTTGAAGGCGGACAGCAACTGTTGCAAACCGACCGTGTTCGGTTCCAAGGCTTGCAGCGCGGCCACCGTTGCCTCCAACGTCGAGAGGCTGTGGGCATCCGGTTCCCGCCGAATGCGGTATTGACCGGGTGACGAAGGAGCCAAGCGGTAGCAGGGCAGATCCCAAAGTTGAGGAACATCGCGAACGATCGTTTTCGCCTGATGCCAGGTTCCATCGATAATCACCAGCTGGCTCGGCAATTCAGCGGCGGACAATTCGGTCAGCGCGGGCGCGTTGACCTGGGGATACAACAGGCCCGCGCCCTTCTGGATCGGTAGCTGATGTGCGGCCATGCGCAAGTTGTGATCCACGATCAGATGGCAGCGACGCAGGGCCTTTCGCACGATCCTTGCTGTATTGAACGGATGAAACCGCTCGCCCACGTGCTGCAGAATCAAAACGTCCGTGCGATTATCGATGCGCGGAATCGCCTCGCAAAAGCAAAGCGACATCGGACGAAAACATTGATAGCAGCGGTCCCGCACTTCGTTTCTTCGTCCGTCGGTTTCCGCTCGTCGCATCATGCCCCGAGCAAACGTAATACTCGCTAAATGTAGCGGTTAATCAGGTGCTCGAGCATTTCCTGGCGGCCGCTTTGATTGGGTGCCGCTTCGCCCTTTTCGAGCATATAAGCTTCCAACGCGTTGAAGTCGGCTTGCCCGTCTTCGATCTGCTTGCCGATGCCCGTGTCCCAGCTTGCGTAACGATCGCGGACAAAATTTTGCAGTTCGCCATCGGCACGAATCGCGGCGGCAATTTTCAGCCCGCGAGCGAAAGCGTCCATGCCGCCGATGTGCGCGTGGAAGAGGTCAATTGGCTCGAAACTCTCCCGACGCACCTTGGCGTCGAAGTTGACGCCGCCCGGTGCCACGCCGCCATGCTTAAGCAGCATTAACATGACTTCGGTCGTCAAGTAAATGTTCGTGGGAAACTGGTCGGTGTCCCAGCCCAACATCAAGTCGCCCGTGTTGGCGTCGATCGAGCCGAGCAAGCCTTGATGCCCGGCGTAGTCCAATTCGTGCATCATCGTGTGGCCAGCCAGGGTCGCGTGATTCGTTTCCACGTTTAGCTTGAACCGCTCGGTCAAATCGTAAGCTCGCAGGAAGTTAATGCAGGCCGCCGCGTCCGAGTCGTACTGATGCTTGGTCGGTTCCTTGGGCTTGGGTTCGATCAGGAACGTGCCGTCGAAGCCAATTTGATTCGCGTAGTCAACCGCCAAGTGCATGAACCGGCCCATGTGATCCAGTTCGCGTTGCATGTCGGTGTTGAACAGATTCTGGTAACCCTCGCGCCCGCCCCAGAACACATAGTTTTCGCCTCCCAGTTCCTTGGTGACTTCCAGACATTTTTTTACCTGGGCGGCGGCGAAGGCAAACGCGTCGGCATTGCAACTGGTCGAGGCTCCGTGCATGAATCGCGGATTGCTGAACAGGTTTGCCGTGCCCCACAGCAACTTGATGCCGGTCCGTTCTTGTTCTTGCTTGAGGACCGCCACGACGGCATCCAAATTCTTGTTCGATTCCGCCAGATTGGCTCCTTCCGGCGCGACGTCACGGTCATGAAAGGCATAGTAAGGCGCGCCCAGTTTTTCGATCAGCTCGAAAGCAACGCGCACGCGATTGACGGCGTTTTCGACCGAGTCCGTGCCATCTTCCCAAGGGCGAACCATCGTTGCGGCACCGAAAGGGTCGCTGCCGTTTCCGCGAAAGGTGTGCCAGTAGACGACGCTAAACCGCATATGCTCCTTCATCGTCTTTCCCTCGACGACTTCATCTTCGTTGTACCAACGAAATGCCAAGGGATTTTTCGAATCGGGACCTTCGTAACGAATCTTTTCGACTTCAGGAAATGCGTTCATGCGTAGCTCTCTCGGACACTCATTTTTGATGGCGTTTCGTGGCGTGTTATCCTGACAGATTCACGGTTTGCCGACAACCGCCGGAGCGGGGCGTTCGCGTTTGGCAAGGGCACCCGCCCGCTCGCGAATCATTCAAGATTCTCGTTTTCAAGTTGCGAGACCGCGGGTTCCAGTTCCTTCTGGTGCGCGGCGACCGCCTGGCGAATTTTGGCAATCACCTCG
The DNA here is from genome assembly GCA_029259935.1 of Planctomycetota bacterium. Next base: position 66,936 of record JAJDEH010000196.1, read on the forward strand.
GGATGCTTTTCCGCCACGTTCCACTTTTCAGAAGGATCAACTTCCAGGTTGAACAGCAGCGGCGTGTCGTGCTCCACCGCCTTGCGAGATCCCGGACCGTACGCATCTTGGGTGATGAAATGCGCCTTCCACGGACCCTCGCGAACGGCCATCAACTTGTAACCGCGATAGTAAAAGAGGCGTTCCCGCTTGCTGGACCCCGTGCCGAACAGCACGGGTGACAAGTCGTAACTGTCGAGAACGCGATCCGACGGCAATGGCGTCTTCGTGATCGCGTGCAGCGTGGCGTAGATATCCATCGTGCTGGCCACGTCATGACGGACGCTGCCCGCTTTGATCCTTCCGGGCCACCAGGCCACCGTCGGCTCGCGCATGCCGCCTTCCCAAGTGCTGCCCTTGCCGTCGCGCAGCAGTCCGGCCGACCCGCCATGATCATCGAAAACAAGCCACGGGCCGTTGTCGCTGCTGAAAATGACCAACGTTTTCTTGTCAAGCTTCAGGGCCCTCAGCGTATCCAGAACTTGGCCCACCGACGCATCGATTTCTTCGATCACATCGCCGTACAGTCCGCGCGGGCTACGGTCGGCGAACTTCCGGGAACGAAACAGCGGCACATGCGGCATGCTGTGCGGCAGGTATAAAAAGAATGGCTCGTCGCGATGCGATCGAATGAACTGAACCGCTTCGTCGGTGTAACGCTTGGTGATAGTCGTTTGATCGGCGGGGCGTTCGATGACTTGCTCGTTTCGCAGCAGTGGAACATTCCAGTATTTCACCTTGGGATTCCAAAATGCCTCACGCCCTTTCGGTGTGCCCGCCACGCGATCCATGTCGTTCGAATAAGGAATGCCGTAGTAATAGTCAAAGCCGTTGTTCGTCGGCAAGAATTGGGGCAAATGCCCCAAGTGCCATTTTCCAACGCAGGCCGTGGCGTAACCTTTCGCTTGCAACGCTTCGGCCAGCGTGATTTCGGCGGCGGGAATGCCTCCTTTGGAATTAGGGAAGAGTACTCGGCGTTTGTTGCTGCACATTCCGTTACGGGCCGGCAAGCGACCGGTCATCAGCGCCGCGCGGCTGGGCGTGCAAACCGGAGCCGCCGAATAGAATTGCGTCAACTTCATGCCCTCGGCAGCCATGCGGTCCAGGTTGGGAGTACGAATGGTCGGATGCCCAAAGCAGCCCAAATCGCCGTATCCCAAATCATCGCAATAGACCACCACGAAGTTAGGCCGCTCACCGCCATCGTCGGCACGTGCCTTCGCCAAGGGGATCAGCAGCAAGATCAACAAGCCAAAATACCCAGCGACGACGCAGTTTCTTCTAATCATCAAAGTTGCCTATCGAGATAACAGGGTGCGGTGACTAAACGACGTAACGGCATGATAAATAGCGGCCTAGGTGAAAACAACAAACTTCCGTCGAACGCACGCTATTTCAGGAACGGAACATGGGAGAACTCAACCCAAACGCCTAAGGACGCGGGGTTCGAGGCCAAGACTAGAATTAGCTTTTGGTCGGTTCTTGGGCGTCGCCGCAGCATCTTTCAATCGCGGCGACCAGTTCGTCGACGCCGTCTTCCATGGAGATGTCGAGCTTGTCGCCCGATTGCAAATCCTTGAGTTGGACCTTGTTTGCGGCAAATTCCTGCTCGCCCGCGATCAAGGCAACTCGAAAGCCGCGGCGGTCGGCGTACTTTAGTTGCTGGCCAAGCTTTTTGGCATCGGGATAGACTTCCACGTTCAGCGATGCGGCCCGTAATTGGCTGGCCAGCCGCAGGTAATCATTTAGCCGATCCTTGTCAAAGTAGGTGACCAAGACTTGCGCCGGCGTCGACGCGCTTTCGATCATCTCCAACTCTTCCATCGCCGCCAACAGACGGTCCAGCCCCAGCGAAGCGCCGATACCAGGCAGCTCTTGCGAAGTATAAAGCTCGGCCAGATTGTCGTAGCGGCCGCCGGAACAGACGCTGCCGATCGACGGCAAGGCATCAAGAAACGTCTCAAAGATGGTGCCCGTGTAGTAATCCAGCCCGCGAGCGATCGAGACGTCGAGCTTGAATCGTTCCGCTTCGACTCCGGCCGCGCGGACGCCTTCCAAGACCTGCCGCAAACTGACCACGCCTTCTTCACCAACCTCGTTGCCAGCGACCAGTGTTTCCAGTTGCTGAAGGATCTCGTCGTCCGTGCCCGACAGATCCGCCATGCTGAGGATGTCTTCCGCCTGTTGCTGTGTCGCGCCGGCGGCCGTCATTATTTCCTCGCACACTTTTTCGCGACCGATTTTGGCCAGCTTGTCGAGCGACCGCAGGACGGCGACCGATTTGTCGGAAAGGTCAAGCTTATCTAGCAGGCCGTTGAGTACCTTGCGATTGTTGACGTGGATCGTGAAGTTGGCGAACCCAATTTGCTTCAGAAGATCGTAAATGACCAGCGACGTTTCGATATCAGCGGTGACGGACTTGGTGCCGATCGTATCGAAGTCGCATTGCATGAACTCGCGGTAACGGCCGCGTTGCGCCCGTTCGCCGCGCCAGACCGTGGCAATGTGATAGCGCTTGAATGGCACTCCCAGTTCGTTCGCGTGCTGGGCGACGAACCGCGCCAACGGCACTGTCAGATCGAATCGCATCCCGACGCGACGTCCGCCCTGGTCTTCGAATTGATAAAGCTGGCGATCGGTTTCCTCGCCGCCTTTGCCGGTCAAGATTTCTAGATACTCCAGCGCCGGCGTGTCGATGGGACTGAATCCATACGAGCGATAGACGCGCCGCGCGGTATCAATCAATTGCTCGCGAGCGAGCATTTGTTTCGGTAAGTAGTCGCGAAAACCACTCAGCGTCCGCGGCGTGATGCGATCGGCCATTGTTCTTTAATTACTCATGCGATAATGGGCAGCAGCGACGGCTTGCGCCCGCGAATGCTGCCGTCGGTCTTACGGGACAGGACGGCGTCGGCGTATTCCTCGACCTGCTCGGGCGTTTCAAAGTAGCGATCGTACGTCCAATCGTCTTCGTATTCACAATTCTTCGTCGAATAGTCGCGACAGATTTGGGGTCGCGTTTCGTAGATTCCACATCGCTGATCGGGTTGCAGGTGCTTGCAGACAGTGTGTACCAACAAATACCAGGTGTTGTCTTCCGTGAAAATCGAAGCCCGCTCGTGCAACAAATACCAACGCATGAATTCAAAGTCCTCGTGCGTTTTGGGTTTGTCGATCGGCAGAGCAAAATAACGGCAACATTTGGCGGTACAATAATCGCACAGCGATTCTTCCGGATGAAGTTCTTCGCGTTTTGGCTTGGGGTTGGCGACGGCGACGTTCATGGGGGGTCTGTTTTCAAGGATGATCCGGATAGGCTTGGCATAAAGCAAGTGAATGCTCAACTTCGGCGACCAGCCCAGACTATCAAACCGCCGAGAAATTGCCTAGCGAGGCAGTGTCGCATTGCCGGCTCTCGTAACCCAAAGCCTGGAACCGGCGTTTCATGAACTGGAAATCCGAGGACGAGAGTTGCGGTGGCCCATGCGATCTTTAGACTGCACCCTGCACTTCGCTTTGCGACGTGTGGAACCACGGCTCCTTTCAACCCAGAGGCCAACGATCATGAACGCGGACCGGCTACTCAGAGAACATGTGGTGACGTTGCTCCAGGGAGGCGGAGCTCATGTGGATTTCGACAAAGCTGTTGACGGATTGCCGATGGAACTGCGCGGCGCGCGGCCCGACGGTTTGGACCATACTCCGTGGCGGTTGCTGGAGCACTTGCGAATTTGCCAATGGGACATTTTGGAGTATAGCCGCAATCCAGACCATGTCTCGCCGGACTTTCCGCACGGTTGTTGGCCGGACGGAGACGCGCCGCCAACCGAAGATGCGTGGGAGCAAAGCGTCAGAACATTTCGCGAGGATCTGCAAGCGATGCAAGATTTAGTGAGCGATGGCAATGTCGATCTGTTGGCACCAATCCCGCACGGCCAAGCGGGGCACACGATCTTGCGTGAAGCACTGTTAGTGGCCGATCACAATGCATATCACCTGGGGCAATTGGTCGTGGTTCGTCGCGCTCTGGGGGCGTGGTCCCACGGCTAACCGGGCGAAGCCTTAGCTTAGCGGTCAAACCGTGCAAAGCGGTCACCCGTGCAAAGCGGTCACCCGTGCAGTAATAGCGGATCTCGTCGGCAGGCCGGTTTGGTCAGTAGTAACTGGGACACGCCAATTTGCCGCTCATGAAAACCGGCTTCGCAGTAGCACAGGTAGTAGTGCCAGGTGCGGATGAAACGGTCGTCGAAGCCCAGCGACTTCACGGCTTTGAGATGGTGCCAGAAATTGTGACGCCATAGTGCCAGTGTTTTGGCATAGTGCGCGCCAAAGTCTTCCGTATGATACCAGCGGAAGTTGGTCGCTTTTGCCAGGCAGTTGGCGATCGCGCCCATGCTGGGTAGAAAGCCGCCGGGAAAGATATAGCGCTGAATGAAATCCACCGACTTGCGGTAGCGATCGTACCGGTGATCCGGAATCGTAATCGCCTGCAAGACGGCCATCCCGTCTGGCTTGAGCAACTCGGAGCACTTGGCAAAGTAGACCGGCAGAAATCTTTCGCCCACGGCTTCAATCATCTCGATCGATACCAGCTTGTCATACTGGCCGTGGAGGTCGCGATAGTCGTCGCCCAGCAGAGTTACGCGGTCTTCGAGCGAAGCCTCACGGATTCGGCGAACGGCGAACGCATGTTGCTGCTTGGAAATGGTCGTCGTGGTAACTCGACAGCCGTAGTTCCGCGCGGCGTGCAGGGCGAAGCCTCCCCAGCCCGTGCCGATTTCAAGCACATGGTCGCTTGAGGTCAATTGCACCTTGCGGCAGATTCGATCGTACTTTTCGATCGACGCTTCTTGCAACGTCGAACCCGGTGACGGGAACACTCCGCTGGAATAGGTCATCGTCGGGTCGAGCATCAATGCAAAAAAGTCGTTACTCAAATCGTAATGGGCGGCGATATTCCGTTTGCTCCCGGACGGCGTGTTGCGACGCAGCCAATTCGCCGCCGATCGAAGGGGGCGCAGCATTCGAGCGGGGCCTTTCTCCATGACCGCCAGCGCCTCGGAGTTTCTGGCCAGCACGCGCATGGCGGCCGTCAGATCGGATGAATCCCAGTAGCCGCGAACGTAAGCTTCGGCCGCTCCCAGTCCGCCACCGAGTACGACCTGGCGATAGAAGCGGCGGTCGTGGACCGTGATCGTGGCGGCGATTCCCGTATCGCCCACCTGCCCAAACTCATGGGCCCCGCTCTGATCGACCAACGTCAGTTGGCCCTGTTCAAGTTGGGAAAGTCGCCGCAAAACGGCTCGGCGGAACAAGCAGCTCGAATCCATCGAGCGTTGCCAGAACGTGGCTATCCCGCGGGTTTGGTCTTGGTCGAAGCACGCGCCGACGATACTGGACCCAGCGGCCGGATGTTTAGTTTTTTTGGATGTACGTAGGATGGGCATTTTTTCCACCAAAGTTTCCAGGCTTGATAGTAAATCGCCGCGATGATCCGGGCGTTCATCAGCGGATAACGCAGCGTCATGTAACGCAGTTGTTGGCGGTCCAACTCGCGGCGTTGAAGATGCATGGCCGCCTCGAAGTGCACACGCGAACCTCGCTGATTCGCCAACCGCACCGTCACCGTCGAGTCGGGCTGGGTAAGCTGCCAACGATAATCCATCGCCATGTCCATGAATGGCGATACGTGGAACTGTTTGGGATGCGCGAAGCTTAGCGTACCGCCATCGCTTGCCCGATTCCCGTCCCACAACACGTAACAATGGCGTTCGTTCCAGGGAGTGTTGTTCACTTCCGCGACGATGTATTCGAGTTGGTCTCCCTGATCGTCGTAAACATAGAACAGGTTGAGCGGACTGAAGTAGTAGCCCAAGCAGCGCAGTTGGGTCAGGATCCGAATCGGGCCGTTCGTCCAACATCCTGTTTCGCGGTGAATGACGTGTCGCAGTTCGGTGGCCAGCGACTGGGAACGGTCGAACAGATGGTCGCGGCGTTGGAACGAACAGCTTGCGTATTCGCTGTTCGATATCAAATGCCCGCGGCCAACAAGCGACGGCAACTCGTTAAGATCCAAGTAGACCATGAATAGTCGATTCTGGAATTGATGAGCTACCGGCTCGCGGCGACGATGCGTGACGATTCCTTCATAGATGCAACTGTGCATGCTTCAAGTCCGATTTCAAAGTCGGCGGCGACGGCCAAGGCGCTGTTCACGCCGTCCTCGTGAAAGCCATAACCCCAGTAAGCGCCGCAAAAATGGGTCCGATGGTGTCCGCTAATTTCCGAGAATCTCCGCTGCGCGGCGATCGTATCTCGCGAAAAGACGGGATGATCGTAGGTGAACGTACGCAGGATCTTTGCCGGATCGATGCTCGCGTTTTCATTCAGCGTCAGCAGAAGCGGGCTGGGCGAGTTGCACTTTTGCAAGCGGCTTAGATCGTAAGTCACCGACGCGGCTTGTTCTTCGTTGCGCGGAATATGATAGTTCCAGCTTGCCCACGCCCGTCGCCGCCTGGGCAGCAAGTTGGTGTCCGTGTGCAAGACGGCTTTGTTCGGCTGATAAGGGAACGCCGCCAGGACTTCACGCTCGACCGTTGTCGCGTCGTTCAGCATCTTCAACGTTTGATCCGCGTGGCAAGCGAATACGACTTGGTCGTAGCGCTCGGCGTAGCCACCGGCAGGTGTAACGGATACCGCCGTGTCCGTGCGAGTTACGGAACTGACCGGGCAGTTCAGGCGAATCCGCTGGCGAATCGGTTCTAGCAGCGCGGCCAAATAGTTTTTTGAGCCGCCCACGATGGTCCGCCACCGAGGCCGATCGCGAAGCTGCATGAGTCCATGATTGGCGAAGAACCCCAGCATGAAATCCGCCGGAAAGTCCAGAATGGCTCGTGGCTTGCTCGACCAGATCGCGGCCGCCATCGGGGCTAGATATTGGTCGATGAACCGCCTGCCAACCCCGCACTGGTTGACGAACTCGCCCACGGTCCGCCCGTCTTTCAATTCGCTGCTGGCAACCGCGGCGGTCCCCATTCGGTTAAAGCGGGCGATGTCGCCGAGCATCCGCAGGAACGAGGGGCGAATGCAGTTCCGTCGCTGCGCGAACAGCCCATTCAAAGAACTGCCTTGATATTCCAATCCGCTCTTGGAACAGCGGACACTGAAGCTCATATCGCTCGGACGCGACCGGATGCTGAGCATTTCGAGCATGCGGCAAAAGTTAGGATAGGTTCGCCGATTGAACACCATGAATCCGGTATCCACGGAATAGCTTCCGCCGAGCGCGGTCACGTCGACGGTATTCGCATGTCCACCCACATAACCATTCGCCTCGAAGACCGTGACGTCGTGACGAGTGGAAAGCAGTCGGGCCGCTAAGCTTCCGCTAATGCCCGTTCCGATGATTGCAAAGCGCACGACTACGCCCTTTTTTGGGCCAAGCCCGCGGAAGGTACGAGAACGCGGGCGGGAACCGTCTTCAAGTCCCACACCAGCCCGAACCACGACATGAACACCAACAGGTAATAAGAAATATCGATCTCCCACCAGCGAAATCCTTGCCGCGAAGACGAGGGAAAGTGGTGATGGTTGTTGTGCCAGCCTTCACCGAATGTCAGCAGAGCGAGCCACAGATTGTTGCGGCTGTCGTCGTTGGTTTCATACCGGCGAGTTCCGCACGTGTGCGCCAGCGAGTTGATTCCGAATGTGACGTGGTAGAGCGCGATCGTGGAAATGACAAATCCCCATACCAGCATTTGAAAGCCATTGGTTCCCGACGACGGCCAAACCAACCGCAGCACTTCGCCGAGAAGAAACATGGCGACCGCCAGCAAGGCCGGCGCGAGGAAGTCGAATCGTTCCAAAAACCTCAGTTCCGGAAACTTGAGCCAATCTCTCACGACACGATGATCCGTGCGATAGGCTTCGCGGGTCATGAACCACAGCATGTGGCTCCAAATGAATCCCTGTTGGACGGGAGAATGAATGTCATCGGGCTTGTCGGATGCCCGGTGATGGTGGCGGTGATGGGCCGCCCACCAAATAGGTCCCCGCTGTCCCGCCGCATTGCCCAATAAAGCCCCCAGAAATTGTACCACTCGGCTGGTCTTGAAGGACCGATGAGAAAAGTAGCGATGATAGAAAGCCGTCAGCCCGAAGACCCGCGAGCCGTAAACAAAAACGGCGACCGCGATCGCAACCCAACTCCAGCCGACAACCAATACCAGCAGACAGGCCGCGTGCAACAGGAAAAAGGGCGTGACGCGAAACCACGAAACTCGACCAGGTAATGACATACCACGTTCCGCGAAGCTAGGAGAGTAACGGCCGCCTGACACGAAACAGCAGCCACCTTGGCGTGATAGCGCCAAGCGGCCCTTTGACAACCCAACGGGCCGTCAATGTCAACTCGGCGGTCATCCCCGCCTCGGTGGCAGCGGGAAAAAAGCGCTGGTCGTCCGCAAATACTCGTCGTAGCCCGCCAATCGGTCTCGCAGTGAACTCTCCAGCAACGTTACGCCTGACACGCGCATCAGCAATCCCGACATCAGCAGTGGTCCGATGATAGTCCACCACCAGGAATCCCCTTGAGCCGCGACTAGGTAAAGCCCCCACCAAGCAAGAAAGTCGCCAAAGTAGTTGGGATGCCGTGTGTACCGCCACAATCCCTGGTTCATGACTCGGCCCTGATTGGCGGGATCGGCCTTGAACCGGGCAAGTTGGCCGTCGCCGACCGCCTCGAAAAACAACCCACAGCACCATAACGCGGCCCCAACCGCGGCGACGGCGTTCCATGGTCCCGCCTTGGCGATTCCAACTTGGACCGGCAGCGACACAACCCACATCACGGCGGCCTGCAGACCGAATACCAAAAACAAACTGACCACCGGAAACCGATTTCCGTACCGTTTTCGCATCGATGCATACCGATGGTCTTCCGGCTTACCCCAGTTTCTCCAGGCCAGATAGATTGCTAGTCGCAACCCCCAAATGCTGACCAGACCCACGATCACCAAAGCCCTGGATGACCACGCACCGCCTATCCAAAGCGACAGCCACGCCACGATGACAAATCCGGCTCCCCAAAAGATGTCGACAATGCTGGCGTCTTTCAGCGACAGACTGATGACCCATAGCACTACGAACAGCAAGGCAATCGCGCCAAGATTCACGCACAAGATTTGCTCGATGGTCATTCCGTGGTCCGCTGAACGTGGGGGTTGTCGGATTTCTAATATGGTATGCGTAAGTCAACCCCACCCCAGTCGGTCGGAACGGTTCATGAATCTCATCACGCTGGCCGAATCGGGTCGCCTTCCCGATCAACTCATCCGCATCGGCATCCGCAGGCTGTTGGCCCAACGGTTGCGCGACATGCGGCGGTCTGGATCGGACCAGGGCCGAGCTTTGTCGGAGTTCGCTGGGAGCCTGCGCCACAGTCCGCTGGCAGTCTCGACCGAGGCAGCGAACGAGCAGCACTATGAAGTCCCCGCCAAGTTCTTCCAACTCGTCTTGGGACCGCGGCTCAAGTACAGCGCGTGCTTTTTCCGCACACGCCGCACATCGCTAGCCGATGCCGAAGAAGATATGTTGCGGCAAACGTGCGAGCGAGCTGAGATCAAGGATGGCATGCGCGTGTTCGAAGCGGGCTGCGGCTGGGGATCGCTAACCTTGTGGATGGCCCACAACTTTCCGAACAGCGCGATCACCGCCCTTTCCAACTCGGCAAGTCAGCGCGCATTCATCGAGCAAGCTGCTCGTCAACAAGGATTGAACAACGTCCAAGTGATCACCGCGGACATGCGCGATTTTGCCACTTGCCAACAGTTTGACCGGGTCGTCTCGGTGGAGATGTTCGAGCATATGCGGAATTACGAATTGCTGCTGCGTCGTGTGTCGCGGTGGCTGGCACCCGACGGCAAAGCGTTCGTTCACATCTTTTGCCATCGCCAAACGCCGTACTTGTTCGAGACGGAAGGCGCGGCCGATTGGATGGGACGCCACTTTTTCACCGGCGGCATGATGCCATCGGAAGACTTGTTCGGACAATTCGACGAGGACATGACTATAACCAAACAATGGCGGATCAACGGCCTGCACTACTGGCGCACGTGCGAAGCGTGGCTGCGAAACCTGGATCGCAATCGCAAGGCCATCCTGTCGCGCTTTCGTCAGGACTTTCCAGAACCGGATGCCCGCCGGCAAGTACAGCGCTGGCGTATGTTCTTCATGGCTTGTGCCGAGCTGTTTCGATACCGGGGCGGCAACGAGTGGTTTGTCGCCCACTATTTGTTTTCGCCGCGATCCGCCGAAGTAACGACTGCCCCGGCGTTGCAAATGGAACACGTAGGCTGAATCGCCCAGGGAGCGAATCATGGTGGGAACGGTGCCGGAAGTCCGAGTCCGCGTGGCGAACGAGGCGGAGGTTGCCAATGAGGGCGATTATGTGCTGGCATTGATGGGATCGACGAACGGGACCAACACGTTTCATTTTCGAAAAGCCGTCCTCGACGGCGAGCTTTGTTTCCTGGCATTCACTGCCCCGGCGTTTCAGGAAATTACCGCAGGCCCAGCATCCGCTCGATGAGCCGGTCGAACCAACTGCGGCAATCGAGCTGTGGATAAGTTCGGCGAATCTGCTCGATCTCGTTTTGTGTCCAGTAGCTCATGATCCCGGTCCATCCGAAAGGGGTATTGGGTTGCCT
>JAJDEH010000197.1 GCA_029259935.1 Planctomycetota bacterium
ACATACCCCTGCCGTGGCTACACCTACGACGTTACCGCAATCGGCGTACGACTCAGGGCCAGAGTGGCGGGCTAGGCCTTCTCTGTAGGACTCTTGCATTCCCAACTCCAATCCGGTTTATCCCGGCGCTTACGGTGGCCCCTTTCGCCCCTTCTTTCGCCCCTTCTTTCGCCCCTTCTTTCGCCCCTTTCGCCAACTCGCAACACAGGTGGCCGCGTTACTGCCGCCAAAAGTCGTCGCGACGGGACTCTCAAAAAAGGTTCACTCCGATGCAACAAACACATCGTCGCACGCCGCTCCGCATCATCACACTCACCATCCTCCTCGTCTCCGCGTCCACCGCCTTCGTTCGTTTCATTGCAGATTCGTTGGAAATGCGCTATCCGAATGACTGACTATGCACACGCTGTTCTGTGAATCGCCCTTCGCTTTCAGCTCCTCACTGTACTCTCGCCGCTTGGAGCGACGCTTCTTTCCAGTAGACTTCCGAGTCATGGTTACACTCCTTGGCAATTAGTCTAGCCGCTAAACTAAGCACTTGGAGCGTCCGGCAATTCGGCGCCACCTCAGGTCGAACCGGATGAAGCACACTAGCGGCCACGCGTGAAAAACTGCTGGATCATCGCGCTGGCAACTTCGGTGCCGGCTTTGGCGCGCCGCGCCCAGAGCCGGAGGATTGGTGTCGTCCTGATTCACACCAGCGCGCCGGCGATCTGCTGCGCAGACAGCGCAAACGTCGACAATACGGCAGCGACTAGGGTAAGTAGGTAAGACAGGCTTGATCGCGCAATATTTTATGGTGTGTTCCTCGGCACCGTGGCTGGGCTCCTCTTCTTGACTGGCAACCCGCAGCGTCAGCGAGGCACCGCCTATCAACTCTGAATTCAAGGACTCTAGCCGCCTTGCGCAATGTGTTGGGTTACTTTCAGCGGACTGGTTGCAGAATGACCGACAGCGTTCCCATTGCGCAACCGTTGGCAACAAGGAAAACCACCGTTGTTTGTCTCCGCCTTCTTCAGGACAACCAAAGTCGCACGATCGGCGGCTTACGAGCCTGACGAACAAAAGAGTCTTGTGGAGCGAAAGTCTAAATTGATAAAATTCTAGTGGAGTGCTGCCACCGGCCAATACTCCCTCCTCATCTTTCCCCCTTAGGCAATGGAATCACCTGGTCGGTCGCCGAAAGGAGTCATTCCCTATGTGCGCAGAAAAAGTCGCCATCGTCGCAGTGGGCATCGATTCATACGCCAACCTTCCGCCGTTGTCGTGTGCGGTGAACGACGCCCGCGCTATCTTTGCAACCTGGCGGTCATTGCGCAAGGACACCGCTACGTATTTATTGGCGAATGAAGAGGCAACGACAAAGAACATCCGTGAGACGCTGGTTGCCGCGGCCAAGGAAGTCGGCGAGGACGGCACGCTGATCGTAACGTTCAGCGGCCACGGCGTACCGGTGAAAGTAGAAGATATCTGGGAAGCTGGCTTCTTAACTTGCGAAGCGCCTACAATCGATCAACTCGTCGCGTCGGGCGCCGATGAATGCGGCGTGTTTACTCTTCAAGATGTCAAGCGATGGCTCAAGGCAGCCAAAGTAGCCCGCCTGAAGAACATCGTGATGATCCTGGACTCCTGCGGATCAGGAACGAGCATCACTCGCGATCCGACTATTGACGACGGAGCGACGTTCGAAGGGTGGCGGGCGCTGCCGCGAAACTTGGGAGTCGACCGTGACTTCGTGGCCGACGAACTGGCGGACGAGAACGTTGAAGTGACCTTGGGTGCCGAGTTGGCAGGTACCAACTGGCCCACCGGCAATGTGCTGGCCATCTCGGCCGCGAAAGCCGGAAGCCCGGCGTTCGAAGTCCCCGAGTTGGGCCACGGGGTACTAACGTGGTGTTTCTTGGAATGGCTTCGATGCCGATTCCTGATTAATCCGCAAGGGACCGATGGCATGGAACGAGAGCTCATGCCGTACATCCAACAAAATCTAAAGCGTCTCCGCCACAGCGCCGACCGCGAACTGCCGCAGGCATTGCAGACGCCACAGAGCATCAAGCTGGGGGAGATTCAGATCCAGAACCCCAGCGTCAACATGCACCACCCCATGGTGCACAATTCGCTGAAGCTGGGACTGTCGATGCCCGTACCCCAGCGCACGATTCCTGAGGATCTGTTCAACGCCAACGTTGATAAGATCGTGGACACCGTCCGCTGGATGATTACAACCGCTCATCCAGCCTCCGAGCGCCTTGGCAACTCGAATCTGATGATCAAGCCGACGCGATTTCTCTCGGTTCGCTCCACGCTCAGGTCGGCCGCCCGTAAGCTTTCCGCGAACCATCCGGATCGGTTGGTGTTGCCGCTTGGCGCCGGGCGAATTCGCCGTATTCTGCCGCTAATCGGTTCCATGGAATCGGTGTTCGACTACACGGCAGCCGCAAACTGCGCGCGTCGTGGCGGTCCGCCGTTTCTAGCGAATGCCGAACGGCGGATCGTCGACAGCTTTGTGGAACGGCTACGGCAACATGGCGCCATCTTGATCATCCCCTGTCACGTTTCCGCGAAGGACCCGCTGACAGAATATTTTCTAGAGCAGTGTGTGCGGACGGATCAAATCTGCGTCGTGATGGCGCTGCTGGCGGACGAACCGGTCCCCGAGTTCCTTAGCTGCGCCCACTATGTGCCCCTGCAACTTAATCACCGCCCGGAAGATTACGCCACGCGCCTAGCCGACTTGGGATTTGATCCTGAAGACAACTGGAATACTCCCGAAATCTTCTGCAACACGGTCGTGGTGCACTGGCTTGAAACGGTCAGGAAACTTTACGAAGAGCGAGGTGAGGACTGGAATCTAAAAATTAAACTGGCGGCCCACCCTTATCGCGAGCGAAAGAATCATCTGCGCGCAGTACTCAATGTACTCGAACATTTGCTGCCGGCGCTGGCCAAGACAGATGCGTGGCGAGATGCGTTGCAGCTGTTGACCGTCATGAGCATCACAGGCTTGCCGCGGAGTGAGTTGGTCGTCAAGGAAATGTGGGAGACTCTCAAAGATCGTGACTGCCTCAGCCATCCGGAGCGCCCGCTGACTGATGTCTTGGACGATCTTCATAACGAGTTTCTGATTCGCAAATCGGATCAGGGTGGCGATGAAGAGCTGCCAGTTGCGGTCGAGCGGCATTATTTTGTGCACTCCATTGTCCGCAATGCGGTTCAGGAGTATGAAGCCCGCCAGGACGCCGCCCGACAACTGCCCGCTCACAAGTATGCCGGTGCGGCGATCGAAGCGGCAATCGCGCAATGTGAGAGCACCACCTGGTGGCCGCGCCCCGTTCTGGCACATGAAATCATCGAACACTACCTCAATGCCGGCCACGCGGCGGACGCAGCTCGAGTCCTGCTGGAGAACTGGCATGACTTGGTAGACGGCGGATATCACGAAACCGTGTTGAGGTGGGCCAACGAACTCCGTCCGCGAATCATCACCGCACCCATGCGGCCGCCGGCTGCGTCGCTTGAATTGCTTGTTCCGCTGCTCATCAAGCTGCAGGACCTTCATAAGCACAGGCAGGAGTGGGAACGGATTGTCGAATTGCATCGAGAAATTGACCATTGGACGACGGGACATCGAGCCGCGTGGACTGCGGTGCCTACCAACGGCAAGGCGAATTGCTTCTCGTTGTGGTTCGCCAAGAGCCGATACAATGTCGCGAACTATTACTTCATCAAGAAGTCCTTTGCCAGGGCGATTGGCGAATACAACAGATGCTACGTATGGGCCTGCCAAAACAATGACAGCAGCCTCGAATGTGCCTGTCTGATCCGAATTGCACATTGCAAGCTCCTATCCGGAGAGACCGCGGATACCAAGGATCGGCTTGACTTTATCAAGGAACGGATTGCCGAGCTTTCGACGAGTGACGCTAAGACAGCTCGCAAACACGCACGCCACTTGCGGTCGGTTCGCATTGAGGCCGCGCGGTTGTTCGAGGACATTGACCAGTTGAGCCAGTTGTCCATGGAAGCTTGGTCGGATTGCCTGGCTCAAGTAGCAAACAACGGCGTGCAGCGGCGCTATGACCTGGCCATAGCGAATGTGCATACCGCATGGGCGGCCCTGATGCGAGGAGAGTTTCTGCTGGCCTGGCGACAAGCCCGACAGTCGCGGCGGCTGCTCAATGACCGAGGGATCCCTGAACATTGGTGGTTCGGTGAGGCTGAACGCATCGCCGCGCTGGCCGTCGCCCATCTGCTGCATGGAGACCATGCACCTTACGAACCCTGGTACAAAACAGGAGTCGAGCATTCGGACGCGATTCGACAACTCCTTCAGGAAGAAGTTCCACGCCAGCAGGAAGCGCTAGAAGATCTGATTCGCGCATCCCAGGTACAGAACCCGTGGCGGGCGGCGGAGTTGATGAGTGCTCTGGGCCAGTTGCTCGCGTTCACGGGGAAGAAAGAAAAGGGAGTCCAGTACTTGAACGAAGCAAAGCGGCTGGCAAAGCGGCGTCGCCACTTCGTCCTACTGACGTACATCGAGGAGGCACTGGCGCTCTTGGAACCTCCGGCTAAGACCGCCACGCATTTTGTCGAGGCTTGCAAAGCCACAGAGCAAGCCGGATTGAAGCCTTATACTAAGCGGCGCGAACGCAATCGCAGGAAGAGCGAAAGTCTCGTCTGACCGGCGTCGACGGAGCTTGCTTGCTACTCGGGCCGCGCCGCGATGGGCGGGACGAAGAGGGCCACCCATATAGGGACGAAAACGACGAAAAGTAATCGAAAAGGGTCACCCATTTTTTATGCTGCGCGACCGCACTTTCGAACAGCGAGTCTCCATGCGATCCGCTCGGAAGGCAAAAATGCGGAGGTGGCGCGCGAGGACTGATGATGGATGCGCGGCGCAATCACGGATGAAGCCGGAAGAACGAAAAATCATTCTGCCCTCCATCATTCTGCCAACGTCTTCATCTAGGCGAAAGCTTTGCCGCTCGGCTTGAGTCCGTGCATCCAATGCCGGTCGTGACGGCTCGGCTTCTTCAGCCAAGCTGACCGCGCGGCGGAACCAGCGGCCGAACTGCAGCACGGTTTCCACTTGCCTATTCAAATTGGCGGCAGCCAATCGCCGCATCGTTACCCCTCGACTAACGTCAAGGGCTCGCCGGAAACGCCATTCAGTCATCTGGCCCCACGAACTGCTCTTGAAGATCGCTTCAAAGGCATATGGGTTGCCCGGAGTTGCCCTTGCAATCAAAATATGGGTTGCCCTGTTCGAGGTGGCCCTTTTCGAAAACCGGTAAATATCCGCATGAGGCTGAGGAAATTGGCGGGCCAACAAAATAACAAAGTGCGATTTCGAATGATAAAAGCACTCGGTGAAATTCGAGGGCGGCTTCCTGGAATGCGTCCGGGTATACGAATTCAATTCACCCTTGCCACGTTACTGGGCGCGTGCATGCTGTTTTGCATAGTTCTTGCAGTGATTATCCAATGGGAAGGGATTTGGTTACGCTTCAAATACGGACAACCTATCGATTTAGAAAATGTTTCGTGCGTTGGAATTAATAGCAGCTCACTCATGTTAGAAATAGAAGGACGTCGGGTTAATACCGAGCGTTCTGAACTTATGCAATTAGTTGTGTTTCATGCTATGTTTGGCGATGTGGATGACGCCCCGAATACCAGCATCGAGGGAGTTTGGCGTGCAAAGGATGGCACGGAGTACACAGTTCGAGTGGGAGCAGAATTCTTAAAGGCATGGCCTGTCGACGGACAAATCAAAGGGGGCGGGAAAGAAAACGCGGGGACGGCAGCCAATCGCCGCATCGTTACCCCTCGACTAACGTCAAGGGCTCGCCGGAAACGCCACTCAGTCATCTGGCCCCACGAACTGCTCTTGAAGACCGCTTCAAAGGCATATGGTTGCCCGGAGTTGCCCTTGCAACCAACATATGAGTGGCCTTTTCGACCTCTCTCCGAACCTCGCATGCTTCTTTGTAGGCAAATCCGGTCCAAGGGGTTTCGGCGATCGACGGCAAGACAAGGACTATTGCTTACCTTGCCGATGTTTTGCCAAAGCCGCGGTCGCGGCTTCCCTTACGAGCCTGCGGTGATCGGTTTTGGCAGCCTGCAGCGATGCTCTTATCTGCTCACTGTTGGCCGCGCCGCTGTTGAGGAGGTTGCCAAGTGCGGTCGCTGCCGAGGCCCGCACGAGATGGCTATTGTCATCAATCCGCGTGAGCAGATCGTCCTCGGCAGCCGCGGCGCGCCAGCCCATATGGGCGAGCGACTTGGCGGCGCGGGCTCGGATCATGAAGTCTTCGCTGTTAAGAGCCTCGATCAACTTGGGGACGGCACTCTCACCGATTGCTGCCAGTGCCAAGACGGCCTGGTCACCCGTCCGAAAAAATCGGCCTCCCTTGCCGTAAACGTCACCTCCAACGACGTACCCGGAGTCATCGTCAAGCAAATCGACGAGCGCGGGAACAGCCGAGCTTGCGGCGGCAGCATACTTTACCAAGTTGTCGGCTGCTGTTCCACGAACATTCGGACTTTCGTGGGTAGCCAAAAAAGCGAGTGCCGCGATAGTCTTGGGAGCCGCCAACCGGGCTTCCGCCAAAATGGCAGCCGCACGCAGGCGGACATTCGCTTCACGCTGGCGCGCGCGGTATTCGTCGATTCCGTGGTCACTGGGATCGCAATGGTAGGTTAGCTCCTTCACAAGAGCGAGTTGGATGTGCGGCTTGACGGCCAGTCCGTTCAGCGATGCGGTCGCCCGCTTGACGTTTATCGACTGAAATCTCGTTCGAACGAAGCGTAGTGAATTGATGAGGATCGTGGCCGCCTTCCTGTTGTCCGGATCAATCCGCAAGGCGACGGTTGCGCCCACCATTTCATCTGCTACGTAGGCATCGTCCGGCAGCACCAGTAGTTCGTCTACCAGATCAGGGGCGCTGGATCTCAATTGCCCAACGCCATTCGCGGCCTCGACATTCAGATACCCATCGGAGTCCTTCAGATGTTTTTTTAAGCTGGCCAACAATTTGGGGCGAGTAGGATCGACGTAGGACATGGCACAACTAGCCGCTGCTCCAGTCTTGGGATGATCCAGCAGCGGTTCCAGAACATCGCCAACTCTTTTCGCACGCGGACCGAAGTGCCGTAGCACTCTGAGGGTCGCATCGTTCACGGTTTTAGAATTCTGAATGGAGCTGATGAGTGCGGGAAGGACGTCATCAGGTTTCGGGTCGATGCGAAGCAAGGCAGATGCAGCCTCCCGGCGTGTGGAAAGATGAACGCCGATCCCACCGCCTGATGGATACACGTCCTGTTCCGATCCATCGAATAGTAGTTTGGCCAGGGCCGGCCCCGCCGCCGCCGCTCGCGATTCGAAATCCGCCAACGCTTGAATGGCTGGTATGCGAACGGAAGTATTCTCATCCGATAGTAAAGCGGTAAGCGCTGGAACGCATTGCATATCGTTGGCCGAGATGCTGCCGAGGGCCAATGCCGCATGCGCCCGCACGTAAGGATCCGAGTCATCCAGTGCCTTCAACAGCATCGGGATGGACGCGGGGCCAATGTCTTCCAGCGCTTCACGAGCTGACTCACCCAGGGAGAAACTAACATGAACCAGCGGAATGGAATAAACCTTTGTTTCTCGAAGTGCGCGCCCCAAAGGCTCGACGGCGCTGCGGGCTTTCGGTCCGATACTCCCCAATGCGTTGGCGGCCGCGAGGCGCAATCTGAATCTTTCATCCTTCAAGGCTTCGATGAGCTTCGGCACGGCAGGTTCAGCTTCCGGCCCTAAACCGGCAAGAACTCCAGCCGCTCGCCGCGCTGGATAACTCTCGATAAAGCTCCGCTTCCTGCCGTCATCGAACGACAAGGCATCGGCTAACACGCGAACGGAAGCATCAATGGGTCCGTCAGCACGAATCAACGCCGCAGCCGCGGCAACCCGCACAGCGATGCTTTCATCACGAAGCAGAGGAGTAATCAGCGGGACGACGCGTTCCTTCTCGTCCGGGCCCATCTCGCCAATGATTCGGATTGCCTGTTGTCGAACCGTGGGCCGCGGGTTTTGAAGCAACGGGGTGAGTGAGGGCAACAACGGGCGCAGAACGGGCCCAAGGCCGATCAGTTTGTCGACTGTCCAACTCTGGACCGACTCATCTTCATCGACCAGCCCTTGGAGTACTTTGTCCTTGTCGAACAGCTCATCCGCGTGCAACGGCTGTATGCTCAGAACGATTGCGAACAATGGGATGAAAACAAAAACGCGGTGGGCGGACGGAGTTCTAAGGAAATGAACGCGGTGGTGCGATCCGACCGCGGAACCATATTCCCGCTCGCTTTGTTTTGAGTTTCAGACATCGGATCTTGAATTGGTTTAGGATTTCGAGATTCGTGCTTCGATCCTAAGCGGGGTCGAGAGGAGCCTTGAGAGAAGCCAACCACAATTTAGCCGGCTTGCATTTTCAATGAAAGTCTTCGTAGAAAAGGAAGCCCTTTTTCTAATGCCACTTTGAACCGCCGCACGTCGAATTATCGCCCCTAAACGCCCGTGCCCCATGCGCGTCAGGCAGATCGCACCCCATCAAAACTCGCGCGCCACGCCTGCATTTGCCTGCCGAGCGGATCGCATGGAGACTTTCTGTTGGAAAGTGCGGTCACGCAGCATAAAATATGGGGCTTGGTGGCCCTTTTCGCCGACGTCCAGAGACAGTCCAAAATGATAAGTGACGAGTGCAAAGTGAAAACTAAAACCGGCGGCAGGCATTGCCCATCATTTCGTTTGCGCTCCATGTTGTACTTGGCACTTGCCCTGAGTCAGGCCACCGTGCTGGCCGGGGCCGAGTTGCCTGGTCCCGACGCAACGACGTTTCAGCGGACGATTCATCCGTTGCTACAAAAGCACTGTTTCCACTGCCACGGCGAGAAGAAACAGGAAGCTGAATTGCGCATCGATCGACTCGGCGCGGACATTCTCAAAGAGAAGAAGGCCGAGATTTGGCATGAGCTGATCAACCGCGTGAATTCCGGTGAGATGCCGCCGAAGAATGAAGCTCAACTTTCGCAAGTTGAACTGAATCAACTGAGCGACTGGGTGTTCGGCGGGCTGAAACGGGTGACGAACGCGGCTCAAGGTAGCGATGGCCGTGTCGTTATTCGGCGGTTGAATCGGCAAGAATACAGCAATACGATTCGCGACCTGATCGGCATCCCATTCGACGCTGGCGAGGATTTTCCGGCGGACCCTTCGGCATTTGGATTTGACAACGTTGGCAGCGCACTGTCGGTTTCGCCGCTGCACATGGAGAAGTACGTGCGAGCGGCTCGTAAAGCGATCGATCGAGCCATCGTCACGGGCGAACAACCAAAACGAGAACGCTGGAGGATTCAGTCCGAGCGCCGGAGCAAAGAGGATCGGGGATATTACTACGAAAACGACGCGAAGTATGGCAACACGGGGGTCTACAAGACTCGTGAAGAGAAGGCCGATCGTGGACGGCGAATCCTCTGGGCGCTGGGCGACACGAGTAAGCATTTTCCATCGACGGAGTTCTATCACCTGCGCCCGGTCGAGAAGACACGGTTCTACGGCGGAACGCTGAAGGGGCTGGAGTTTACTTACCCGAATGCTGGCGAATACATCATCCGCGTCCGCGCATACGGCCACTATGCAAGACCCGACATGCCCGGCCATTACCTGTTCGGCCCGCCGCGTTTGAACGTCACTTCGTATGGGCTGCCCGTGTTACAATGCGATGTGTCGGCGACGGAAGATGCGCCTCGGGTCTATGAATCCCGGTTCTATACCGAAGCGTTGACCACAAATATCTACATCCGAAATCGAACCGACCATTCCTTCCAGCAGATTCGGCGGGATGTTGGCAGCTTCGGTAGGTGGTCCATCGATCAGCCGATTCCGTTCCTGGCGGTCGATTGGTACGAGATTGACGGGCCGGTTTACGATCAATGGCCGCCGACGAGCCATGCGCGAATCTTCTTCGATTCGAAGAACCGCGCCGACGAGCCGGCTTATGCCCGCGAGGTTCTCGAAGCGTTCGCTAGCCGAGCGTTCCGGCGACCGGCGCGCGCGGACGAAGTCGCTCGGTTGGTGGCTGGATTCAAGCAAGCGCGGCCGAACAAAGCGAGTTTTGAGGAAGCGATCAAGGTACCGCTGATCGCGGTGCTGTGTTCGCCGCAATTTCTGTTTCTGACGGAGCCGTCAAGGGAGCAAGAGCGGAAACTCAGCGACTATGAACTCGCGTCGCGATTATCGTTCTTTCTATGGAGTTCGATGCCAGACGACGAACTATTCGATCTCGCGAAGGCCGGCAAGTTGCGGATGGACGGTGTACTTGATCGACAAGTCCAGCGCATGCTCAAAGACCCCAAGTCCGCGGCGTTTGTTGACAACTTCACGGGACAATGGCTCGGTCTGCGAAAGCTTGGCGACGTCGCGCCGGATCGCAGTATTTTTCCCCGGTATGGCGAGCACCTTGAGGAGTCGATGGCAGGCGAAGCGAGAAGCTTCTTTGCCGAGATTCTTTACAACGACTTGTCCGTAATGAACTTCGTCGATTCCGATTTCGTCATGCTGAACGAGCGGCTGGCTCGCTTCTATGAAATCGAAGGCGTCCGGGGCGAACATTTCCGCAAAGTGCCGCTCAAGCCAGAGTATCATCGCGGCGGGTTGCTGACTCAGGCGGCCATGCTGTCGATGACTTCCAATGGTACACGTACATCGCCCGTCAAACGTGGCGTGTGGATTTTGGAGAATCTGCTGGGTGATCCCCCTTCGCCGCCGCCGCCCGACGCTGGCGAGATTCCGCCGCCGAAAGTTCCCGGCCCCAAGCAAGCAACCGTCCGCGAGCGACTGGCGATTCACCGCGCCACACCCGCTTGCGCCGCCTGCCACGCAAAGATCGACCCGCTCGGTTTCGCGCTAGAAAACTACGACGGCAGCGGATTCTATCGCGAGAAGGAATCGTCGCGGGATCACTTGATCTCGCACTCCCAAGACCCCGACGTTGACCCGAGCGGCGAATTGCCAGATGGCCGCAGTTTCACGGGCGTCGAAGAGCTCAAGCAAATCTTGTTGAAAGAGGAAGACAAATTCCTCGATTGCCTGTCGGAAAAACTCTTCGTGTATGCACTTGGCCGCGGGTTGGCCTACACGGACCACACGACGATTGAGGATCTACGTGCGACTTTGAAACAGAACAACTATCATCTGCGTGGGCTGATAACGAGTATTGTAAAGACAAACGCATTTCAGTCGAAATAAAATAGCAGTTAGCGATTAGCTAAGAGCCAGAAGCCGACGGCTAACTGCTAATCGCTAATCGCTAACCACCCATGAAGAACTTCAAAGAACTCAAAGTGTGGGAACGTAGCCATCGGTTGACGCTTGCCGTTTATCGCGCAACAAGGTCGTTTCCCAACGACGAGCGATACGGTTTGACAAGTCAACTTCGTCGGTCGTCCGCTTCAATCCCGGCGAACATTTCTGAGGGGTGCGGTCGGTCTGGCGATCCAGAGCTGGCGCGATTCCTGCAAATTGCGATGGGCTCAGCAAGCGAAACGGAATATCACTTATTGCTCGCCCGTGATCTCGAATACCTCGACACGGCAGAATACAAACAACTCAATCAAGAACTCGTTGAAACGAAACCAATGCTAAACGCCTTCATCCAAAAGCTAAAAGCTAAAAGCTAACCGCTAACCGCTAAGGAGCTTGTTTTGAAAAAATCGTGGCATCTCTCTCGACGCACATTTCTCCAAGCCGCTGGCGTAACGATCGGCTTGCCGCTCCTTGAAGGAATGACCCCTGTTGGCAAGCTCGCACGGGCTGCCGAGGCGAAGGCGGCGCCTCGGCGCATGGCGTGTTTCTATATTCCCAACGGCGTGAACAACTCGAAGTGGATTCCTAAAACAACAGGTTCCAACTACGAACTGGCACCGACACATGAACCGCTACGTGAACTCAAGGATGACTTCTCGATCATCTCCGGAATCGGTCACCCCGGTGTTGAGCCGAGCCATCCCGGCGGGGACGTCTTCTTGACCGGTGCGGTCTTGAATGCGACGCCTGGCGTTGACTACAGGAACACGATTTCTGTCGATCAGGCAGCCGCCGAGCATCTCTCGCAATTTACGAGATTTCCTTCATTGGAATTGTCGCGAGCGGGCGGCACAGGGTCGCTGCGCGCGACACATACGATGAGTTTCAGTCGCGAAGGGGTGCCGCTAGCCGCTGAGAATAATCCTCGGTTGGTCTTCGAACGACTCTTCGTTGATGATAACGGATCGTCGCGTGCATTCGTCAAACAGCGTCATGCCGATGACCGGAGTATTTTGGACATGATCCAGGATAGCACCCGTTCACTGACTCGCCGCCTCGGCACGCGCGACAAACAGAAGCTGGACGAATATCTGACGGCAGTCCGTGCTGTTGAAAAACAAGTCCAACGCAGCAAAGACTGGATGGACATTCCGAAGCCGAAAGTGGAGGGTAAAGGCCTGAAGTTCGACGTCAACGCGCGGTCCCACGATGACTTGCAGGATTTTATGGGCACGATGTTCGACTTGATCTTCCTCGCATTTCAAACCGACACGACACGCGTTTGCACCTTCCAAATCCATCCGGAGACAACAGGCCAGGACTTCAATGCATTCCTCGGCTTCAGCGGAAACTATCACGGATTCTCGCACCACGGCGGCGACCCGGCAACGCTCGACAAGTTGGCGAAGATCGACCGCTTTCACATCGAGCAATTTGCGGCCTTCATGAAGAAGCTAAAAGCCGCCGAAGAGAATGAGGGTTCGATGCTCGACCACACGATGTTGGTTTACGGCGGTGCTGTAAACAACGGTTACACGGGTGGTCACTATACGACCAACATCCCGGTCCTCTTCGCGGGCGGCCGCGGCCTCGGACTCAAACAGGGCCAGCATCTGGCCTACAAACAACCCCACCACCAGACTTATAAAAACAAGCCAGCCAGTCCACCGCTCACGAATCTGTTTAACACAATGCTGCAGCATCTGCAGGTCCCCGCGAAGCCATTTGCAAACAGCACCGGCACCATCGACAAATTTTCGGCCTAGAATCCGAAATCAATCAGCCATTGGCATTTGATTTCAAAAGTGATTTAAAAAAGGCCACCCATGGATTAGGCGACCGGACTGCATTTTCAAAAGAAAGCCTCCAAGAGATCTGCTCGGCAGGCAGAATGCGGAGGTGGCGCGCGAGGATTGATGATGGATGCGCGGCACAATCACGGATGAAAAGAGCTACTCACCCAAGCCGGAAGGACAAAAAATCATTCTGCCCTCCATCATTCTGCCAAGCTCTTCATCTAGGCGAAAGCTTTGCGGCTCGGCTTGAGTCGTGCATCCAATGCCGGTCGTGACGCGCGGCTTCTTCAGCCAAGCTGACCGCTCGGCCCGCCGCGCGGCGGAACCAGCGGCCAAAATGCAGCACCGTTTCCACCCAGTGGTCGCTCGCCACGTGCAGCCGCTCCAAAATCGGAGCCAAGTCCGGCGAGATGCAGCCTCTTTTGTCCTTGCGAGCTTGCCGGCCCGTCCAATCCAGCAGTCGCAAATACTCGGTCACCTTGACCGACAGAAAGCCCTTGTTAGAAGCCCGCCGCGACTTGGCTGAACCCTTCATGCGGATAGGTACCGCCAACCACCCTAGGTCTTTATGATTATCCAGCCAATTGCACCAAGAAAAACGAGGATTGTCACAAGTGCGGGAAGGGTACATGTGATGATGAATTTATTGCCCAGTCGGTAGCCGGCCCCATAGTGGCAACCGCGAATCCCCCAACAAATAGACCAACAGAAAACGCAAAGAGCCGTACCAATCAACGTTCCGAGTCTCCCATGCGGCCAACCACCAAATGCCAACGGTACGATGGCAGAAATGGGCCAGGCTGCTATCAGAACCAAAGCCACAACGTGGGCAAGTCGCGAGCGTAACAATCCTAGAATCAGTGACGTAATGCCGAAGGGCACCAAAGCTGTCAGATCTTCCAAGACCTCCATGAGAAAAAATGCGCGGTCAGTTGCCATTCCGAGATTAATAAGCTCGTTTCTTAGGTACGCAGTCCAGTGTTCTCCGAGAATCCATTCGCTGACGTAGAGGGACCCCTTACTAACGGAAGCTGCAACGCCGATAAGTACGAAAACTGCCGCGGGTAGCGCCATGGCGAACATGGCCCAACGCATGCTGAATTGCAGTGGCCGTGAATCGGATTGGGGCGTAGCCGTCACGTTGTCATCAGATGGGGCAGCCGACAGTTTACTTGCCACACATCGTCGGCAAGGTCGATTATCGAACATCCACAACCTACTCGCAAGCTAAACATCGCCCAACGGCTACAGATTGACCCCCACAACGCGACTTCTCGCCGCGCAGCGAAAAGCAGCGAGAAACAGCGGCTTTTGTCTAATCGGAATTTCTGGGAGATGAGCCTGAGAAGCTCACCGAGACCCTTCTCATCGCTGATGAATTCGGCGAGTTTTCCCTAGTCGTTGCTGCGTTGAATCCACATGCCGCCACCGTACACCCGCGATTGCTCGATGAAATGCAGCAGGCGATGCCAGTCGAACTCGACAAGACCAATGATCAACTCTCCGCAGCAGAACAGCAACTTCGAGACGATCACTGGAATCGCCAATCGCTGGCAATTTTTGTTCTACCGGGGACTCCGACTCAATTTTTTTTCGACCCGCCGCCGGACGTCGAATGCGCCCCGCGACGGGGTCCTGCTCCAACTGATCGAGTTCCTTGCTTCCGCGTTCGATGGCCCTTGTCGAGCAACCGATCACGCGACTAATGTAAGCAATCCCGCCATGCCCTCGCTGAGAAACCTCCATCGCGGCGAAGCGACGCCGGTCCCTCTTGTTCAGGGTCGCGGGAAGATCTCGCAGTCGTTTTTCGGTCACAGTATCTTCAGCTAATATCGCCCTCCATGGCCCCGCTGATGCTAAGCGGACTCAAGATCGCCAAAATCTGGCTACGGATTCTGATCGCTGTTAGAATCACGGCGGTCCGAACTTAATTATTGGGCAAGATTGAGATCTTTATGGCAGATCAACCTCCACGAAAACTCCGCTGGTACTCGTTTAGCTTGAGGACCTTCCTTGTAGGTGTGTTCTTAGTCGCGATTGTCCTGATGCCCTTTGCCTATCGCTGGCATCGTTATCAACAACAGAAGGCAATAATAGATTCGGCGATTCACGTGACTTACTACCACAGATCGCGTCGGCCTCGGTGGAGATATCTAGTTACCGGCGAACAATTGGCCGACGAAGTCCAAGGTATGTCAGTCAAGGTGAATGACGAAGATCTGAAGCTTCTGCCGATGTTTCGCAGGCTTGAGAGCCTTCGGCTTCGATCTATGCTGGAGAGTGCATACACGGTGTCCGATATCTCACCGTTAGCGGACTTGACGCGGTTGAAGTACCTCGACATTAGCGAACACGACGTGACCAACCTCACGCCTCTTGTGGGACTGACGCAGTTGAAGAATCTCGATCTCGCGGGAACCAGAGTGACCGATCTAACTCCGCTCGTGGGATTGACGCAGTTGACGGAACTCGATCTCGGGGAGACCAAGGTGACCGATGTCACACCCCTTGCGGGATTGACTAAGTTGAAGTCGCTCTGCCTCTGGGATACTAGGGTTACTGATGCTACGCCGCTGGCCGGATTAACGCAGTTGACTTACCTCAACCTCTGGGGAACGAAGGTAACCGATCTAACCCCGTTGGCGAAACTCGCAATGGCGTCGATTTATGTCGATGATCCGGACCAATTAATAATCCCCGTGGAACTGGAGCGACATGTTAATCCGAGGGAGGGCCAGGACGATTACCGGAAGGAGTAGTTAGTCCCTAAACTTGATCACCCCCATCGTCGAAAAGGGCGACTATGCGTTCGATCGGGCAGGTACCGCACCGGTGGTAACGCTGTGCGGTGCTAACGCTGTAAAGCGGGCGAAGGGATTCGAACCCTCGACATACAGCTTGGGAAGCTGTCACTCTGCCAACTGAGTTACGCCCGCGTCATTGATTGGACCCCGAAATTCTACCACACCGAGGGCCGAGAAGCAGTGATTAGATGGAGCCGATTTTTATTATTTTGAAGCAGCAGATGAACGGTGGATCGCGACTCAGTGAGAAAGTCCGCCCATCGTTTAGGCGACTGGACCGCATTGCTTAACGAGAACCCCCAAGAGATCCGCTCGGCAAGCGATGACCGGATGAGACGTGCGGGGCCTGATGGAACCGCAAGCGCCGTGAGGATGAAATGGCTAATCACCCAAGCCGGACGATCGAAAAATCATTCTGCCTCCATCATTCTGCCAACGTCTTCATCTAGGCGAAGGCTTTGCGCCTTGGCTTGAGCCCCCTCAGCCTATGCCCAACCAAATTATGGGGGCGCGGGACGAATTTCCGAGTTCCCAAGGCCCGCCCAAAATCGGAGAGCGCAGATTACTTCAACTCGGGATCGCGCGCTTAAGATCACTTTATGGAGTCCAAGGTTTTGGCTAGTGAGCGAAGCGTCTATCTGAAACTCTCTTTCGATTCGTCGCACTGCAATCGGCGTCCGTGGAAGCTCACGCGAAGACACGAGGGAAAGGACTTTGTGGCTTGGTGCCTTGGTGTGAAAATCAAGCTCTAGCCGCATTGCGGTTTACATTGGTATAATGCAACAAGTGGGGCGGTTCACGACCAAGATGATTTTGGCGATGGCCGGGGCTGTTGAAGTTTCACTGCTTGCCAGCAAGCCGTGGATCACGTTTTGAAATCGCCGCTCGGGAATCGCGTGATCAGGGTGCGCGCCTTCCCGGTATGAAACGCTTGCAAAATTGCAAACATGTTGGAGGCGATGGACTTCGCTAGGATGGACGCGGCGTCGCGTTAACTCCTTCGCGAGTCATCTTTTGGGCAGCGTCATGAAGAACGAAATGAACCAATTTTGGCAACCGCTTGTATGTTACACCTTTCGAGGTGCGCCGCTTGGCGGTACCCGGCGGGAACCGCCTGACAGCCTTACGTGGAATTCGCTCGGAACGAAATTGAACGTGGTATCCATCAATCACTTCTGATATGATTTATTGAGCATTAAGTGGAGCAAAACTGAGGAGCATTTGGATGCTGACCATCGGCAATCAGGCCAATTCGATCAGTCGACGAGATTTTTTGACCGTCGGCGGCCTAGCTCTGGGTGGACTTACTCTTCCCGGGCTGTTGGCGGCCAAGGCGGCGGCTGCGGATCTTGGCAACGCGTTCAAGGATCGATCGGTCGTCTTTTTGTTCATGCACGGCGGACCGACGCAAACGGAGACGTTTGATCCCAAGATGACGGCACCCTCGGGCGTGTGCAGTGTCACGGGCGAGTGCGCGACGACGATTCCCGGCATCACCTATGGCGGTACTCTGAAACGCTTGTCGAGTTTGGCGCATCGGTTTTCCACCGTGCGGTCGTTCAAAACCGGTACCGGCAATCACGACATCAAACCTATCGTGAGCGCGGACACGCTGAATGCGAATCTTGGCTCGCTTTATGCGCGTGTTGTCGGCAGCAATCGACCGGACAACGGACTGCCGACGAACGCGGCCCTGTTCCCGCGAGCCGTTGAACCGGAAGCCATGCCCTTTATCAAGAATTTTGGCAACTTCTTGTCGACCGGTGAGTTGGGCAGTGCTTTCGCGCCGTTCGTTCCCGGCGGCGGGGGCGAATTGCAACAGGCCATGAAACTGACATTGCCTCAAGGCCGCTTGGACGATCGTCGCAACTTGCTGTCCGGATTGGATCGTATCAAGCGTTCGGCCGACTCCGGCGGATTGCTCGAAGGCGTCGACGAGTTTCAGCAACAGGCCTTCAACACGATCGTGGGCGGAGCGGCCGAAGCCTTTGATTTATCGAAAGAAGATCCCCGCACGATTGAACGCTACGACACGGCGCCGTTGTTTCGTCCGGAAGAGATCAGCAAAAAATGGAAAAACTATCCACGTTATGTCGACAACGGCAAGACGTTGGGCAAGTTGATGCTGATGGCCCGGCGCTTGTGTGAAGCGGGCTGCGGCTTTGTCACGGTGACCACGAACTTCGTCTGGGACATGCACGCCGATCAAAACAACGCAACGATACAAGAAGGCATGCAATACATGGGCGGCCCTTTTGATCATGCCGTGTCGGCGTTTCTGGAAGATGTCGAAGCTCGAGGGTTGAGCGATAAAATCCTGCTAGTTTGTTGCGGCGAGATGGGCCGCACGCCCAAGGTCAACAGCCGCGGTGGACGCGACCATTGGGGAAACCTTTCGCCCCTGCTGCTCTCCGGCGGCGGGCTCAACATGGGTCAGGTTGTCGGCCAGTCGGACAAGGACGCCGGATCACCGGCCACGACGCCGATCACGAACAAGAACCTGGTGGCCACGATCATGCACACGCTGTTTGATGTGGGCCAGCTTCGCATTACGCGCGGCATCCCGCGTGATGTGGCGGGCGTGATCACGAATCACGATCCGATTGCCGAATTGCTGTAAGTATCAATGACGGATGACGGACCGAGCGACGCACGGTGGGATGTGGTCGTCATCGGCGCGGGAGCAGCGGGTTTGCTGGCCGCAACGCGCGCTGCCGAGCGGGGACGTCGCACATTGTTGCTGGAAAAGAATCGTAAGCCCGGCGCCAAGATTCTGATGTCGGGCGGAAGCCGCTGCAACGTCACGCAAGCGACCGATACGCGGGGCATCGTCGAGGCGTTTGGCAAACAAGGCCGCTTCCTCCATTCCGCCCTTGCCGCGCTCAGTCCGGCGGGCCTAATCGAATTGGTTGAAGCCGAGGGCGTTCCGACCAAGGTTGAAGAGACGGGAAAGATCTTTCCCGCCAGCGATCGTGCGGCTGACGTGCTGGCTGCATTCATGCGGCGGCTACGACGCAGCGGTTGCGAGTTAGCACTTGGTGAGCCGCTTCAGAATTTAGAGCAAACTGCTGCTGGATTTCGTTTAACGACTTCCGCGCGCGTCATTGTGGCCGACAACGTCGTGGTGACGACTGGCGGCAAGTCGTATCCAGGTTGCGGCACCACGGGCGACGGGTACTCATGGTTGTCAGCCTTGGGCCACACGATTGTCGCGCCGCGACCGGCTCTGACTCCCGTGACCACCGACGCCCAGTGGGTAGCCGAACTGCGTGGCGTGACGATTCCAGATGTCGCGGTGCGTGTCGTGTCGGAAACAGATACGGGCAAGCCGGCTTGTCTCGCGCAGGCTCGCGATTCGTTTCTGTTTACCCATTTTGGCTTGTCGGGACCGGCCGTGCTGGATGTCAGTCGTGCGATCACGGGACATGCGGAGCCACGCGCCCTGCAACTGGAGTGCGATTTTCTACCGTCGGTAGCAGCCGGCGAGCTTGACGAACAACTGCGCCAACAATGCGTCGAAGAGGGTAAGAAGCAAATGGCGAATCTGCTTGCTGGTCATCTCCCGCGACGACTGGCGGAAGCACTGCTTGAGCAACTAGGCTTACTCGAATGCCGCGGTTCGCAGTTGACAAAATCACAGCGGCGGCAACTTGTGGCGGCCATCAAGCAGACGAAGATCCCCGTCAGCGGAACTCGCGGATTCAAGAAAGCCGAAGTTACGGCAGGCGGCGTCTCGCTTGGTGAAGTGGATTCGAAAACGATGCAAAGCAAGATCGTGCCGCATCTTTTTCTGGCGGGAGAAATTCTGGATCTCGACGGCCCCATCGGGGGTTACAATTTCCAGGCCGCGTTTAGTACTGCTTGGCTAGCCGGAAGCCACGTGTGAACATTCAGACCGTGAGCATCACAAAAGATCACGGTTGGTGTATCCGCGTGGCATGACCGTGGGGAGCACTTCCGAAAGGATTATGCCCAAATCGTTCCGAATCGCGTCTCCAGATTTGGTCCTGATAGTAGCGTCGTTGAGCCTGCTGAATAAGTGCTTCCGGTGTGGCTTGAAGCCGTTCACGATTCTTGACGCGGTGCAGTTGAGCCGCCACAACGAAGTCTCGTTCTGCCAGCCCGAGCCGATGATTGGGCACGTCGATGATCCCATCGGCCGTCCGCAGCCGCACCATCAGGACATTGCCTTGTGAATACACCGAGTCGAATTCCGCCTGAATGATGTGCTGTCCAGTATTGTCGGTCCATGGACGGAGCGCGGGGTTTCCGCCTGGCGTTGTGTTGACGCCGGCAGGTTGCCCGCCAAGCAGCGACTGGCCAGCCGTGTCATCGGCTTGGCCGATGGATTGTTTTTTGGAGTGCTCCGGCTTCATCAGCGCGTTGGCCACGGTGGCCCAGGGCTCCAGCTCGGATTGCTGTTTGGGTTGGCTCCCGGCTTGCCGTTCCGAACGACCGGACGCCGATTGAGTAACTGCCGGCTGGCCAATTTCGGATTTCTGGTCATGTCCGGAAGTCGGCTCGCTCTTGAGGTCATTCTGTTCGGTGACTGGCTGTGTCGCGGCGTTTTCCGCCGAGGCGCTTGGTCCGCTCGCCGATGAGTTCGTCGCGACTTGCGTTTCATTCCGGGGCATTTGACTGACCATGTTGTAAGCCAATGCAAACCCGAGACTGACGAGCGCCGCGATGCCAGCCGCCACAACCTGCTTGGTCAGTTGATGCAATCCATCCTGCTGCCGCTCCACGACCGGAGGCGGCACTACCTTGGGAGGCTGAACTTGCCCGGCGGCCGCGATTCCAGCTTGCCGTCGAGGTTGGCGAAGCTCTCGAAATTCCCGGGTGCACTTGGGGCAGCGGATCGCGCGATTCAATGCACTTTCCGGGGCGGCCAGTTTTGCTTGGCAGTTCGGACAGTGGAAGATCACCATGGACGAATCGGCTGCGGCCGTCGAAGACGGTTTCTTTTCTGTTTCGGCAACCATACGACGGACTCCTTGCTGGCCATAGTTCTCAATGTTGGGCACTCCGCGCGAGATTGGTACGCCTACAATGCTCGCCCTATCATCATTAGCGTTACCGACCGACGGTTGTTACATGGAAATTGACACGTCGAGCCGCTTCTCGTAACGAAGTGCCCCTTGAGGGCGGATCCGCATCGGACGCCAAGCGATAGCTCAAGATTTCCCCGCGGATCGGACGCTAGCAGCCCGTTCATCCGCACTCAGAACGACGCTCAGGTGTCCAAGTCTTCAAAAAGATCGTCGGCATATCCGGGAGGAAAGGGATTGCTGATGTCGAGTTCTTCGTTCTTGTCCGATGAGTCGCGAGTGGGGGAGGGATTGGTTCGTTTGAAAGAGCTCGGTTTTGCTTGAGGCTTTCTGTTCGCTTCGCCCTTGAACTCACTTTCCAAATCAGCATCCGCGAACTGGGCCAGCCAGTGTTGCACGTCCGCCTTGGAGAGCGATGGAGTCGGCTTTGCATCAAGCGGTTCGGGAGATGCTTCTCGCTGGATTTGGCGCTGGACGATTTCGTCGAACCAGCGGTCACTATCGATGGCGGTCGCCTTGCGGCGCCGAGCGGCGCGTTGAACGCGATGGTCGCTGGAGACAACAATCAACTGCCGCGGCACCGAATGCACGCGGATCAACTCCTCGATCAACGCATCGGCGTCTTCGTATTCGGCCGCGAATTGAATCGTCATGCCGCCCTGTTTGGTTTGACGAGGCAGGCCGGGCGGCGCTTCGTTGGCGTCAAATACCACCGTCGTCTGAAGAAGCTCGTCGGGACCCAGCGAGGCCGTCAGGAAACTCAACAGAGCATTTCGCGCACGTTCCAGCGAACCCTTTCCCCAGCCGTGCCCGCGGCCGTGAATGCCCGTCACGTGCATCAAATTGTAGCCGTCGATTAGAATCGCCATGCGAAGGGGCGGACGTCAAAGGGCGGTAGGAGCGATCCGGCGTATTCTCGTGCAAAATCGGCTCGGCTTGCCGACTAGTGCCCACTTGGACAGAAATCCCGGTGATTATTGTGCTAACCCTGAAGAAAACAGGATGAACGTGAAGTGAGGGTGCAGGGGCTTGAACCCTGGACCTACGGATTAAAAGTCCGTTGCTCTACCAACTGAGCTACACCCTCTAAGTTGTTTGTTTACTTGGCTTTTTTGACGATCGTGCCGCTGATTGAGAGTTCGGTTAGTGAGGCTTCCTCACGGCGGGATCGTCACTCCGACAAATGATATCGGAAAAAATGCTGTTCGGAAACCAGCCAGACGTTAAGGCGAATAGGAACACTCGGCGTGGAAGTCGTCAAGTGTCTGCCGCGCGATCAAGTAAGGAGGGCGTCCAACGGGCCGTGCTGTTGTTTCTCGTCGAGGTTCATATCCAGTTGGCCGAACGTTTCTAATTTCAAACCGGCAGCTTCGGCGCAAGTCATGTAGAGATTGGCGATCGTGTGGTGGCCCGGCTTTTGGTAACTGGGATACTGCAGATAACGCCCGCCAGCTTGCAGGCGGCTGCCAATTCCACCGACCAGTAGGTAAGGCCATTGGTTGCTGCTGGCGTGGTGCTTTTCGCCCGCGTCGGAGAAGTAGACGATTAACGTGTTGTCGAGCATGTTACCGTCGCCTTCCGGGGTGGCCCGCAGCTTGGCCGCCAGTCGGGCGATTTGCTCGATCTGAAACTTGCGAATGTTGCGGCGGTGGCCGATTGGGTCTTCGCCTTCTCCGTGGCCCAAACCATGCACGCCCTTGTCCACGCCCAAGCCCGTGTACAGGACGCTCAGCGTGTCCGGACGAATCGTTACGACATTCGTCAGCCCGGCAATTAGCGATGCCGCCGCAATGTCGAAATGGGCCTCGATGCGATCGGTTTCAGTTTCGGAATCGTACTTGTCGCTGACCTCGGGCGCATGTTTGCGGACGTCGGCTTCCACGCCTTTTAACGCGCGTCGTCGCTTGCGAAGGCCTTCAAATCCGTCGAGATAGATAACGAGTTTCTCTTGGTCGACTCCCGCAAGTCTATGCTTCAGGCGCTTGATGTCGTCGACCATGAAATCTAGCAGTGTGCCGTTGAGCCGGTTGTCCATCAGGTCTTCGTCACTGGTCGCGGCGACGGAAAACAGTTCTTTGTAGGCGGCCAGAGGGGTGGCTTGGTAAGGAAGTTGGCGGTTACGGGCGATGGCGGAAATGCCGGGGTAGACCACGCCCTTGTGCACCGAGGGACCGCCCATCACTTTGCCGCCGATCGACAAGCCAACGTGCGGGAAGATTGCGGGCAGGTGGCGGGCCATCAGGCCGTCGAACGTGGGGGCAATGATGTCGCCCCAGTCGTGTTCGCCGCCCGATCGATAGCAGCCCATCGCGCCGAACCAACTTGAATGCCCGCCGCGGCACATCTTACCGGAAAGACCTTGTACGATGGCGAGCTGGTCCTTGATCGGTTCAAGAGCCGCCATGGATTCGTGCAGTTTCATGCCCGCCAGCGGACGCTCAATCAACTGGTCGGCCTGTTTGAGTGAGAGTGCTTGGCGATAGTTCGGACCGGGATTGTTATCTTCACCGACGGCAACCAACTCGTCAGCCATCTCTTGCGGCACCAGCTCGGCCGGCGTCAAACCACTGCTCTTTACAACGAATACAAATCGCGGAGCTATCGCTTTGCCTTGAGCCTCGGCCCGCGCCCGCTGAATCATGGGCAATAACAACGGCGAGATGGCGGCCCGCCAGGAATCAACGCCGCGTGCTTGAGGACTTCGCGTCGAGAGAGTGTCATGTCGCAATGCTCCGCGTATTCATCCCACGGCTGTGGTTTTTCTTCGTATGGCTCAGCTTTTGAAATGTCTATTGTTGGCTTGGCAAGTCGATTTATGCAAGGATCATCGGGGCAATTTCGCCATTGCGTCCAGTTCCTCAAGCTTCAATCGCACGCTGACGATGTAGGGTGCTTCGCCCTTGGTCCAATGGCCGTAGGTGGTGGTAACGATGGTACCGTCGGGAAGAAGTTCGACGCCCGGGTAGGCACAGTCGCCACCCTTATGATTATCCATCAGCCGCACCCGGTATTGTCCCTCGCGGCCTTTCACGATGTCTTCATAGGTGCCGACCCAGGCGACCCAATCGCCTGGCGTGGGAGTCTTGTGAGTCTTGTCACGAAACGAAATGAACAAACGTCCATCGGGCGCGTAGCGCCCGGTGTGGCGATCGCCAGTTAATGCGGCCGGCAGTTCACGCGGCTTAGTCCACGTGGTTCCTTCGTCATTGGAAAAAATGACATGCGAATTACGGCGGCGACTGTTTTCTCGCAGCAACACCGCCAGTTGCTTGCCATCGGGCGAACGGATAATGCCCGGTTCGCACAAGTGAACGTCGCTTGACTCATAAACTGCCTTGGGAAATGACCACGTCAATCCACCGTCGCGAGAATAGGTTTTGAACAAGGTGAACACGACCGGATTTTGTCGATTGGCCTTCTGCGTGAAGAACCGGCCGTCGTCGTGGAACATCGCCATGTAATGGCCTTTTCCCGTTTTCAGTTCTTCGACGCATCCCATCTGCACGATGCCGCCCCATTCGCCGACCGGCTTCAGTTCGGACCATGTTTGCCCGTCGTCTTCGGTTACCGCCATGCGGCACGGATAGAGGCCCGAGAAAACGATGATTCGTTTTTTGCCGTCCGCGTCGATCACGCGATGGAGGGTCGGGACTTCCCGAGAAGTCGCCCATGACTTGGGAGTCGGCAACCGCTCGCTCCACGTCTTCCCGCCATCAGCCGACCGCTTATAGACGATCGCGCCGCGGCCATGCCCCTTGGGGTAGACGCAAAGCATTGTCTTTCCATCTTCAAGCAGCACCGTCGTTGGGTGGCCCAGATACTGACCAGGCTCGCGGTCGATTAAAACTTGGCGCTGCGTTTGATCGGCCAGATCGAGCGTCGGAATGGTGTAGCCGGGCGGCAGCCGCTCGTCGGCGATCGCCATGGAACAAGTGAAGCACGTCAAGGAGATCATGATCAACGAACGACATTGCATGGCTAATTCCTCTGGAATTTAAGTCTCATTTTGAATTTCATTTCCGCCCAATCATAACATGAATCATGGCTGGCAACGCAATCGCGAGGCCAGCACTATCAGTCCTTGCAAGCACGGCACCCTACTTTCGCCGCTTGACGCGTTGAGAGGCGCGTTGCGAGGTCTTGGGCGATGTCATTTTCAGAGAAGTCTCTCCTTACATCCGCCAGCCGACAAATCGCCCGGGAGATTTTTTGCTGTTGCTTGCGCGACGCGGCTTACCTATATTCTCGCGACACATTTTCCAACGACGAACTCCGCCTGGTTTGGGGAGAGACGGATGCATCAAGTGCTGAAAAATCTTTGGAAGCGGTTTCGTTACCGTCTGACCCATACCAGCAAGTTTCCCAAAGGAGACCTGCTGTCGTTCTTTATCAATTTGTCCGATCAGGGATTTCAGCCGCGCCATATTATTGACGTGGGCGCCAACAAGGGGAAATGGAGCCGCAAGGCGCACAAAATTTTCCCGGATTGCCAATTTACGCTGGTCGAGCCGCAGATTGAAATGAAGCCGTTTCTCGATAAGTTTTGCCAGCAAGCCAGCGGCTCTCAATGGATCAACGCGGGCGTCGGCGACCAGCGGGGCGAGTTGCCATTTACGGTCGTTCCCGACACTGTTTCCAGCAGTTTTACGCCTTCCAGTGACGATGCAGCCGCGCGCGGCTACGAGCGCCGAAACGTGCCGATCGTGACGCTGGATCACCTGGTCACGAACGTGATTCACACAGTCCCCGACTTAGTGAAGATCGACGCCGAAGGCTTTGAATGCAAGATCATGCAAGGGGCCCGCGAACTGATAGGCAAGACGGAAGTCTTCCTTCTAGAACTCGCCTTGATCGATCCACCTCCAGGTTGGAGCAGCTTCTCTGAAATCGTCACCGCCATGGAAGACTATGGCTATGCGCCGTACGAGTTCACGACCTTCGGCAAGATGCGCGGCGATACGGCATCGCGTTTGTGCGAAATCGCCTTTGCCCGGCGGCACGGAATTCTGCGTGGCGAGTCGCACGGTGAAGATTCGGCCCGCCGCGCGGCGTAGGCGTCGCGCGGGATGCTATCGGTATTGCGAGTACGCGAACATCGGGGCGCTGACTGGCGCGAAGAACATATCCATCTGCCAAAAGGCATGGTCTTTCACACGCAGCATCGGATCGACCAGATCGAAACAGCGGAAGCCCAGCGACTCCATATGCGCGGCCATCTCGTGGAACCGCAGGCACTCGCCGGTGATTTGAAAATTATAGACTTCAATCACGACCAAACTGGCCTGCCGGAGCGTCTGCTCGGCCCCAGCAAGAATCGGTAACTCAAACCCGTGGGTGTCCAGCTTGATCAAATATGGACCCCGTAGTGATCGCTGCCCCACTTCGTGGTCAATGGTCGTCAGCGCCACGTCGCGCATCGTGCCGGTGCCAGTATCGTCGATCGAACTTCCGTCCAAATCGTCGGCCACCTTCAGTCGAATCGAATCGATCCGATCGCCGGCGGCGGCGAGTACAAAGTCGAAGTTTCCATTCTTGGCCCTCATATCCTTCAACGCGGATTCTCGTTCTGCTAGCGGTTCAAACGCCAAGGCACGCGCCGCAGGAAACTCTTGCATGGCTTGCCGCGACCATTTTCCGTCGGATGCGCCCACATCAATGATCGTCGCCACTTCGAAATTGTGTGACTTGGCTCGGGCCAGCCCATCGGCCATGCGAAACCGGGCGTTTTGAAACTTCGGGGCCTTGACGACTTCCCAGTGTAGCGGGTGAAGAGCGAAGTTCAGGCAACCGCGAATTAGCTTCCCAGGGCTCATGGCAGACTTCTCGTTACGGATCACCAACCAAGCGACAAACTCAACGCTGGCATCGGTTTAGCAAAAGCAGTTGGCCCCGGCAACAGCAACCACAATGCGAAATGCTCTTGTTGCGGAGGGCGAATATCACCTATATACCCCCTCCCGCGCTTCGTGTGCCTTTTTCCCGTATGAATGTCATCAACCCGGCTGTCTTCCGCATGCCGAAGTTTGTTCTTATCGATCCATCCCTTGAGCGTCTCGGCGGTCATCACTACGACTACGCTTGTCACACCCTGCGCGCGGCCGACGAACTTGGATTCGAAACGTTCGCGGCGACCAATCGTAAATTCCCCGACTCGGACGGCTTCCCGCCAAATTGCCGCTGCCAAGCCATCTTTCAACACCATGCTTACAGCCGGTACAGCGATCTGTGGGGAATTCATCGGCTACTTCTCGATCAGGTGCCGCCTGATCGCACGCCCGCGGTCGGAGCATCCGGGAGTGTTCGGGGACATTGGTTCAATTGGAACTCGGCGCTGAACCATTTGCAGCGACAGCATGGCCGTCAAAAGCGAATTCGCCGGTTTTCACGCACGTGTGAAAAGTTGTTCGCCAAGGTGCCTCTTGCAACGGGCGACCATGTCTTCTTGCCCTCGAATTCGGAACTTGAACTGTACGGTCTGGCCAAGTTCCTTGGCGGATGCGATGCCGCGCGGAATGCCACGTGGCACGTGCAATTCC
This sequence comes from Planctomycetota bacterium, assembly GCA_029259935.1. The sequence continues at coordinate 27,535 of JAJDEH010000197.1, forward strand.
ATTTCAATCTGTTTGACGGACAGTTGCACAAGCAGTTTGAACAAGACGAACAAATCCAAGTGATGCGACGCCATTTCGAGGCCGTGCTGCGGAGTGTCCAAGGAAGCCGAATCCTCTTTTACAGCACGACCGACTCCTTGGCCCGGCAATACAATCGCCTTGAGGTGGCCGACTTTGATTCACTGGCGTATCCGGTCAACCCCGCTTTTCATGCCGAACACACAGGCCCTCCGACGGCGGGACCGTGGCGCGTTCTGTGCGCGGGAGAACCACGGAAAGAGAAGGGATTCGCATATCTTCCCGAGATTCTTCAACCGCTCTCGCGCACCCGAGTCGACGGACGACAGGTTAAGCTCTTGGCACAAATGCAAGTTGCCGACGGCGCGCCGCGAAAGCAACGGTCCGATCTAGGCCCCTCCGCGGAAACGCCCAAATTCTCGGACGTCTTTGAACAGGTCAAGTATCCGTTGACCAACGAAGAATACTCCGAACTGATTCGCAGCGCGCACGTCGGGCTGTTCTTGTACGACAGCCAGTCTTACTTCACTCGACGCGCCGGAGTACTCGGCGAAACCTTGGCGGCTGGCGTTCCGGTAGTCGTGCCGGCGGGATGCTGGTTGGCCGAACAAATCGCCGAACCAACCTTTAGCTACCTAGAGCAACTTGCCCAGGACCTAACGGTCGTTCGGTCCAATGATCTGGGGAATTTTGAGTTCGCGGCGCAATCAACGGCCGTTCGGAGAGAATTCGATCTATCCGAGGAAGCCCGCATCTTGCTCACACAATTTCACTGGACTCGGCCCCCGCGCGCCGAGACATTTGTGCGACTGCGGTTTCGGCAATTGTCGGCGGCGGGAACGATCGTTCATGCCGAGGAGATGATCGTTGGCAATCGGGCCGATGGCCGAAAAGCCATCACGGCGGTGCGGCGGCATCCCGACTGCCATCGTGTCCAGATCGAATGGAGTAACGCCTACGGAGACGCGCCGATTCATGTTGAGGACTGCCGTTTCGAGATTCTAACGCACGATGCTGCCTTGGAAGGCAAGGTGCCCTTGGGCAGTGTGGGCTTGGCTTCCGCTGATCCGACACAAACCGATAGCGTGGTGCAGGAATTGCTCGCGCACTACGGCCATTACCGCGCGACTGCCAAAGCGTTCTCACTGGACTGGTTCCGCAGGCATGATCCTCAAAGCACCATCCAAGAGCTTGCGGAACGCTCGACCGATGCGACCTGCGGCCCTTGTAGCGATCAAGCACCGGGCCACGGCGCGGTTGGAGCCGGCGCTATCGCAAACGATCGCATCCGCCGCCGGGATACGGGCCACTTTGTGGGAACCGATGTCGCTCCCTGCCTGTTGCCTACCCACGATGCCGCCCCGAGCGGGTCCGCGCACTCCTAGCTGCTGTTCATTGAAGGAGCACCCATGAACTACTTAATGAGAGCTTTTCGACTGGCGCTTCGGCAGTGGATTACGTTGACGGGGATCGTGATCACCTCCATGCTGGTGGCCGTCTGTTGGGCGGCGAACATCGGCGCGGTATATCCGGCGATCGAGGTGGCCGTGCAAAAGAAATCGATGCACGATTGGGCCGACGACACGCTGCATGAATCTCTGCAGCGGCAAGAGAAGCTACGCGCCGAGCTAAAGACTCGGGAAGCACGACTGGTCGCCGCCGACCTTCCCAGCGACCGCGCGAAGCTGGAATCCAAGGTTTCCGAAAGCCGGACCAAGATCACCAATGAAGAAAAAATGTACGCGCGCATTCTCTGGATTCAGCCTTGGATTCAGCAGTATTTGCCAGACAGCCCTTTTCGAACTCTCGTGCTGATCGTGTTATTCCTGCTCGTCGGCACGCTCCTCAAGTGCGTCGCGCTGTGCATCAATTTGCTGCTTGTCCAACGCCTATCGGAAAGAGTCACTCTGCAATTGCGGAGCCAGCTATTCGAGCACACGCTGAACATGGAATTGGCCGTCTTCGGCAAGGAACGCTCGACCGATCTGCTGAGCCGGATGAGCAGCGATATGTCGTTCATCGGATCGACGGTTGGGTACGTCTTCGGCAAGGCGATGCGAGAACCGTTAAAGGCGATCGTGTGCCTGGTTGGTGCCGCTCTGATTAGTTGGCGGCTGTTGGTGATCTCGCTGCTAATCTGCCCGGTGATGATTTTCGTCACCTACCTGCTGACGCGATCTCTGAAACGGGCCAATCGGCGACTAATGGAGCAGATGGCACAGCTCTTTGGCCGCTTGTCGCAGGCGCTGACCGGCGTGCAGGTCGTGAAGGCGTTCACCATGGAGAAGTTTGAAGCCGATCGCTTCAAGGAAACCGCAACGGACGCCTTCCACAAGTCTCTCAAAATCACATTTTATAACGCACTCACTCGCGCCAACACCGAGGTCTTGGGGTTGGGGATCATCTGCGCGGCGATTCTTGCCGGTGGCTACCTGGTCGTCGCCGAGCAGACACATCTGTTTGGTATCAAAATCACCGAACGAGTGTTGGATTATGGATCGCTGTTCTTGTTCTATGGCTTCTTGATCGGGATCAGCGACCCCGTGCGCAAACTGGCCGACATGTTGGGCAACTTGCAAGCCGGCGCGGCGGCGGCGGAGCGAGTGTATCCGTTGCTCGATCGCCAACCATCCATCACCGACCCTGCTCGGCCACGCGAACTGGAAAAAGTTTCGACCGACTTGATATTCGACCGCGTGTCCTTCCACTACACAAAGGATCAGCCCGTCCTCGATGAAGTATCGTTGCGAATTCCTTATGGCGAGTCGCTGGCAATCATCGGTCCCAACGGCTGCGGCAAATCGACATTGATCAACTTGATACCACGGTTCTACGACCCGACCGGCGGTGCCGTTCGCTTGGGGTTTGTCGATCTTCGAGAATTGCGGCAGCGCGATTTGCGCCGGCACATCGGCATGGTGACGCAGAATCCTCTCTTGTTCGATGATTCAGTGGCGAACAATATTCGCTACGGAGCTTGGGAGGCGACTCACGAGGACGTCGTCGCGGCGGCGAAAAAAGCCCACGCTCATCAGTTCATCTTGGATAAACTTACCGACGGCTACGACACGAATGTGGGTGAGTTTGGCGGCCGGCTGTCGGGCGGCCAGCGTCAACGCATTTCACTGGCCCGAGCCATCCTGCGCGATCCGGAGATCTTGATTCTGGACGAAGCAACGAGCCAAATCGACCCGGAAAGTGAACAGCTGATTCACGAGGCGCTGAAGAAATTTACCCACAATCGCACAACGATCATGGTTACACACCGGATGTCCACGTTGGATCTCGCGGACCGAATCCTAGTTATGAACAACGGCGGCATCGCGGATCTCGGGACGCACGACGAACTAATGGATCGTTGCGAATTGTATCAGCGACTCTATCAATCCGCTTTGCGAGAATCGGCCTAGTGCTTTGTCGCGACAATCAACTAGGGTGCCAGTGCTGTTGGACATCCAGGCTCTGTTGAGTGTAGTTACCAACCAGGTGAATTCGACGCGATGTTTGATGCGATGTTTGATGCGATGTTCGACGCCATGTTCGACGCCATGATTGACGCCATGATTGCGGAGCAATCAGCGACCCTCCAGGACTTGTAATTCATGAACGTTCTTGTTGTTGGCGGTGCCGGATACATCGGTTCTCATATGGTGCGGCTGCTTGCACGGTCGGGTCACGAGCCGTGGGTGTTTGATAATCTGACCAGCGGACACCGGCAGTCCGTGCCGGCGGATCGACTGATCGTCGGCGACTTGCTCGACGGCGACACGCTGCGGCAAGTGATGCGCAACAAGAATATCGAAGCCGTGATGCATTATGCGGCCCACTGCTATGTCGGGGAGTCGGTAACCGATCCGGCGAAGTACTATAAGAACAACGTCGTCGGAACGTGTTCCTTGTTGGAAGCCATGCGAGCAGCGGATGTGTCGCGATTTGTATTTTCCAGCACTTGCGCCACGTATGGCGAACCAACGGTTGTCCCGATCACGGAAGCGGAAAAACAGCAGCCAATCAATCCATACGGTTTCACCAAACTTGTGATCGAGCAAGCGCTGGCCGACTTTGCTCACGCTTACGGCTGGGGCTACGCGGCACTGAGATACTTCAATGCCTCGGGCGCGTCGCCCGACGGCGATCTGGGTGAAGATCACGACCCGGAGACTCATTTGATTCCCATCATTCTGCAGGTCGCGCTTGGCCAGCGCGACCACGTAACGATTTTCGGTGACGATTACGAAACGGCCGACGGCACTTGTATCCGCGACTACGTCCACGTGGAAGACTTGGCGACCGCCCACCTAGCGGCGCTGGAACAGCTTACACCGGGGCAAGGCATCCGGCTGAACCTGGGAACCGAGCATGGCAACAGCGTCTTGGAAGTGATCCAAGCTTGCCGCCAAGTAACTGGCCACGCCATCCCGATAAAAATGGGCACCCGCCGAGAAGGCGATCCCGCGGCACTGATCGCCGACTCGTCGCTCGCGCGGAAAACATTGAGCTGGAAGCCACGCTATACCGAGATCGTGGAAACGGTCGAAACCGCTTGGCGCTGGCACCGGGCCCATCCCCACGGCTATGCCACGGACTAACCCCTCCCCGTCGCCTGGGGGAACGGGTCTGTTGTAGTTGTCTCGCTTCGGTCGCTAGGTTAGACTCCCCGAACGGCTTAACCTCTCGTATTGGCGGTTTTCTTCTCCTACTTCTTGACGTATTGGCAAAGGGTGTCATGGGTCAACTTCGTTTTGTGTGCCCTCGACCCGAACACCTCCCGGAAGATGTCGCCAGCCGTACGTACATGGCGGGAATCGAAAACATTCCTTGGCAAAGCCATGCCATTCGGATCGACAATCAATTGATCATCGATCGGGAAGTAGACGAATCTGGCTGTCTTTTCGTCCCTTGGAATGTCAAGGGGCACGGTCAATTGACTCTCTCGACCGCCAGCGTGATGGAACGCGAGAACGCCTACAATCTGCCCGTCGAATTGGCGCGGGGAACAATCAATCGGATTCGCAATCAACTTGCGGCTTGGGAACCGCAAGGATTCACGCCGTCGCCGGAATTGCAACATCAATTGCAGATGGCCACCGTGTGTTTTAGCCGCGCGGCCACCGGCCAACAGGATCCGGAACAGGCTGCCGATCAGGCCGAGGAAGCCTTGGTTCACGCGCTGGATGCCATCGATCGGCTGAACGATGATTTCAGCACGCAAGTTTTGGCGCTGCGGCATCAGCAAATGCCCAAGCTGCCAACCTTGCTGGTGGGAAGTTTGGGACAAAGTTCGCTCTCCGCCGAACAAGTCAAGCATTTTCGGTCGGCATTTAACTCCGCGGTCGTATCCTTCAATTGGCACGACATTGAAACGAACGAAAACGAACACGACTGGTCGACGGCGGACAAACAGGTCGAATGGTGCCGGGCCACGGGAATGAAGGTCTGCGGAGGTCCTTTGCTGCGGCTGACCAAAGGGCATCTGCCCGATTGGATCTACCTGTGGGAAGATGATTTCGATGAAATTCGCCAGTATGCCCTACAGTATGTACAGGCCGTTGTCCAAAGATTTCGAGGGATGGTTCACATCTGGCATTGCGCGGCTGCCATGAATACGCCGGGAACGTTGTCGTTGCCCGAAGAGTACAAGCTGAAAATCACGGTCGACGCAATTCAAACGGTGGCCCAAGTTGATCCCAAAGCTCCGATCGTGGTCAGCTTTAACCAACCGTGGGCTGAATACTTGGCGGAAGAGGATCTCGATTTATCTCCCTTGCATTTCGCGGACGCGCTGGTGCGAGCGGATTTGGGAGTGGCTGGGATCGGCCTGGAAATCAACCTTGGCTACTGGCCGGGCGGCACGTTGATGCGAGAAATGCTAGAGATGAATCGTCTGATCGACTTCTGGAGCCAACTGGGCCTGCCGTTGCTGGTAATGCTGACAGTTCCCAGCAGCACCGAGCCGGACGCCCAAGCCAGGCAAGACTCGGTGCCTGTTCCGGATTCTTTTCCTGGCGGTATTTCGCCTCAATCGCAAATGGAATACATTCAGCGTTTGGTTCCGCTGTTGTTAGCGAAACAGTCCATTCACGGCGTTGTTTGGAACCAATTGTGCGATTCGCACCCTCATGATTTTGCCCATGGCGGCCTGTTCGACGCGGCGCAAGAACCGAAGCCCGCCCTTGAAGTTCTTGCTAAACTACGCCAAAACCATCTTACCTAGTTCGGTCTTAAATTCGGGCTAGGCCGCTAGGGTCTCCACGCTGGGGGCTCACGTTTTCGACCCCAATCGCCCTGATTGATTCCAGTCCTGAAGATGGCTGACCCAATACCGCAGAAAGAATGACCGTGCCGTCGCCTAAGTGGCTCACTTCGATTCAAAGTTGGCTTTCTGGAATTGTCCGCCGTCGCGGGATAGGCGAGCTGCCAATGACGATCGTGCTGGCGTGTCTGATAGGAATCTTGGGCGGTGTCGGCGCGTTCTTATTCAATGAATTGATCGAATTGGTGGATCAATGGACGATCGACATCGTACTCAGTCACGAAACGTGGCTCGTGCTGCTGTGCGTCGTTCCCGCGCTGGGGCTGCTGGTGGTCGGTTGGATGACCCGCACCTTCGCGCCCGAAGCTCAAGGCCATGGCGTTCCCGAGGTGATTCTGGCGGTGGCCCGCAACGACGGAAAAATACGTCCTCGCGTCTCCTTCATCAAAATTCTCGCCAGCGGAATCTGTATTGGCACGGGAGGGTCGGTCGGTCGCGAAGGACCGATCGTGCAAATCGGCTCGGCGCTGGGAAGCGCCGCGGGCCAAATCTTCAAACTTCCGCCACGGTATCTGAAGGTACTGGTTGCCGCCGGCGCGGCGGCCGGAATCAGTGCCACGTTCAACGCGCCGCTGGCCGGAGTTATTTTTGCGAGCGAAATTATCCTGGGCAGCTTCGCGGTGGAGAGCCTCACGCCGATCGTGATCGCCGCCGTGCTTGCCGACAACGTGCAAACTCAAATCGGCGAACATGGATTGCGACCGCCGTTTGAAAATATCGACTATGCCTACCTCGGAGCGTGGGGTGAATTGCCTTCCTATCTGTTGCTCGGACTACTTTGTGGGATTGTGGCGGTTGGCTTCATCAAGGTGTTGTACGCGACAGAAGACTTGACGCAAAAGTGGATCCCGCGGTGGTGGTTGCGAGCCCTGACCTGCGGGTTGGCGGTCGGCGTGGCCGGATGGCTGTATCCGCAAATCTCTCCCGTCGACAGTCTGCGTCAGCAGCACACGGTTCCGCCTATTTTGGGAGTGGGCTATGAAGTGGTGACAAGCTGCGTCAGCATGGATAAGACGGAATTTATTACCCAGCCGCCTGACAACGGGTCGTCACCTGAAAAGCAGGGTGCGGGCGTCCTCGATCGTTCGCTGCTGCTTCGGCAACTGTGGTGGCTGTTGCCTTTGGTGTTGCTCAAGCCGCTCGCCACAAGCATCACTGTGGGAGGCGGCGGCAGCGGTGGAATCTTTGCGCCGTCGCTGTTTTTAGGGGCTACCTTGGGGGGCTGCTTTGGAATTGTGTGCAATCTGTTGGTGCCCGGAATCTCCGCTCCCCCGGGCGTATACGCAATTGTCGGAATGGCGGCCGTCGTGGCGGGCACCACCCATGGTGTACTCAGCGCGACGATCATCGTCTATGAAATGACCGACGATTATAAGATCATCCTACCGATCATGGCGGCGGCGGGATTGGCCAGTGTGGTGGCCCGGTTCATTGACCCCGAGAGCATTTACCACAAAAAACTCAGCCGCCGCGGGATCTCGCTGGCCCGCGGCCACGATGCAACTCGGCTGGAACACATCACGGTCCGCAATGTGATGATCCGCCGGTTTCCCAGTGTCCGCCAGAGCGACAACGTGACGGAAATTGTCAAGGTCGCGCGGGCGAACCCACAATTTGAATGCCTGCCCGTCATGAAAAGCGACGGGCAACTGGCCGGCATCATTCGACCGGAAGATCTTCATCGCGTGCTGGATACCGAGATTTCACCTGACCTTATCTACGCCGAAGACATTGCCTTCCAAACCTCCATCGCCGTGGCTCCGGACGAAAACCTTTTGGAGGCAATGCGGGCCTTTGGCAGCAGCGACGTCGAGACGCTTCCTGTTGAAGTCGGTCAAGGAGAAAGCAAGCGATTGGTCGGTCTGTTGTTGCGCAGCGACGTCATGCGCCGCTACCGCGAGGCCATGCTAGCGCCGAATTAATTGGACATCACGGAGTTCAAGCAAGCCGCGACGCAATGCGTTCACAGTTCGGCATTTACTTGACGTTGTTTGCGGTAATCGCTCGGCGTGACGCCCAGCTCGCGACGAAAGACTTCGTACATTCGCATCGGTTCGCCGAATCCGACATCGCGGGCGATGTCAGACAAACGGCGTGTGCTTTGCGCGAGTTCGCGTTTGGCTCGCTCAATTCGGACGCGGCGGATTTCCGCGACTATCGGGCGGTCCAAGACCTTGCGGAATCGAAGTTGAAGAGTTCTTGTCTCGGTGTTAACGGCTCGAGATACGTCGTCCTGCCCGATCCGCCGATGGCTGTTTTTTGAAATGAATTCCAAAGCATCCGCCACCAATTCGTCTTCAACGGCGAAAAAGTCAGTCGACTCTCGCATAACGAGCCCCAGAGGCGGCAGTAGAATCGGTTTGCGTGGCGGTTTCTTCTCATTCATCAATCGATACAGCAGCTTGGCGGCTTCGTAGCCAACGCGCTCGTAGCCCATCTCAACACTGGTGAGTGAAGGTCGGGGATGCTCGCACAATGTCTCTTCGTTCCAACCGGCGATGATCGCCGCGTCTTCCGGCACGCGCCAGCCACGTTCCCGGCATTTTTGGACGACGATGCGACCGATGTTCTCCGAGCCGACATAAACGCCGACGGGCAATTGCCATTCATCCATCCAAGTCGCAAGTGAGTGTTCGGTTTTCCGCCACTGCGACAGCGTCTTCGAGAACGTCAGTGCCATCCAGGCCGTCATGCACTTGCAGCCGGCATTTCGAAGCACACGCCGAAACTCTTTCGTCTCCAGATCGTGTGCGTAGTCGCCGCGGCATCCCAGCGCGGCGAAATTGCGCAGCCCTCGCGAGAGGAGATGCTCGGCGCGTAAACGCCCGGCGAGCGTGAAATCTGGAAAGACACCTGGCAGTACTTCCCGCACGGGCGAGCTGTTCCAGACGTTGACGACTGGCACCTTGAGCCGGGCGGCTCGCTCAGCCAACGGTTTCGTCGCCCGGGCAATGATCCCATCGTAACTGACCGACTTGGTGCGATGTGACGCGAGCGTGTCGTAGACATACTCGTCGATGATCGATTCCCAGCCTTGCTCATCGGCAAATTGCTGCGTCCCGGCAAAGACACTCGCGTGCCGCTTGTAGGGCCATTCAAGGTCGAGCATTAAGGCTACTCGTCGTGTCTTTCGTGCCATTTCGCGATTCTCAAAAACAATGCTTTTTTTCCCGAAAACATGGACACGATCCATCATAATGGAAGTCTTCCCTAACCGCGATCTTCAAATCGAACCAGGCTGACGCCGAACGGCGTCAAATGATCCGACCTCCCCAAAAAAACGGAAAAAACTAGCAATGAACGACCGACTCACACTCTTATCATTCGTCGCCGTCGCGGCCATGATACTGTTCGCTCTCCCCCTGGCTCATGCGGAAGATCTGCCCGATCCAGATGGCAAGCCGGCCGCCGCCGATAAGCCGGTCAAGGTCTTCATCCTGTTGGGGCAGTCCAACATGTAGGGCTTCGGCAGGATCGATCCGGAAGACAAGAACGGTACGCTTTCGTATCTGGTGAAGCAGGAGAAAAAATACCCGTTCCTGATCGACGACGCCGGCAACTGGACCGAGCGGAAGGACGTGCGCAACGTCCATGTCATGGACAAGCGGGGCGTTAACTTCCGTGACATGAAGCAATTCGCCGACATGAAGAACGAGTGGCTGACCGTCAGGAAAGGGCACATCGGTCCCGAACTGGCTTTCGGCCATATCATGGGGCACGTACTCGACGAGCCAGTACTGATTCTCAAGGCTTGCATCGGCAATCGCAGCCTAGGTTGGGATCTCTTACCTCCCGGCAGTAAGCGTTTTGAGTTCGAGGGGAAGACCTACGCGGGCTACAAGGACAATCCGGGCTCTTGGGTGGAAGGTCAACCTAAGAAGGAAGTCGCATGGTATGCGGGCCGCCAATACGACGCCGACACGGCTCACGCTAAAGAGGTGTTGAAGAACCTGGAAGAGTACTATCCCGGTTACCAAGGGCAAGGCTACCAGGTCGCCGGCTTTGTCTTCTGGCAGGGCCATAAAGACCAGAATGCCGCCCACGCGAGCCGCTACGAGCAAAACCTAGTGCACTTCATCAAGACACTGCGCAAGGATTTCGAAGCGCCCGACGCCAAGTTTGTACTCGCCACGATTGCCTTCGGTGGTGACGAACTGAGTGGTCATGGCCTGACGGTCGCCAACGCGCAACTTGCAGTGAGTGGTGAGAAAGGCACGTATCCAGAATTCAAGGGCAACGTGAAGACAATCGACGCGCGACCGTTTTGGCGGGACAAGTCGGTGTCACCAAGTGGCGCGGGTTATCATTACAACCACAACGCCGAAACCTATATGGAAGTTGGCAATGCACTTGGCTGGGCCATGGCAGAGTTGCTGGGAAAGAAGAAGTAGCCATGCGCTAGCCAGTTGCCATTTTGAGGCGACGCCGCATGGCGCTTGCATCGACCGCGCCATAGTGGATAATCAAAACCGCTGACCGGCAGCGCGAGAATGCCGCGACCGGCAGGCCGGCTAGATACACTTTGACATGAAATCTCTCTACCGCGGTCCTTCATTCCGCGGCGTCACAACCTGAAAGTCGTTTCCAGTTCGATCCGGAGAATCACACCATGAGACATACCCTTCCCGCAACTCTGCTGGCCCTGTTTGTCGCGACATTTGCACAATCGCTCCATGCGAATGACGACACGGCGAAGGCTGCCAATGACGACGTGGCGCAGGCTCAAAAACTTATTGATCGGGCCATCAAGGCCATCGGCGGGAACGAGGCTTTGGAGAAGACCAGGAACACGATCCTCGAAGACAAGGGGACGTATTTCGGGATGGGTGACGGGTTGCCGTACGAAGGGCGTTACGTGTTCGACTTTTCCGATCCAGGGCGATTTCGCATGGAGATTCTTGGCATCTTCGTCAGCGTCGTTGATAAAGACACAGGCTGGACGTCCGCCATGGGAACGATAACCGATCTGAAAGGCGAAGCACTCGAAGCGGCGAAGGAGAGTGTGTTCACCGGCTACGTCATTTCACTGATCCCGCTTCAGAAGCCCAACAAGGATTTCAAACTCAGTCTCGTGGGAACGGAAACGGTCGAAGACGAAAAGTGTGAAGGCGTCAACGTGGACCGCGAGGGAATGCCGACCTGCACCATCTACTTTAGTCAGAAGACGGGACTGATCAAGAAGACCAGAACCACGACGAAAGCCGCGGAACTCGGCTACAAAGAAGTCCAGGACGAAACGGTCTACCACGAGTACAAGAAACTCAACGGAGTTCTAGGCTGCGCGAAGATGACATCCTATCGCGACGGCAAGAAGTTCGTCGAATCGAGCCCACATACCGTGTCGTATCCGGACAAGATCGACGAGAAAGAGTTCAAAAAACCAGAATGAGTGGCGAACGAAGCGACTACATCTGAAGTTTCGATTCGGTTCGTCAATCCTGGACCAGCCAGCAGGCTGCCCGATGATTGTCGCCCAGTTCGACAAGCGGCGGCATGTCCGTTGCGCAACGCTCTTCCTTCACGGGGCAGCGGGTAACGAACGGACAACCCTTCGGCGGATTGTAAGGGCTGGGTACGTCGCCCTCCAGGGGCGTGAGTTTATGTCGCTCGTCGGGATCGTTGACCGGAATCGCCTCCAGCAGGGCTTTGGAATACGGGTGCCGTGCTTGGTTTTCGATATCATCGCAACTAAGCTCTTCGACGACGTAGCCTAGGTACATCACCAGCATCCGGTCGCAAAAGTGATCGATCACTTTCAGATCGTGCGAGACGAACAGCATCGTCAGCTTGAATTCGTCCTTCAGGTCCATCAACAGATTCAACACCTGGGCCTGAATCGACACATCGAGTGCCGAAACGGGTTCGTCCGCGACGATGAATTCAGGTTCCACCGCTAGCGCTCGGGCGATGCCAATTCTTTGCCGCTGGCCTCCAGAGAATTCGTGCGGATACTTGTCCTTGTCGTCGGCGTGCAGGCCAACCTTGGCGATCAAGGTTTCAATGAACTTGTCCATTTCACCGGCCGCGACAATCTGGTGAAAGCGGACGATCTCTCGAAGCATCGCGCTGACCGTTTGCCGTGGATTCAAGGACGCGTTGGGATCTTGAAAAATGATCTGCATCTGTTTGCGAAACGGCATCAATTGACGATAGCTGAGGCTAGAGATTTCCTGACCGTCGTACGTCACCCTGCCCGACGTCAAGTCCAACAGCCGGATCAACGATTTGCCTAGAGTCGACTTTCCACAGCCTGATTCACCAACCACGCCCAGCGTTTCGCCGCGACGGATCTCGAAGCTCACCCCGTTGACGGCGTGCACTTTGGAAATCACGCGGTTAAGAAAGCCGCCGCGCTTGGGAAAGTGTTTGACTAGGTTGTCGACCTCGATCAGCGCCATCTAATCTTCCTCGGTTGCATTCGCCGGAGCTGTGTTGTTCAGTGGAAAGTGGCATCGTACCGAGCGATCCGCCGCGGACTGTTCCAACTGTGGTTCTTCGTCAACGCAACGATCCTCGCAGTAGGCGCAGCGATCATGAAACCGGCAGCCAACAGGAAGGTCGTGCAAACTGGGCACGATGCCGTCGATGGCCGGTAGGTGCTTGCCGTGTTGTTGACCCTTCTTGGGGATCGAATCGAGCAGCGCCTTGGTGTACGGATGCTGGGGGTGGTGAAAGATGTCGCGAATCGGGGCTTCTTCGATGATGCGGCCCGCGTACATCACGATCACTCGATCGCACTCTTGAGCGACCACGCCAAGATCGTGCGTGATGAGCATGATCGCGGCCCCCGTCTTTTCCTTCAAATCCTCCATCAAACGCAAGATCTGGGCTTGAATCGTGACATCCAACGCGGTGGTCGGTTCGTCGGCGATCAAGATGTCGGGCTCGCAGCAAAGCGCGATCGCAATCAGCACGCGTTGTCGCATGCCGCCCGACAACTGGTGCGGATATTCGCGCAGCCGTCGTTCGGGATTGGGCATCTCGACCAGTTTCAGCATCTCCAACGCCCGCTCTCGACGTTCCTGCCGGGCGAGCTTGGTGTGGTACTTTAATGCCTCGTCCAATTGCCAGCCAACGGTGAAGACCGGATTGAGCGCCGTCTGCGGTTCCTGAAAGATCATCGCAATCTTGTTGCCGCGGACGTTGCGCATCGACCGTTCATTGGCGGTGGCAAGGTTGGTGCCTTGGAACTGAATTTGGCTTTCGTCTTTGAAAAAACTGAGATGCTCCGGCAGCAGCCGCATGATGGACTTTGCCGTGACCGTCTTTCCACAGCCGCTTTCGCCGACGATGCCCAGCGTTTCGCCCGCGTAGAGATCAAATGACACCTCGTCGACCGCCGTCACGACACCTTGGTCTGTCTTGAAGCAGGTACTCAAGTTGCGAATGCTGAGGATCGGTTCTTTTTCAGTCATCAAGAGTTGTTACACAATTAAACGTGCTTGGGATCGAACGCGTCTTGCAGTGCGTCCGAAAGAATGTTGAACGCCAGGACCAGGAAGAACATCAAAAACGTCGCGGTGCCGATCTGCCAAAAGAATCCGTTGATCACTTCCGGGCGCGAGTGGTCGATCATGATGCCCCAGCTCGTGCCATTCTTGATTCCCAGACCTAGAAACGTCAGGATCACCTCGCCCTTGATCGCGGCGATAAAGAGCAGGGAAAAATTGATCAACATGAGGTGCGAGGCATTGGGCAGAATGTGCTTGACCATGATATACAGCCGGCTAAAACCGATCGCGGTCGCCGCTTGGACGTATTCGAGTTTTTTGAGCTTCATCGTTTCGCCCCGGATCACGCGGCACGGCCCGATCCAGTAGGTCGCCGAAAACGCGATGTACATGGGAACCAGCGTGCCTTCAAACACGCTGCCGGTGAACATATACGCCAGCAACACAAGCAAAACCAGACTCGGGATGGACGAAAACGTCGTGAACAACCAGGTCACCACGTAATCCACCCAACCTCCGAAGTACGCGGCGGCGGCCCCCATGAGACTTCCCATCACTACCGAAATAAACGCGACCACGATGCCGAGCTTGAAAGCGATTTCTATGGAATAAACAGCCCGCACGGCAATCGATCGTCCCTGCATGTCCGTACCGAGGAACATCTCAAATCCGCGGGAGAGTCCGGCAAGTCCTGATGGCGGCGGAAACAGTTTGGACGCGGTTGCTTCCAACTGTTCAATCTGGGGAAGCAAACTTGGATCGGCATCGAGGTCTTCATTCTCTATCAGTTCGTCATAGATCACCAAACCGGACTTGACGATCGTCGCAAGTTCGCTCTGCGGCAAGTCGGCAACGCCGAGTTGGCCGTATTGCAAATCGGCGAGCGCTGCTTGTGGATCGCCGCGACTCAGGGCCAGGTCGACTCTTTCCAAGAAAAAGTAACAATCATCGGCGCGTTTCTCTGGTTTTTGAGTGCGAAAAAAGCCGGAGACCTTGTTGGGGCCGACGCGCTCAAACGTATCTTCCAATCGGATGAAACCGAACACGCCCGTCGCCAATGCGATGAGCAAGTACATGCACACAATACCCAGCGCGGCGATCGCCAACCGATTGCGCAGGAACTTGCGAACCGATCTGCGTTTCAGTGTTTTTTTCAGCCAATCGCCCATCATGAAAGTCTCACACGGGGATCGACCAACGCATACAGTACGTCGGTCAAGATGATCGTCATGATGTAAATCGCCGAGAAAATCGCGGTGAATGATTGCACGACAGGAAAATCCTGTTCACGCACCGCGGCAATCAGCGTTCGGCCCATGCCAGGTATGCCAAAAAACACCTCCAGAAGGATCGAGCCCATGATTAAGAACGGCAGCGAAATCACCACGCGGGTAATGATCGGTATCATGGCGTTCTTCAGCATGTGAACAAACATGATCTTCGCTTTGCTGGCACCCTTGGCCTTGGCGGTGGTGATGTAATCTCGTTGTGATTCTTCCACCATCACGGCTCGATAGAACCGAGTGTCGTAACCCATCGCCACGATCACGCTGATCATCACCGGCAGCAGACAATAATGAACCCAAGTCGCCACATTCACTCGCGGTGGAACAATGCTCACCCAATCTTCATAGCCGCTGATAGCAAGCCACCGGACGTCGAGTTTCGTTATCAGCATGAAGTCGAAATATTGACCCAGGATAATATAGACGAGAAAGCTGACGCTCATTCCCAACACCGCGCCAAAAACTAGCATCCGATCAACCGGTCGCCCACGGAAATACGACGCGATGATTCCCACGCAAATAGAAAAGACGCTGGTCAAAAGCAACGCCGGGAGGGTCAGCGAAATGCTCGGTATGACTGCTTTGCTGAGGATCTCACCTACCGTTCGGCCCGGCTGAATCACCCAGCTTTCCGTACGTAAGTCGAACGTACACAAGAAGCGAAAATATTGTTGCACAAACGGCTTGTCCAACCCGACAACTTCGCGCTTCTTAGTGACATCTTCCTGGGAGGCATTTTTCCCAAGCAGCGCGTAGACCGGATCGTGAACGCGGAGCGCGAGCATCACAAACAGAACGATTCCCAGGAAGACGGGAATGTTGTAGGCAACTCGGCGAAATATATAGGGCCACATGAGTTATCATCCTACTAGCTGTACGGCGGGCTTGGAGGCCCATCGTCCCAGTCTGAAAAAGACTCCTGACGATGTGCACTTAGTTTTTCTTTGGGGATTCATCAATGTCGAGATACTTGACCCAATTGTAGAAACTTTCTGTCGGTTTGAAGTTTTTCAGCCTCGGGCTCACCAAATACGACCGTGTCCGCGCCATTGAACCCATATAAGCACAATCCTCGATCACCATATCCCGCATCTGTTCGAACATTTCAGTCCGTTCTTTGGAAGGTCGCATCACGAGGATTTGCTTATACATTTCGTCAAACTTGTCATTCTTGTAGTTGAACGAATTCGATCCGGGTGATTCGTTGGGCCCGTAAAACAATTGCAAATTGTTCTCGGCGTCTGGATAGTCCGAGCCCCATGCGTACGAGAACATGGCGGCCTTCTTGTTATTGACGGTTTCGGTAAACGTTGAAAAGTCTTCCAGCCGCGGGTTGACTTTGATGCCGATCTTCTTCAGTTGTCGCGTCGCCATTTCCGTTTGCTGTTGTGAGTTGGCCCCGCGCGATGTGTAATAGTTGATGGTCGGCAAGCCCTGGCCCATGGGGTAGCCGGCTTTCTCCAAGAGTTTTCTGGCACGTTGAATGTCGGGCCCGCGATAGCTGACCGGCCCTGCTCCACCTTCCGGATACCCTGCCAAATTAGGTGGAATCATGCCGTCGTAGATGACACAGGTCCCGTTATAGAAGGCGTCGTTTCGTTCGTCCCAATCAAGTGCCAGGCTGATCGCTTGGCGCAAGTACTTCTTTTCATCACTGTAACCGCCTAGCACTTCGTCCTCCATGTTGAAGCCCATAAAGATAAAATCCAACAGCGGCACCTGATGGCCGGTGATTCCCTCCTTCCGAAAGGCGGATTTTATTTTTTGGGTCCGTTTGTTGAATGCTTCCGTATAATTCTCGGCCGGTACCGTGGTGTAATCCAAATTGCCGCAGCGAAAATGCAACCACATCGGTTGGTCATCGACAAAGAACGTCACCTTGACGCGATCAACAATCGGCAAACGTGTGCCCGCCGGGTCGTGGTAGCCGAACTCTTCATCCTCAGGCTCATGCTCGTCGGGGTAGTAGTACTCGTAGTAATTTGGATTCTTGGTAAACGTGATGCTCTTCCCGGGAACAAAATCGTCTTCCGCCATCCGATAGGGGCCGGTACCGACAGGATGATAGCCAAATTTGCTTCCGTATTTCTCAACTGCTTCGCGCGGTACGACGGAGAATTGAAACATTGCCAAGGTCCACATGAATCGCTGCATGGGTTTTTGCAGCACGACTTCGAATTCATGGTCGCCTAATATCTTGAATCCTTCGACATCGGCGTCGTAGTCGAACTGATCGGCCTCGTTTTGCTGCTTCCGGTATTCGTTTAATCCGGCGACCGTATCTTCCAACAGCCACCAGTTTTTCAGCGACACGTCGTTGTCCGCGATGCGTTTCCAGGAATAGACCACGTCGGACGCGACCAATTCGCGGCCCTTTCCACCTTCAAAGCACGGATCGTCGTGGAAAAAGACTCCTGGCTTCAATTTGAACCGGTAGATTAGCCCGTCGTCGCTGACAGCCGGCATCTCCTTTAGCAACAGCGGTTCGAGTTCGAGCGGGCGAACAAGATATTTGTATTGCAGCAGCGTCTCGTAGACCAAACAGCTACAGCGATTGTCGTACACCGTTGATCCGTTGGCCGGATCAAGTGATTTCGGGCCATCGGTCCTCATCGGAATTCGCACGACTTTTTCACCACGGGATGAACTGGATGACCCGTATGAACGACTGTCACACCCCGTGAAAAAGATAAATGACAGTGCCAACAAGACCAGCATGACAGAGGTCCAACGCGGCATTTCATTTCTCCTGGATTGTGGGTGCGTACGAAAGTCGCTGACGGTCGCTGCGCCCAATATCATAGCGGCCCAATTCCCGGTCAACGACCACCCTCTTGTCCGCCGTGAAGAACGGAATCCACACCCAGCGGACGAATATTGCATGCCGCCCACGTTGCATAATCTTTGATGGTCGATTGTTGACACGCGATTCAAAGAAAAACAGCTTGCCACGAATGAACACGACGAGCTGTTTTGATTTCAAGTCGGGGCGACTGGATTCGAACCGGCGACCTCTGCGTCCTAAACAGGGGAGTCCACGGAAAAAACCCCGGTTTTCCGGGTGTTTTTCATTTTCGGCGATCTTCGCCATCCGCGATGGACACTTTGAAACCCCCCAGTTCAACTCTTATTCGCGGCCCGGGGACTCCACCATTCGCTTGGGACCCCCGCCTTCCAAAAACACGCGTTTCAGCGATTGAGCCAACTTGGCTTTGCCGCTATTCGGTGACGGTGTCCAACGACCGTAGGCAGATCTTCATATTCCGGTGCGCCGGAAAAACTTGCGTGAACAACCCGCGATTGCGTTCGAAACACGACTTGTGGAAAAACCGAATCTTATCTTGAGTTGGCGAAACCCAGAGTACGCACAACACTGCGCCGGCAAATGACCTGATTCCTAGTAAACGCAGGTACTCGCCCTTTTCACCTTCGCTCGACGAATACAGAGTGCGACGTCGTCAACATCTCACCAGCAGATTTCTGAAATTGCGTCTCAATTGGCTGGACATCCAGGGTACAATCGTCGTTTGCCTCCGTTCAGAACGAGTAAGCGAACTTCCGGTCCTCTTATCGCGACTTTGGGTCGGCACGTAGACTTCGAAATCTATGACTAGTTGGTTTCATGGGACTCCATGATTGTGGATTCGATGCCCTCAAATAACAACGCATACGCGTTGACGTCGTCGAGTCTCTTGTACCGTGTCAAACAGCATGACCAGGGGGCGTGGGAGCGAATGGTCAGCATTTACAGTCCCTTGGTATTTTATTGGTGTCGACATAGATCGGGTTTAAATCCGGAAGATGCCGCCGATGTAATGCAGGAAGTGTTTTGTTCGGTGGCATCGTCGATCGCGACCTTTCGCAAGCAAAAATCCGGCTCGTTTCGGAGTTGGCTGCGAACGATTGCCGCCAATAAAGTACGTGACCTGATTCGAAAGAAGCGTGGTCGCGCCGATGCCATTGGCGGAAGCAACTGGAACCAACAGCTTCTGGAATTGCCCGTTTCCTTGTCTGACGAACCCGAAGCTGACGAAACCGAGGCTGAAGAGGAGGGCTTGGTCATGAGTTTGGCACTGCAACTCCTAGCCGACAACTTCAAAGAGAACTCCAGGCAGGCGTTCTGGCTCGTCGTCGTCGAAGACTATACGGCCGCCGAGTCGGCTGAGGAGTTGGGAATGACGGAACAGGCCGTTTGGCAAGCATGCTATCGGATTCGCCGACGTTTGGGCGAAGAACTCGCGGATTTGCTCGACTGACCGCAGTAGAATGCTGCATCCCTACAGTCCGCAGGCACGAAAAATCAGCGATTTGGCGAGAAATTCGATTCAGCCCGCGATCCAAAGTGCCGCTCCCGTGTTAGGCGCGTACGTTCTTGTGTGTAGATGACGATGGAATTGTTTGGGTTCGAAAGCAAATCCGGAGTGTGAACCAAGAATGACGAACTGCCCAAATCAGGAACAATTGCAAGCGTTCACCAGGGGCGACCTTCCAGAAGAGTCGGCCGACGATCTGCTCGCGCATCTTGATACTTGCCTCGATTGCCGCTCGACGCTGAATTTCAGGCGCGACTCGAAAACTTCTCGCAAACGCGCGGCGCGACAGCAGCTTGATTCTGATCCGATATTGAAGGACCCGTTTTTTCAGCGCGCTGTCACTGAGATTAGGCAGCTTGATGTCAACTACGCAATGCGGCGTGATCACTTGGAGGAGTACCGGCCGCATCGAGAGGACGCGCAGCCAGATCTGGTCGGCCAACAGCTCGATCAATATCGTATCGTGGCCAAATTGGGCGAAGGCGGCATGGGCACCGTCTACAAAGCCGTGCATATCAAGCTCGATAAAGAGGTGGCCCTCAAGATACTGCCGGCGGGAAGGCTCGCCAGCCAAGAGCGAGTGGCTCGCTTCGAACGTGAGATGCTGTCTGTTGGACGACTGAGTCACCCCCACATTGTAGGCGCGACGGATGCGCGTGAGCTCGATGGCTCGCTTTTTCTGGTGATGGAGTATCTGCAAGGTATCGACCTGTCGGCGTTGACGGAACGATTTGCCGCGCCGCTGTCTGTTTGCGATGCCTGTGAAATGATCCGTCAGGCCGCCATCGGATTGGAGTACGCCTATCAGCACGGCTTTGTACATCGTGATATCAAACCGTCGAATCTGATGCTCACCACCGAAGGTCTCGTCAAAATACTTGACCTGGGATTGGCGCTCGCCCAAAGCCACGAAGACGAAGAAAACCAATTAACATCGACCGGCCAGATCATGGGAACAATCGAGTACATGGCCCCCGAGCAGATCGACCATTCGCACACGGTTGATATTCGCGCCGACTTGTACAGCCTCGGATGTACGCTTTACAAACTGCTGACAGGCGATACACCTTTCGGGCATTTGAAGTCTTCTTCGACCTTCCGACGCATGAAGGCTCGGATCGAAGAACCCAGCCCTTCGGTATCGCAGCATTGCCGAGAGCTTCCCAACGAGTTGGCTGCAATTGTCGATCGCTTACTGGCAAAGAATCCGGCCGAGCGATTCGACGATCCACAACAGCTCGTGCTTGCGTTGGAGCCATTCGCCGTCGGCTCCGATTTAGCGACCCTCGCTCGTAAGGCCGTGCAGCCCGATGTCAACCGGAACTCTCAGCCAAACGAAACTCTGGCATCGCTTGCGACTGCCGACGTGGAAACCGCTGCTGCGCGGAAACATCTTCGTCACCCTCCGGAATCTGATGCATCGGGGCAGCCCGCATTGCTGGCGAGCAAAGAACGTCGCTTGTTCTCCATGCCGAAGCTGGTAACAGGCGCGGCGGTGTTGCTCGCGTCGCTGTTGATTGCCGTCTGGATTCAGGTGGCGACCGACAAGGGCGCGGTCACGCCCGAGCCAGTGAAAGCGGCTACCTGGCAGCTGGGCCCCGCAGAGGGTGTGATCCCCGGCGGTTTGATTCCCCGTCCGGCCGAATTGCCGGGCGTCTTGCGCTGGCAGGTGTTTACAAGGCAGCCGCGCGGCTGCATTCAAGAATTGGCCTGGAGCCCCGACAATAAATGGCTCGCTGCCACGGTTGGTGTTGAGGGGGCCGTTCGCTTGTACGACTCGGCGACCGGACGGCTGGCACGAGTGCTTCCCCAGAGTGGCGTTCCCGAGTTTATCTATCGTGGGGCACTTACCTGGAGTCCCGATAGCCAAACGCTGTCAGCGCTCGATTCCGGCTACTCTAGATACCTTCGGTTGTGGCAAGTGAACGAAGGCGTAAGCCTTCATCTACCCGAAATTCGAGACGTCCGGAGCGTTGCATGGCATCCCAGTGGAAAGTGGGTCGCGGCCGCCAGTGCGGATGATTCGGCATTTCTTGTCAGCCGCGATGGATCAGTGCGAAAGAAATTGCCCGGTGGGAAAACAGGCGGGGAAGTAAGCCTCGGATGGAGCCCCGACGGAAACTGGTTGGCGGCGGCTTGGCGCGATGATAAAAAAACGCGACTGTGGAACGTCGACGGCACACCCGGACCGGTCGTAGAGGGGATTTTTACCTCCTGGCACCCCGACGGCCGGCAATTCGTCACGGCAGACGTCGCGAAGCGGCAGCTTCAGTTTTGGAATCTCGATGGCGAAGCCGAGAAAACAATCGATGGTTTCATCGACGTCTCGTGGCGGCCCGGTAACGCCAGTATGGTCTTCCGCGCGCCCCGATCGATTGGAGACGGCGCCGAGAGAATTGACTATCAGGCCGACGAAGATTCAAAGCCGAAGACCGTGGCACGCCAACCTGGGCACGGCTTTCCTGGCGGTATGCTTTGGAGCCGAGACGATTCGACGCTGACAACCTTTCACGGACAATCCGTCGCGTTCCCTGGGCACCTATTTTATGTTGCGGGAAACGATCTCAGACAAGCCGATCTCAACGTACACCAACCAGGCCTGAATGCCGTTGCGCTGAGTCCCGACGGCGAGCAGATTGCCTGCGGCCTGGCCTCGCTCCATTCGGAAGCGAGAGAGCTGATACAGGGCATGATCGAGGTTTACGACATTCGCCAGTCTTCCAAACGAGAATTCACGCGACGCTTGCCCAAAGCGGTCGACGTGTCGTGGCATCCTGATGGCAGCCGCTTTGCGTGGGTCAGCAGCGTCGAATGGGATACGGACGGAAAAACGCTGGCCTCACTCGACAATCATGGCGAAGTGCATACTTGGGACGAGAACGGCCGGTCCCGCATCGCGGCCCCTTCGGGCAAGCACTTTCGGCAAAACTCCGTTGTTTTCTCGCGTATCGCCCCTACGCAATTCAGTCGGAAATCGAACGATGGCGTGCATGAACACCCAGCCAATATACCTCCTGAGATGAACGCCGTTGTGTGGAGCGAGGATGGTCGCCGATTCGCGGCATTTAGGTGGGGCTCATCGACGCTCTATATCGGAAGCGCCGACGGCTCGCCGGCTCGGAAAATCGAATTCTCGCAGGACATTTACGCCGCCTGCGTCAGCCCCGACGGATCGCGACTGGCAGTTTTCATTGATGCGATTTCAGGGTTGATCATGGTCGATACGGCTAATGGGCAGCAGAGCAAGGCATCCACTGCACCGCGTCGCCTGAACGCTGTTAGCTGGCGAGCAGACGGACAGATGCTGGCATGTGTGGGGATGGATCCGATAAATAAATTCAACGACATCTTGCTGTTCCTTTCCGATGGTACACCGGGCCCGCCGCTTGAAGACGCCCACCGTTTTGGCGGCATGGGCAGCGTGGCATTTAGCAAAGACGGGAAACGCCTGATTGCCGGCGGACCATTTGGTATCGCTATCTGGGACCTGGCCACTCGCAAGATCGAGCGAATCTGTGTCCCGCTCCCCGATCATCAGGCCGCCGTCTTCAGCCCGGCCGGCGAACTGCTATTCAGCACGGCGGACGCTGCAGACGAATTGGTTTACGTCGTCGAACAGGAAAGCGGAAAATTCGAGACGCTCACGCCAGCCGACTTTCACAGTCAAATCTTGTCTAACGTTTCCACAACGCCGCCCGACTCGGAACGCTGACCTCACACACCCGGTTCAGCCTGTCGAAGCAAGCAAACGGCACGATTTCCGGCGCAATCTAGATCTCCCCGGGCAACGCGTTGCCATTGCGGCCATTCGCGGTCGTGGCATCACTATCTAACTTCGATCGTTTCACGTCTTCGCCGGTATCTCAAGCCGAGCAAGAATCTGCAAGGCCTCCGCGTTAAGCGCCTTCGTTCTAGTTTAACAGCGAGGTGACTTTCGTAGAGAATCCCTTGCCCGCCCCCCAAATTCTGTGGCTGATTCGAACCGGCAACACACATGAGGCAACTTGGATGACCCGGAAACACCTCCTGAAGGAATTCTATCGACGAAAACAGAGTCGCCTGAACGTCAAAAAACGACGACTATTTCTCGAGCCGCTCGAACCGCGGCTGATGTTGGCCGGCGACTTGGAAGCGAACAGGATCGAGGAACTTCTTTCGACGTACACGGCCGACGATTTCGTACAGGGCTTCGACGTCGCATTGGGGCGCATCGAAGACACGGTCGATACGGCCGCCGCCGCGGTCAACCAAATTCCGCTCATCGGCAATCAACTGATTTCAGGCGTTCAGCCGTTCCTCGATTCGCTGGGGGACATGCGGGATGCTTTGACGACGAACATCGAGTTGGTCTTTGCTCAGGCGGGCGCGGACGAGAACGCCAGCCTGCTCGAATTATATGAAGGCGCGATTCTTCAAGTATTCGGACCCAACGGCCTCGATGCGCTGGAGGACGGCAATGACGTCGGCAGCGACGTCAACATCACCGACATTGTCCGCACTTCGGGGATCGACGAATCGATTACCAACGGCCCCGTGCCCAACAGCGAATGGGTGCAGTGGAACGTCCACTTGAATCAGCAATTCCAGATCGATATTCCGATCGACGCGACAATTGATTTCGAAGCGTTGACCGGCTCCGATGTACTGGCGAATCTAGGTTTCTCGATCGAGACGACGGGCAGTTTGCGATTGAGCGTCGATTGGGAGGCCTACTTGGGTTGGGGTGTCACGCTTGGAAACGACTTGACCGGCGTCGATCAGGGATTCTTCCTCGATGCCGGGGCCGTCGACGACGCCGGCAACGACGTCGACGAATTTCATTTGATCGTCGACGTCTCGGCCGCGCCGACGACCGATGCCTTTGGAACCGAGTTGCCCGGCGCGCTCACTGGTAACGTCTCCCTTGGTTTCGTCAACGGGCACGTTCAAGACGGAACGGTCGATCTCGATACGGGCCTGGTCGAAGACACTGCGTTCACCGTCGACCTCAAAGTGGATGTCTACGATACATCCAGTTCGTTCTTCCAAGAGCTGTTCCTGCCCGACTCGAATCAGGCTCTCTTCGACCGTGTCACGCATCAAGAGCTGCAAGCTAAAGTCGCCGCCAAGAGAATCGCCGATGTGTTGACTCCCGAAGTCGATGTCAACGGACAAGTCCGCCTGCATTTCAGTACGGATACGGGCTCGCTGCTCGATTACGCCACGGTCGACCTGGGGTTTGTTCAAGGTTCGTTGGGATTGCCGGAGATTGCTTTTGACCTGAATGTCGACGCGTCGGCGCGCCTGACTACGATTCGGCCACTTGATGCCGCTCCCGTAATTCCCCTGGTCAGTGCCAGTATCGACCGCCTGGCGTTCAACAACGTGACCCTCGATGTCGGTCCGCTGCTCGACGGTATCGTCGCACCGATGGCGAATCTGGTCGGCGGATCGTTGGGGCCGCTGCTCAATGTGATCGACATCGGGGTCGGTGCGGGCGTCGGTTTTTTGAGACAACCGATTCCGCTCTTGGACGTGATCGGGCCCGCCATGGGTTTCGGCAAGCCGACCCTGCTGAGTCTTGCCGGTGTGGGCAATAAGCTAGATCCTCTGTTAGACGCTGTCGGCGATATCGCCGGTCTGCCCGCCGATATTGCGAACTTCTTGCAGACTTACGACGGATCTCCCATCAACTTCGGATCGTACGAATTCGATTTCGTCGACCAAGACTTCGACCGAATCAACACCTCCCTTGCCGGTGCGATCGACGTGCAGTCGTTCGCCACGCTCCATGGCGAGCGCTTGCAACGTGGCGGCTTCAATCTCGATATTATCGAGCCGGGCGAGATTCTCGATATGTTGCTCGGGAATCATTTCGATATCGTCAGCTACAACCTCCCTGCGATTGCTCTTGGACTGAATGGCAATTTTGGTTTTGACTTTAGATTGCTGAATTTTGGGATTCACGCCAATGCCAATCTGCAACTAAAACCGATCAGCTTCGTCTATGATTCCGCCGGGCTAGAATCGGTCGTTGAGTCGACCCGTGCCGGAGTATTCCCCGACTACAAAGATCTTCTCGACGGCTTCTACATTCGAAACAATCCAGGCAATGAGTTCAGCCTGACGATCGACGTCGGTGGCGATGGCGGGGTCAATGCCGGATTTTTCTTTGCCAACGCGCATGCGAATCTCGACGGCCAACTCATCTTCGATCTGATGGATCCCAACGATGACGGCAAATTGCGTCTCAATGAGATTTTCGCGATCACCGATGGATTTTCGAATCCCCAAAAAGTGATCAATCTGTTCGATGCCGGTATCAATATTGCCGGTGACTTCGACTTCTCTGGCGGTGTCCGAATCAAGGTTGGCCCTTTCAGGAAAACATTCAGCGTTTCACTCGGCGGCTTGGGGATTCCCGACAGCTTCGATGTCGGCTTGTCGCTAAGTGATATTTTGGGCTACACCGTCGATACGTCCCCAGCGAACACCGTCCCTAGCTTGGGCACCGAGTTGATCCAAAACGGCGAGCGGATTTTGCCAGCGATCGCGTGCATGGCAGTACCGACGACTCGGCCGGCATCAACGTCAGCGGCGCCGACGGCAGCATCGTGGTCACCGCAAACTTGCCGGGCCAAGGGTTGGTCACGCAATCTTTCTCAAGCAATGCCGACCGCGTCGTCGTCGTCGGCACGCAAGCCAACGACACGATCGACTTCTCGGGTCTGAGTAACATCGCCGTCGAAGTACATGCGCTCGACGGAGACGACACGATTATCACCGGCGGCGGAGATGACCTGATCTTTGCCGGCGCGGGCAACGATACGGTGTCGGCCGGTAGTGGCGACGACCTGGTTCTTGGCGAAGACGGCGATGATACGATCGATGGCGACGGCGGAAACGACGTCATCGACGGCGGGCTCGGCAATGACACCATCGATGGCGGTGCGGATAACGATATTATCTCGGGAGACCGCGGAACAGATCGTATCGATGGCGGCACGGGCAACGACGTAGTTGCGGGCGGACGCGACAACGATTGGTTGGTCAGTGTCGCGGGCGTCGACCAGATCTTCGGCGAGCAAGGCGACGATACCGTGCAAATCGACCGGCACACGCATGCCACAATTGAAGGCGGAGCCGGCATCGATCTTCTGCTGATCGATGATTCGCAAAGCACCGAACAGTTTTTGGAGGCGACGCTTGCCGCCAATACGCATACCGTCGCCGACGGCGCCACCTCGACCTATTCCGAGATGGAGTCCATAACGGTCATACTCGGTTCTCGAACCGACACACTCACGATCCATTCCACCTCCGCGCCGGTCGACATCGACGCCAGCCTCGGCAATGCCGATCCCGACACCCTGATTCTCGACCGCACGCATGACTCGCAAGATCGCATTGGCGTCCTCACGCACGACACGATCACCGGCGTTGGAATCGACGACATCAGCTATGCCGGCATCGAGAACTTGAAGATCGATCTTGGTTCGGGCTCCGACCTATTCACCGTTCAAAGTACATCCGATCTCGCAGAAACCGCAATCAATGGCAGTGCCGGCGATGATACCATCACGATCGATTCAATTAGCAGCCAAAGATTGACACAGATCAACGGCGATAACGGCAGTGATGAAGCCATCCTACGCATTCCCGGCAACCCGGGTGAATTCAGTCAACTCGGTGTCGGTGTCGAGAGACTGGTTATCGACAACAGGGCCGCGGTAGACTCGGTCGCCTGGGCGTATAGCGACGGCAAGGTTCTCGCCGACGGCAGTTCGGTCGTCGACGCACTCGGTGCCGAGCTGGTCGTTTTCACGGCCGGCGTGGGTGCCGCGGATTCGTTGGTGGTCGAAGACAACGTCGACAATCCCCAGGTCATCTCGATCGAAGACGATCAGGTGCGAATCCTGGAAGGGATTGAACTGCTCAGTCAGAATTCGCCTCAGCAATACTCCTTCAATACTGCCGACGTCCCGGCGCCCGTGCTGGGCTTGGCGGCGTCACGGGGTATCGACAGTAGCCCCGATGGGCTCCACATCTATGTCGCGGGCGGCTCGCATGTCGCCGTCTATCGTCGCGCACTCGATGCTAACCAAACGAGATTGGTGAACCTAGAATTCGTCCAAATTCTCAACGACGGCATGGATGGCGTCGACGGACTCGCCGGGGCGCAGGATCTGGTAGTCAGCCCCGACGGTCGTCACGTGTATGTCGCCAGTTCGACGGACCGATCGATTGTGGTCTTCGAGCGCGTCGCCGCGACCGGCCGGCTGATCTACAAGAGCCGTGTCCACTTCACGCCGGCTGAGTTCAGTGGCATCGAAATGGGCAGCGACCACGTTCTCTACGTGACAAGCGGCTCCGGCATTGTCCAGGCCAATCGAGATACGAGCGACGGTTCCCTCGTGTTGGTTCATTCCATCGACACGGGTCACTTCATCACTGACTTGGCGGTCACTCCGGACGGAGGCGATTTGTATGTCGCGTCCCCTGACGTGATTCTTCGATACGGCCCTGCCTTGGGACTTCGCGGGCCGATTCCGGTCGGGGGAAATCTTTCGATTACGGCCACCAACACCGACGTCTATGTAGGGCGTACCGATTCCGTTTACCGCTTTGATCGCAACTTGGCCTTCATCTCCGGCGTCCCGACTCTCCACGGGACCGATGTATCCGCCATCGACACCGACGCCGTCGGCGGACTGGTGAATGTGGGACTCGACACCAATACCTCGGTCGTTCCCAAGCGAGATGTGTGGGTGAGCAATTTCGTAATTACGGCGTTCGAAGAAGAAGACGAAGGACTTAATGACACGATCGGAATCGAATTCTTTGCCCTGGAAAACGGAGTGTTTACCTTCTTAGGAGCCAATAATTTTCAGGAAGGGCACGTGTGGAGGCAGCCCGGTCATACGCTGCTGGCACCCGCCTTACCAATCAACGCGGGCGCGCTCGGTAGCGGCAAGCAACTGTTCGTTCGATTAACAGAACGTGACAATCCTTTTCCGAATGGTCTCATCAAACGGGATTTGGGCGGCGTGTTCATCGCTACTTTCGACACCACTGGCCAGGGTTTTGCGCCTGTGTTAACGCCAAATATACTTGGAAAGGACTTCGTCCAAACGCACAATGCTTTTCAATCGGTTCAAGACCCCTCACTTTTCCTCGATGGGGTTGCCTATCATGATCGAAATGCGTCACTGGGTGTTAACGAAACACGAACCGTTCTTTTGGTTGGAACTGGATACAATCAGTCTCCTCCCTACATAGGCGTCAATGGGAATACCAGTAATTTCAGATACACGCTTTCCTATACGGTCAGCATGATCCCGCCTCAGTTTTTGCCGCCGGAAATCAAGCAGTTCCACGGCAACCTTGTTGATACGGGTATTGTTCGTGATCCTTGGGGTAGTGACCCGTTCACCGGCGCAGCCAGAATCGACGATATCACGCTTACCAGCGACTCTATCAGTTATTACCTCGACTCGTCGAATGCCTCGCTCCACCAACACCATATCGGCAACACGCCCGCCCTCGTGCAGGGGCAAGTTCCGAACCGGTTATTGGATCAGGCGGGCGCCGCACACGCCAGCACGGTCGTGTTTGGCAACACGGCTTACACTCTCAGCTCCAAACTCGGCACGCTGACCGTGACCAATCCCAACAAAACGTCCGTCAATTGGCCTCAGAGGATCATCGTTGATGGACTTCTCGACGAAGCGTCGATTGCGGTCTCCAACGACGGAAGGCATTTGTTCGTTACGAATCCAACCGAAGATTTGTTGCTCCGGTACAATCTCGATCTTAGCGGCACGGATACCCACGGTCTGGTGATCGGCACGCCGCAGGTCATCCGTGATGGCGTCGATGGAGCCGTAGTGGAAGTGCAACGGCAAACCGTTCCCATCGCAAAGAATGTGGATCTTCGTCGTGAATCCCCCACGGCAGCGGCCTAACGCATGGTCGCGAGGTTCCTGTGGATCCCTTTTTTTCCGCCGCCAGTCGCGCACCGCGCCGCCCGCACCGTGGTGCCGTCGATACACCACAACTCCTCGTCGATCAACCTCTCCCCAAGCATCGCCAATGTCTCACGAACGTCAAACACCAGTTTTGGGACTAAGGATCGTTCGGGCAATTCGTGTCCCATTAGCCGGAATGCGTTAGCGTCCGGTGCTGAAAAACCGGGGCTAACGCCCCACGGCTGATCTTTTTCGAGGACTTTTTGTCACCGACCGACGTGCAATCGTCTCTGCTATTTTGAGACCAAATTGCACGCCGAGTTGTTTTTGCGCGATTATTCGAGGAGATTACATTGGATAGTCCTTTTCTTCCCGCCCTGATTTGTTTCGGGCCATTTTTCGTCATCTTGTTGTTGTGCGCACTGGTTAGCCGAAGGCAAGAGCTGAAGGAAGTTCCGCCCATTCAAATTGTCGCCGCGTTTGTCGTTTCGCTTGGAAGCGGCCTCGCCGGTGCTGCCATCAGTGTTTTTCTCCTGTAGCCCACGTGGGCCTTCCACCTTGTCCCCTCTGCTTCCGATACCCCCCAGCTTCCTATGACATCCCCCGACGCTATCGACCTGCGTACGGCAACCGATGCTGAACTGATTCAGCTTTGCAGGCGCGGCAACCGAGATGCCTACGGTCAGATCGTCGAGCGACATCAGACACTAGTTTGCTCGGTCGGCTACAACCGCTGTGGTGACTTGGCACTGAGCGAGGATCTGGCACAAGACGGTTTCATTCTGGCCTGGCAAAAGTTGGACGACCTGAAAGACGTCAGCAAATTCAAGGCGTGGATTTGCACCATCGTCCGAAACCTGGCCAATCGATCGACGAAGCGATCGGGTCTTAGCGTCACTCACGCGGCAGCACATCTGGATGCGGTTGGTGACATCCCCTCGGATATTGAATCTCCGGTCGAACGGGCTGCCAGCGCGGAAGAAGAGAAGTTGGTATGGCAAGCGTTGGCGGACGTGCCGGAGAACTACCGCGAGCCGTTGATTTTGTTCTACCGTGAAGAGCAGTCGGTGGCTCGAGTCGCTGAAGCGTTGGACTTGTCCGAGGATGCTGTGAAGCAGCGGTTGTCGAGAGGCCGGAATATGTTGCGACAGCATCTCACGTCCATCGTCGAATCAGCGCTCGTCGATTCCAAACCGACCAAGGCGTTCACGGGTGCAGTCCTGCTGGCGCTGTCCGGAGCAACCGCCAAGTCGGCGGTCGCGGCCGGAGTCACGACGACCGCGGCAACCGTGGCAAAATCGGCTGCCGGGGTCGGAGCGGGAAGCGGACTGAGCAGTCTGTTATTAGGGCCGATCCTGAACCTGCCCGTGGTCGCTTGGTTGCTCAAGACGTCATTTGATGAATCGCGTTCGAAACGAGAGCGGAAGTTGTTGTGCCGCTACCTGTTAATTGGGTTGTGGGGTGTCGCGATTTACGCGGTTGCTCTCGTTTCATCGTTTTGGTGGCAGCAGTACATCGAACCTCCCTTACTGCGAACGAATTTGCCGGGTGCGATGATGGTTGTGTTCCTCATCCCCTGGATCGTCATTAGTCGACGATTGGGAAAACGAATTGAACAAATTCGCACCGAAGAGGGGACTCTCACTCCACCCAGGCCGCTCGTCGAATCCTATAACAACGGACCAATCGCTTTGAAGGCCTACGGACTCTACTGCCTCAGTTCGCTGCTTGTGATGGCCGGGCCTGCCATCTTGCCGTTCGTAGCTCGTGACTGGTTAGTATTATCAGCGATGCTCGCGTTAGCGATCTGCATAGGTTTAGTTGCAGCCCAGTTCAGCCTTCGCTTTCCAAAGTGGTCTTTCCAGTTGTTCGGTACCGGCACTGGATTAACGGCAATCGTGACGCTTTGCAGCATGCTTTGGAGACAGAGTGTCTGGGCGCCAGCATTTGTCGACTTCTTGCCATGGTTCATCGGAACCACATCGGCTCTAACCATGATTTTAGTACTCCTGACCACGATTGCCTGGAAACGGGTTCATGGCCGACCCAGGTCACCGCTTTGCGACTCAGAGACTCGCTCAGGTGACGACGGGTGAAATTCAAACCGTGGAGCCTGACTGTCCCAAGCTAGCTGCCGCTCGTGGAATCGTTAGTGTGGGGCCGGAACAAATCCCGTTGTCGTTTTCGGACAGGGCTGCTCTAATCGTGCCGGAGACCTGCGGCGGATACTTCTATTCTCAATTAAGGAAAGCGAGAAATCATGACATCGACGGAGCGACTTGTAACCTTGGGGGCCATCTTGGCGGGTGGGCTTACTTGGGGGTTTACCCTCGACGTTCACGCACAACCTGCCGCGTCTCGGCCCGCGGAACCTGCTTACAATACGGCGGAAGGCCCCATGGCAACGCCTCGTCCACGGCCCGATGGCCGCTTTCGTCTGCAGCTCGACGACGGGTCGATGGTGTTCGGCAAGCTGTCGGCCAAACAGAGCTGGAAATTGAGGTCGGTGGTGGGCGAAGTCTCCGTGCCGCTTGAAAAGGTCGTGTCTTTGGAATTTCAGGGAGACTCCAAAACGGCCAAAGTGACGTTTAGAAATGGCGACCGGATCACGGGAGAACTCTCGCTGCCCCGTATCAAAGTAGAAACGAAGTGGGCGGAACTTTCCCTCGACCCCAAGCACATCAAATCGATGATCTGCCTTGAGTGTTTGCACGCGGCACCCGCAACGGCGTACCCCACTCCTCCCAGTGCAAGCTATCGGGCTGCCGCACGTGCCCCCTCGTCACTCCCACCATCCGCAACCCCCGCTTATCAAGATCCTCGCTAGTCCGCCAGATGGGAATTGCTTCCACTTGGTGGATACGAAGCGATTCTTGTCGGGCAGTTCGGCCATCGACGGGGCGTTTAATACTTGTCCGGTAGGAACATCGCTTCCTGGTTGTCCCTAGTCGGCAACATCGCCGTCGGCCTG
>JAJDEH010000198.1 GCA_029259935.1 Planctomycetota bacterium
TCGTTCCGTTGACGCTCATGCGGCACTACGTGCGGATCCTCGACGTGCCGTACCTTCGTAACCAAGTGTATCTCAACCCGCACCCCAAGGAACTGGCTCTTCGCAATCACGTTTAAGGACGCGTGGTTCTCCCCCTTGCCAAGGGGGAGTTAGAGGGGGTCGCTTCGACACCAGCACTAGCCGAATGACATTGTCGCGGATCGCTCCGCGATCATGGCGGATTCGTTTTGTTCGCGGAGCGAACAACGACTTTAGCGCCCCTTATCCAATCGTCTTTCAAGCTGCGCACGCAATTGCTTGACCAATTCCGGATGATCGGCCGCCACGTTGTGTGTTTCTTGTTCGGCCGATGTGTGGTCGTAAAGTTCCACGTGACCATCTCGGTGGGCGATCAGGCGATGCGTCGCTGTGCGGATCGTCTGAGCGCGGGCATACGAAATGGCGGAGTGACCGGGTGACTTGGGATCCTCCAAGATCGGCCGAAGCGAAACACCTTGCGTGAATTTGGGTACCGGCAGATCGGCCAAGTCGCACAGCGTTGGGAAGATATCCAGCGTTTCGACGACCGATTTTGTCGCCGCGCCCGGCTGTGGAATGCCCTGATAATGAATGATCAAGGGCGACCGTAGCGACTCTTCAAACAACGCATGTTTGCCCCAAATGGCATGTTCGCCAAGGTGCCAGCCGTGATCGCCCCACAGAACGACAATCGTGTTGTCGCGCGCGCCGAGTTCTTCTAATCGCGCTAGCACTCGGCCGACCTGGGCGTCGGCATAGCTAACACACGCGGCATAGTGTTTGCGAACTTCGGTGGCAAACTCGGCGTCGGTGTTGGGATTTCTTTTCCAGCGATTGTATTTCATGAACTCGCCCGAACCGTGCCACGTCGTTTTGCCGGACGGCTTGGCCGGATGAGGAATCGGCGGAAGCTCTATATCGCGATAGGGATCGAGATACTTGGCCGGGGCGCCGAACGGGAGATGCGGGCGGATAATTCCGACGGCTAGAAAGAACGGCTTGTCGCTCTTGTCCCCGGCCAGATCGTCTAGCTGCCGCAGTGCTTCATCCGTGGTCAGGCCGTCGGGGTAGATGGAATCTGGTCCGTTAACCGCCTGGAACACATCCATCTCGCCCGCCTTCGCTCGGATTTCGCCGTTGGCCAATCCGTGCATCGCGCCACGCGGATGTTGCCAGGGCCCCGCGGGGAGCAGATGCCGATCCCACGAGTTGGGCATTTCCGGCTGTTTGTCGTCGTTCCAATCTCGGCCGCCACGCCCGCCCGGATGGTGCGAGACCTTGCCGACCGAAACCGTGGTGTAACCATGTTCTCGAAACCAAGCGGGCAGGCTCGGCATGACGCTATCGGGCTTCTGGGCGAGTCGCGTTGCACGGGCGAACAAAGCGCCGTTGCCACCAGAACCATAGCGGCCGGTGAGCAACGTAAAACGCGACGCCCCACAAGTTGGCGCTTGCACGTAGTGTCGATGAAACGCGCGGCCTACTTCGGCCAGCTTATCGATGTTGGGCGACTGGATGTAATCCTTGCCAAAACAGGCCAATTCCGGTCTCAAGTCGTCGATGCATAGCAGCAGCACATTCGGCTTGGATTCGGCAGCCGCAATGAGACCTGGCAAACACACGACAACCAAAACAAGGACAACTAGACAACGGGCACGGAATTGCTGGCTTTGCATGACGACATACACCTTAACTTCGACGAGGCGGTGCGGGAAACAGTTGGAAGCGTCTACTTTGGCGGAGCCAGACGCCAGACTAGAATGAGTTACGGCTTGGCCGTCGTCAACCCGCGCTGTTACTCAGGAGGTCCGCGTGAGCCCCGATTCGTTTGAAGATCTTGTTGCCCGGCTGGAACAAGGCGACGAAGATGCAGCGGAAGAGGTTTATCAGCGTTACGCGAACGGGCTGATCCGGATGGCCCACAGTCACTTGGATCAGCGAATGAGGCAAAAGTTCGACGCGGAAGACGTGCTGCAATCGGTTTTTCGCAGTTTTTTCCAAAGACAAGTTTCCAATCCATTTCAACTCGAGGATTGGGACAGCTTGTGGAATTTGCTAATTCGCATCACACTCAACAAGTGCGGGCGGCGGATCGAGTTCTACCGAGCCGCCAAACGCAGTGTCCAGCAGGAAACGAACGAACAGCCACTCGATCCCGAGTCGCGCGACGCGCTGCTCTGCTTGACACGCGAGCCGACGCCCGACGAGGCGGCCATGTTGTCCGATACCATCGACAAAATCACCGGCCCGCTCAGCGATTTGGAACGGCAGGTTTTCGAACAGACGTTGCAAGGCTATACGGCAACCGAGATTGGCGAGCAAGTGAACCGGTCGTCCCGTCATGTTCGTAGAATCCTCGATCAACTGAGAAGCCGGCTGCGCGACTTGAGCCCCGAACTGTAGCGATTACGACACACCATGCCAGGGCCTAATCCAATCGACCGACCGCTGTTTGAAGGAGCCGCCGCCGATCGGGAACAGTTGCTCGTTCGGTTCGAAGACTTGTGGCGGCAGAATGCCTCGCCATCCATAGAAGAATTTCTTAAGGAAGCCGCGCGACAGGAAGCCGAAATCGACGAGCTTCCCTATCTAGTGGAATTGATTCACATCGACCTTGAATACGGCATCAAAGCCGGCCAGCCGACTCGGATCGAAACCTATCTCGACCGCTTTCCGCGAATCCGCAGCGACGAGGAGACACTTGTCGGGCTGATCGCGACGGAGTTCGAGCTATTACAAGCGGCCGGTACAAATGTTTCGGCGCAAGACTATCAAGAGCGATTCCCGAACATCTCGGGGCCGTTATCGCAAACGCTGAAGACGATTCCCGCTGCTTCCCAGCGGCCGCAACGTCAAATGATTTGCCCGACGTGCGGGAACGAATTCGCGAATGAAGACCATCAGGATGATTCCACCATCTTCTGCAAGCAGTGTGGAAGCACGATTCGCCTCGAACAGGATCACACGCTTAGCTGGCAGGATAAGAGCCTGCCGCAGGTGGGACGTTTTCAACTGCTGCGGGCCGTGGGCCGCGGCGCGTTCGGTACTGTTTATCGGGCCCGCGATACCGAACTTGACCGAATCGTCGCAGTGAAGGTGCCCCGCAGCGGCTCGTTCGCCAACGAAGCGGACGAACGGCGTTTTATTCGCGAAGGCAAGAGTACGGCGCGGCTGCGGCATCCGAACATTGTTCCCGTGTTCGAAGTGGGCCGGTTCGAGGATCTGCCCTACATCGTCACGGACTTTGTCGAGGGCGTGACGCTGGCCGATGCCCTCACCGGCCGCCAGTTCAGCTTTCAAGAGTCCGCTCGAATCATTATTACTGTTGCCGAGGCGCTGGAACATGCCCATGGATGCGGCGTTATTCACCGCGACATCAAACCGTCGAACGTGATGCTGCAGGGGACCGACGAAATTCGGATTATGGATTTTGGCCTGGCAAAGCACAGTACGGGCGAAGGCACCGTCACTCTCGAAGGACAACTGCTGGGCACGCCCGCCTACATGTCGCCCGAGCAGGCTCGGGGTGAAGGCCACGATGCCGACCAGCGGGCCGACATCTACTCGCTGGGTGTCGTCTTTTTCGAGATGCTAACGGGCGAGCTGCCGTTTCGCGGCAACAGCAACATGATGATCCACCAAGTGATCCACGGCGAGGCACCCAGTCCGCGGAAAACCGTCAGAGACCTGCCCGTTGACTTGGAAACCATTTGCCTGAAGTGTCTGCGAAAAGATCCCGCCACGCGGTTTCAGTCGGCGGCCGAGTTGGCGGAAGAACTGCGTCGATTCCAGCGCGGCGAACCGATCCATTCGCGTCCAACCGGCATGGCCGTGCGTGGCTGGCGCTGGCTGCGCCGAAACCCGACGCTCTCCAGCGTGGTCGCCGTGGCGTTTCTCTCCGTCTGCGCGTCGCTGTGGATTTCGTCGCTGTGGCGGCCAGAAGGGACCGGCGGCGACCCGGCCCATGTCGTGGACAACGGCGGCAACGACAAGGGCGGTTCCGAAAACGGTGGCAATCTCAAGGAGCGTAACGGCGACGAGAACAATGGCGTCGTTGTACCAATGATCATCGAAGAATCGGACGATGACGCGGAACATCGAATCGTAATGCGCGATGCCGTGCGGGAGTTGGAGCAGTTGTTGCAGCCGAGCAACGCGGCCTGTGACGCCGCAATCGGCCGGCTTGCCGAGGAGATTGCGGAATTCCTGAAGGGAGAGGGGCCGACTACGTCGATCGCCTTGGGCAGCCTGGCGGGCCAGCCGCAACTGTCAGACAGGGGTGGACGCCAGCTACAAGATCAATTGCGGGTGAAGTTGCAATCGGCTGGCGTAAAGTGTTCACGGCGCAGCGAGTACTCCATCAAGGGAGATTATGCCTTTGAGGATGAG
Source organism: Planctomycetota bacterium (assembly GCA_029259935.1). The sequence continues at coordinate 4,408 of JAJDEH010000198.1, forward strand.
GATCGTTGCGTGTTCGTGGAATTGCGAATTCTAAACGGCAGTAAAAAAGTCCACACCCTGGATGAACGAATCGGTCCGTTGCCGTCTTCCGAGATCCAACATCTGTTGGCGTTCTTTGAACTGTTGGACAATAGTCCGACCGAGGAAAATTAGCCGCGCTGGCAGCCATTGGGATGTTTCAAGAATAACACCGGCGAGCCGTGGGCGTCCGGTCCCGTTCTTCTGAGCAAGTCTTCGCCCCAACGGGGCCGCCGCACACCGGCCCAGGGCAGAGCGTAGATATCGTGGCGTGCAGCGTCGTTCTGGGCAAAACGTGACGAAGACGCCCCATGCCTTCAAGGGCGGCACAACCTGGCATGGCAATTTCGCGTCTTCGGTGTACTCTTCGGCCCTCCGACCTGCGGGATGTCAACGACTCAAATTCGCGGCGGCATCTAATAATGAACCCCGCCGGGAACGACTGGCCGCATCCAATAAAGAGGGTGGCCGCACTTGAGATGAACGTATCCCGAAAAAAGTGTTCCACAAGCGAAGATATGGCAATTTGGCAATGATTGTTCTAGTGCAGCAAGTTCGTTTGGTTTCAAGTCCAACCCAATCAAAAGGTGCCGAAGATGCGGCAACGATTTCAAGCAGAACAGGCCCTCATACGTAACGTCAGTGCCATAGAGGTCTAGGTAGTTAAGTCCCGACATTTGGAGAACATGACGCAATCCGTCATCACTAATTTCACAATAGCCTAAAGACAAACGTCGAATCTGGGGCAACTGCTTTAACCTAGCCACGCCAACATCTGAAATCGAAGTACCGTCCAGATGCAAGGATTGCAGAGCCGTGAGCCCGGCTAGCTCGCCGATCCCGTCATCGGTTATGGAAGTGTGAGAGAGATTGAGCGATTCGAGTTGATGCAGCGACTTCAGATGTTTCAGCACGGAGTCATCGACTCCATCGCTGCTCGATAAATCCAAATGCCATAGTTGGCCGAGCTCGCTTAGGTGGGCGAAGCCAGCACTTGATACACCTTCGCCATTGAGTTGCAAATAATGCAGGTTTGAAAACGTGGGCAATAACGCCAGCATCTCGTCAGTTGGGGTGTTGCCTAACCTTAAGGAGACAAATTCACCTAATGATCCTAGCAGACTCAACCCATCCGCGGTAACGCTGGTTTCGAGGAGTTCGAGGGACCTCAGCTTTGGATTATCGACGACGAATTGCATGTGTTTGTCGTTGAAGCGGTCTCCGAAAATCCGGACGTACTTCAGTTCCGGTAGCTCCGAAAACGAATCAACTGCGTTATCAAAATCCGCATCGGGAAGCAGCGTGACGCCCTCCACGGTGCTAAACGCATCATCACCCAGCAGCCCACGCGTGATCCGCCAGCGGCACACATTAGGTTGCGACTTTCTTAGTTGATAGTCAGAGAACGTGTGGCCCCGCGCGGCTCGAATGCTAGATACTCCGCGCCGTTGCTGACGAAGCCGATTCAGTTCATTCCCGACCCATGACAGACTGAGGCCGCAGATCGCCATCAACACTAACATTGCGCGCAGCGAAAATCGCAGCCATCGCCTTCCGCGATTTTTCCGTCCTGCCTGGCTGGTAGGGACAACCATGATGAGTTTGCCAAGAAATACGCCTTCAGCGAGTCTAACAGCAGTATACGCCGAGACGGAAGACTGTGGCAAAGGCGTCCGCGGCCATGGCAATTCTCGCCCTACAACGCCATTGGGGCGGAAGAGGTGATTCACTGCGTTTGCTTGGTCGCGATCTAGGGCCTTAGGGGCTAAACGTAATTCCGTCCACTTCAATGTCGCCGGTGATGTTGGTGCCGTTATTGAAGTTAAAGTTCACGCTGCCCGCGCCTAGGTTGAGCGTGATGTTGCTGGCGGAAACTCCGTTGCCCAGGTTCAGCCCGTCGGAACTGCCGTCGCCTTCCACGAAGATGCCGGTCGATCCGGTCGTGTTGTTCAAATCGACGATCACTCCGGCCACGATCACCATGCCGTCTCCATTGTTGACATTGACTCCGGTTTGGCCATTCGCGGTCGCGGCGAACGTGATCGTCACGCCGATGATCATGAAGTTGCCGTTACTGGCCCCGTTGTTGATATTGATCGCGTTGCCGGCGACCGAGTCGATCGTGCCGCTCACCGACAGCGTGCCCGTGAATCCGGAAACATCGATGCCGTCAGCGCCCCCGCCGTCGATGTCCACGAAATCGAGCACGATGTCGCTGCCCGTGTTTTGAATCGAGATGGCGTCACCGACGGAATTGTCGATATCGGTGGTACCCTGGATCGTGAACGGGTTGTTCAAGTCGGCCAGCACAATGCCTTGGTTGACACTATTGGTCGAAGTGACGTCGTTGAAGACCCAGCCATTGGCACCGTTGGCTAGTCCGTTCCCACCGGTGATGTTAATCGCCGCGCCGTTGTTGGCCGTGATGTTGGGCGCGTTGCCCAAGGGGTTAAAGGTAAAGTTCGTTCCGCCGTGGGTGCCATCGTCGTTATCGTCGACCAGCAGTCCCACGCCGTTATCGGCATTGACGTCCAGATTGTCGAACGTCACCACGACGTCGCCCGTATCGGAGTCGTCGTTATCGGTGAGTACGATTCCGTTGTTGCCGTCGGCCGTCGTCGTGCCGAAGTTGACTGTCAAATCGGTACCCGCGCCGGCGTCTTGCACATTGTTGATCGTGATCGCATTTCCGTTGGCGTCGGTGATCGTCGTGTTGCCAATGTTGACCGTGCCTGAAACGTCGCCCAGTTGGATCCCGTCGCCGATGCTGTTGGTCGACGTCACACTGTCGAAGTTAAGGTTCACTTCGGTCTTGTTCGCGCTGCGCGCCGCCGCGGTCCGAGGATTCACGGCAAAGGCGAAGAATCCGACCGGACTGGCGCTTTGCACGAAGTGGCCGATCAAGGGCGCATCGGCATCATTGCCGAACTGGATAAACTGATCGTCCGCGCCGCGCCACCTACCGTCGCCGTTGTCCAAAAAGAAACCACGTCCACGTTTGACGCCGATTTGATCGGCCACGTCGCCACCGCTGAAGTTGCCGACAATGGGAATGTCTCCGATGATTCCAAAGCGGTGCCATTGATCGCCGCCCGCGACGCCATTCCAACGGCCGTCACCATTGGCATCCAAATAAAACTGGTTGCCGCGATGAATTCCGATGTCGTCTAGGTGGTCGCCGTTGCAATCGCCAATGACCGGCGTGTCGCCGTCGCTGCCGAACCGGTGAATCACATCGCCACCCGCGACGCCGTCCCAGCGTCCGTTGCCGTTGCCGTCGAGATAGAAGTGATTCCCTCGATGGACGCCAATGTCGTCTTTTCCATCGTTGTTCCAATCACCCACCAACGGCGTGTCGGTCGTGCTGCCGAAGTTAAAATGCAGGTCACCGGCCGAAACTCCATCCCAGCGGCCATTCCCGTTGCCGTCTAGGAAGAACTCGCTGCCGCGGTGAATGCCGATTTCGTCTCGGCCGTCGTTGTTCCAATCCCCGACCAACGGCTTGTCGCCCGCCACGCCAAAGTTCGACAGCAGGTCGTTGCCCGCCGCGCCTTCCCACTGCTGATCGCCGTTATCCAAGAAGAACGACCGGCCGCGATGCACGCCGATGTCCGTGGGAGCCAAATCCTCGACGTGATGGAAGGCGTCGCCTGCTAAGTACGTCCGCTGTTCAAGCGACTCCACCGCGAACCGCCGCCGACCGTGAATGTTGAATGCCGAAACAGAGCCGCTTTTGGCCCCCAACAGATCCCCTAACCACTTCGTTGCGGTTTTCCACCATGCCGTACGTGAACCGATCTTCATTGCCTGATTCCTCCTTCAACACCCGCTCGCGCGCGGCAAAACTTCGGCGATTTTGTCTAGAGAACAAGTAGTTGACGGCAGCCCGTCTGTCAAACCGCCCAATCCCCTCCTTTCAACGGCGGACCATTCCCTTAGGCGGAGGGAGGAGCGCAGCAAGATTGGTCCACCAGTTGGCGATCCGGTTCGTCGCCGGCGTAAACCCAGATCATTTCCATCCACTCGTCGGTCCAGTTCAAAAACCGGTGCGGCCGGTCTTGAGGAATGCACGCCGTGTCATTCCCCGACAGTTCGTATTGCTTGCCGGCAACCTGGCTGACGGCGGTTCCCGCAATGATCGTGATCGACTCGTCGTAATCGTGCGTGTGACAGGGCAGCGAAGCTCCGGGTTTGAATCGCGCGTGCCCTCCGCAGATGCCACTGGAGCCAAAGCGAGCGGCGAACAAATCCTTGGCCACGACCTGATCGCCCAGTTCATAAGCTTCGATCGCCTCGAATCGGCGGAGTGCTTCCGGGCAGGAATCATCGGTCGTTTCTCGCGACTCGACCGGAAAGGTATCTTCGACAAAGTCGCGATCCGGCGCGTCGGTGGGAAACGATGTGTGCAGCACGGCGGGTTCGTGGCCGCTCGGGTTCTGGACCGAATGTGCAACGCCGGGGGGCACATGCATTGCATCGAAAGGCCGCAGCAGATACCGCCGGCCTTCCACCAGCATGGCGGCCTCGCCGCGCAAAACAACGATCGCTTCCCCCGTGGGATGCGTGTGGTAAGGAATCGCCGCCCCCGGTTGGATGGTGGCTTCGCAGGTGGTCAATCGCCGCGATCCCAACGAGCCGCTGGCAAACACGCGCAACTGGACGCCCTCGCCAAGTTGCCCCGCCGGTTCACAGTCGCCTCGTGTGATGAATTCAGTTCGGTCCATGTATATCCTCGGTGGTTGACACAGACAATATCTTAACGCGACGCGACCGAAGCGACATCCCGGAGCGGCCTTGCCGCGGCCAAATACGAATCACGAAATTGATCACCAAGACCTCTTGGTCATTGAACGTGGGCGTCACACCTGATTCAATGACACTGTCCATCGTCGCATCCTCCAATCATCGCTCGTCATGTCATTGTTCGAGAAATCTGAACAGGCGAATCTGCAAAGCGCTCAGCCATTGGCCGCGCGGATGCGTCCCGTGAAGCTCGATGAATTCGTCGGGCAGCAGCATTTCTTGGGCGAAGGCAAGCTGCTGCGCCGTTTGCTGAAAGCCGATCGGCTCGGCTCGGTAATTTTCTACGGTCCGCCCGGAACGGGAAAGACCACACTCGCTCGCCTACTGGCCACGGAAACGCGCAGCCGCTTTCGTCAACTGAGCGCCGTGACCAGCGGCGTCAAGGATCTGCGCGCCGTCTTGGATGATTCGCGCGACGAGCTAGCGGCGGCCGGCCGTCGAACCCTGCTGTTCATCGACGAGATCCATCGGTTTAACAAAACGCAACAAGACGCTCTGCTTCCTGATGTCGAAGACGGTATCGTGACGCTGGTCGGGGCGACCACGGCGAATCCCTTTTTTGCCGTCAACAGCGCGCTGGTCAGTCGCAGCCAGATCTTTCAGTTTCAAGCGCTTGAGCCCGAACATATCAAGGCGCTGCTGCAACGTGCCGTGACGGACAAGTATCGCGGGCTGGGAGCGAAAGAGGTGCAACTGGAAGACGACGCGGCGGATTTTTTGGCCGAAGTCTGCGACGGCGACGGTCGCCGGGCGCTAACGGCGCTGGAAATCGGAGTCCTGTCCAGCACGGAAAAGCCACTGATCTTCACTCGCCAGTTGGCCGAAGAGTCGGTGCAACGCAAAGCGATTGAATATGATGGCAGCGGAGATGGCCATTACGACGCGGCCAGCGCGTTGATCAAGAGCATGCGCGGCAGCGACCCGGACGCGGCGCTGTACTGGCTGGCGCGCATGCTCGAAGCGGGCGAAGACGTGCGGTTTTTGTGTCGGCGATTGATCATTCTGGCCAGTGAAGACATTGGCAACGCCGATCCGCAAGCACTGTGCGTGGCGGTCGCGGCGATGCAGGCTTGCGAATTCGTGGGATTGCCCGAATGTCGGTTGACGTTGTCTCAAGCCGTGACGTATCTCGCATGCGCTCCTAAATCCAACGCCGCGACGGTTGCCATTGGCGAGGCATCGCGCGACGTGCGCGAAGGCCGGTTGCTGCCGGTCCCCGTCCATTTGCGCGACTCGCACTATGGAGGTGCAAAGCAACTGGGCCACGGGGCGGACTATGAATACTCGCACAACGCGGAAGACGGAGTCGCGGCCCAGGACTATCTGGGAGTCGATCGACAATACTATCACCCGACCAACCGAGGTTTTGAAAAGGAGCTGGCGAAGCGGCTGGCCGAGATCAGAAAGAAGCTCAGCCAGGCCAAATCAACGGATGCGGACGATGCCTAGCTGGTTTGTTGAAGAACCGTGCTGGGTGGGTGGCTGGGGTCGAACGAACGTGAGCCCCCAGAACGTCAATACTGGGGGGTCGCTCGCTCAACCCCAGCCACCCTATAAAAGTTGGACTTTTTTCAACAGTCGGCTAACTCTGCGGGTTGCTAGTAGCGGCCTATTCGCCGCCCACATCGACCTGTTCTTCCCCCACGACGGTCACATTCGTTGACAAGAAGAATGGAAACGTCGCCCCGTCGTACACCGCTTCCCCAAACATCGCGGCATAGCCTGTGTCGGGAATCTCTAGTTGATGCGTGAAACCGCCGTTCCCATCCGACTTGGCGGGGGTGGATTTCCAGCGGACCTCACGAAAATCGCGAATTTTCGAAGTCGCCTTCCAAATTTGAACGCGCCGTGGCCGTGGTTCGCTGTGTATCGAGAGCGTGGCCGTTTTGTCATCCGCCGAGCGCTTGAAGTTCCAGTCCAGTTTCGGCAGCGGCTTGCCGTCGATCGCTCGTTGGTGCAGCGCGGCAATGCTGCCCATAACGCGTCCCAGATCATTCAAGCCGTGCCCATTGTTCGGAACATACAAGATGTGCTTTTCGCCCTGCAACTTGTCCCAATACAAGTTCAGCGAATCGATCGGCCAATAGCGGTCGTTGGTGCCGATCAAAATCAGCTTGGGCTGCGTCAGTGCCGCACGATAGTTGAACGGATCAACGATTTTCAGTAACTCGCGACCTTGCTCGGTTTGCATTTTCTCATGCAGGTTTCGCTCGGTGTAGTCATCAATCTGATTGGAGAACTTGCCCCACACGTCGCTTTGATGCTTTAAGTGTTGGCCCATGTTGAGCACGTCAATCACCATCGGCGCGATGACTTTCGCCCGCTTGTCGGCCGCCCCGGTCAGCCACGTCGTCCAGCCTCGCTTGGACGCGCCGGTGACGGTGAAGGACTTGATGTCCAGAGCCCACTCGCTCTTGCCGAAGGCCTCAACGGTATCCATCGCTCGCACGGCGCTCTTCACCATCGGCAACAACAGCGGCCAAGTATCGTCGCCCGTTTCGAGATACTTGTCGAACGTGTAGGCAATGATTTGATCTTCATACTTGCCCTCGAAAATCGGCTGCTGGGGAACCTGCAACAAAACGGCGACGGGGCTTTTGAGTTGCTCGGCCAATGCCGCGAACTGTTCGGCTTGTCGCGGCAACGAATCGCCGTCTTTCGCCGGCTCTTCCAATTCATCCCGCCAGGCACCACCGGTGATGTAGAGCAGCGCGTGTTGTGCGTCGTCGCGGCAGGTCGAGGGCTTGATCAGAAACAGTTGATGCTTCCAGGCAATCTTCCGCCACGTTTGCGAAGCGACGATCAATTCCGCATAACGGGCCTTTCCCAAACTGCCGTCGCGGCGTTTTTTCCATTCGTAGCTGGCGTCGTCATTGGCCAAATAGCGAGAAAGCGCGCCGCCAGGTGGCTCCGCGCCACCAACTATAGGTGGATGCCAAGCAAACGAGCCTAAAGTGACGATGAGGCTCGCCAGGACGGTCTGGGAAAGAGTTGACGATGTTTTCAAATCAGATCTCCGTTTTCAATTCAGATCTCCATTGCCTGAAGGCCCATTCTTCACCTTCTTCTGACTGGACTGTAGGATGGAGATTCGGCGACGTCAAGTCGATCAACGCACGCTTATGGGCTCTACGCCTGATGGCTCCTCGATTTAGACCAGGAAAAGAAACTCAGTGGCAGCGCGACCCCTTACATGGATCGACAACGCTTTGGCCGAGCTAGACAAGGCTCATTTGCGGCGCCGTCTGGCCACCCGTTGCGGCCGACAAAGCGGTCGCCGGATTGATCTCGAGGGCCGCTCGTATGTCAATTTTAGTTCCAATGACTATCTTGGTTTGGCATCCGACCCGCGGCTGGCCGAGGCGGCAAAAGAAGCTCTTGCCGAAGCGGGATGGGGCAGCGGGGCCAGTCCGCTCGTCACGGGCCGCGAGGCACTTCACGCGAAGTTGGAGACTGAACTGGCCAAGTTTGAAGGTACCGAAGCCGCTCTGTTGTTCCCGACCGGTTTCGCCGCCAACATGGGAACGATCACGGCTCTGGTCGGCCGCGACGACGTTGTGTTCAGCGACGCCAAGAACCACGCCAGCATCATCGACGGCTGCCGGCTGTCGGGTGCCGAAGTGGTCATCTATCCGCACCGCGACACGAGCCGCTTGTCCGAACAACTCAGCCAAGCATGCGGTCGCCGCCGTCTAATCGTCAGCGACTCACTCTTCAGCATGGACGGCGACTTAGCACCGCTCGCGCAACTGGCCGAGCTCGCGGAGCAACACGACGCCATGTTGATGGTCGACGAGGCGCACGCGACCGGAGTCTTTGGCAACCGGGGCCGCGGCGTGGCCGAACATCAAAACGCGGAAGACGGAGTCCACATTCGGGTGGGAACGCTTAGCAAGGCGCTAGGGTCCATCGGCGGATTTGTCGCGGGCAGCCTGAGCTTGATTGATTGGCTTGCCAATCGGGCCCGGGCTTACGTCTTTTCCACGGCCGCGCCGGCTGCGACGTGCGCTCCTGGAATCACAGCGCTGCAAATTGTGATCGACGAGCCGCACCGTCGTCGCGATCTGTTGGCCCGCGCCCAACGACTGCGCGAACAGCTTGCGATGGACGGATGGCAGACGGGAACATCGGAAAGCCAGATCATACCGGTCATGTTGGGCGATCCCGAATCAACCATGCGGATGTCCGCCGCGCTGCGCGAGGCCGGCTTTTTGGTCCCCGGCATTCGTCCGCCCTCGGTCCCCGCCGGAGAATCTCTGCTGAGAATCAGCCTCAGCAGCGCGCACCAGGAAGACGACATCGCCCAACTAGTCGCCGCTCTTCAGGAAACGAACACGGGAACGAGTCCAGTTATTGGCAAGCAGAAGTGATCGCGGCAAGCGGTCAAAGCCATTCGACTCGGTTTGCCATCTCTTCCGCGGAATAGGCACCGTGGACAAGAAGGAGCGACTGCAGCGTCTCACCGATTGAATATTTGCCCTGGTGGCAGTAGCAGATCCCTGCGTGCTGCGTGCCGGATGCTGCCCGCCTTAGAAAATCGTCATCGTGAGTGAAGATGACACGACCTTCCGCCAGGGCAAAGGCGATGTGCTCTGAGTCGTCTACGCCAGCAAGGCCCGCATCAACTGTTGTTGTGACGCTGACTCCCTGAGCACGTAGCCCAACGGCGACTGCGGTGGCGATATGCTCGTCAAGATGAAACCGGATTTCCGTTGTCATCGTTACCGGTTCGAAGAGAGTCTTTCAGTTTCGTGTACCGAGTTGTGCCTTGATCCGCCTCAAGGCGATTTGAAAACTCCTCCGCCTCCTTCATCTCTTGCTCGATTTGCTCGCGGTGGTCGTAATAGAATGCAAGAGCGGCGTGGACGTCGGCAACACTTAGCTGCGGGAAGTCGGCGACGATTTGTTCTGGCCGCCTACCCTGCAGGTTATGCCAGATGTGAACATCCCAAATGCGAATGCGAGTACCGGCAACACAGGGCTTCCCGCCGCAGACTGCCGGATTTCGTTCGATGTGCTTCGCTGTAACGGCTGCTTCGGTGTTTGGATCCATACGCCAATTATACCCCGGAATAGCCCGGTGAATCCACGAGAATCAAACGGACATTATTGTCAGTCCGGAAATGGGTTAAGAAAAAAGCAAGAAACTGGGACTGAAAGCGACGCAGCGCAGGCCAGGAAGGCCGAAGAAACGGTAAACTGCATCCGTCTCTGTCCCCCCGTTTCCAACCAGCCCGTTTCCTATCAAACCTATGAGCATCACGAAGTTGATTCAGCGACGCAGTGGTCGACCGATTCAGTTAAGCCTCGTCGCTCTGTTCCTTGTCGTCACGGTCGCCTGCTTGGCCTTTGCCATGCCTCGGGCTTCGATCATGTTCGGTGGGCCGCTGGCCATGATCATACTTGGCATCGCTTGTTCATGTGACTCAATTGTCAATCGCGAGAAAGGCTCGTTTCGTGCGAACCAGTTGTGCCGCCGGCTGACGGTACTCCTTCCTTGCGTGGGCATTTGGTCACTGCTCGCGGCACTGATGGCATATCGCATTGGACGGGGCGGTTCCCTCCCGATTTGGCTTTCGACGTTGGCCGGACCATTCTCGTTTATCGATTCGACGCCGGTGATTCGACATTATCCGACGATCGCCATCGTGATCGCACTGGTTTCATTCGGTCTTGTCATTTGTCACCCAATTCGGCCGAGGTGGTACTCCGTGTTCCCGACGGTGGTCGGTGTTTCATTGTGGTTCCTGGCCGGTTTCTTGTTTACGTATAGTGGGGTGTGATTTAGTGCTTCCCCGCCCCGCGACGACTTGAAACTGGGGGGTGTTCCAGAATCGCCAACGAACAAAAACGGGGACGGGTCCAGTTATTGGCAGGCGGAGGCGTTTGCGGTACACTGGGTGGATGCCTAGAACTGCACGTATAGCGCCTGGCGGGATGGTCTACCACGTGATCAATCGGGGCGCGGGGAAGCAACAGATCTTCTTCAATGACGACGACTACCTTGCTTTTGAGCAGGTTATTCGCGAGACGCTCGAGAAACTGCCGATGCGGCTGTTGAGTTACTGTCTGATGCCGAATCATTGGCATTTTGTCTTGTGGCCCAAAAACAAGGGCGACCTTGGCCTATTCATGCAGCGATTGACCGTAACGCATGCAGCTCGCTGGCAGAAGACCTACAACTTGGTAGGGTTTGGACATGTCTACCAAGGGCGATTCAAATCCTTTCCCGTCGCGACGGACGACTACTTCTATCAGGTTATACGTTATACAGAGCGAAACGCTTTGCGTGCCAAGCTCGTTACCAAGGCCGAAGAATGGCCCTGGTCCAGCCTTTGGATCGATCAGTTCGGATCGGCCGAGCATCGTGGCATGCTCACGCGTTGGCCCTTGCCCCGCCCGCGCAAGTGGTTGCAATATGTGAACGCTCCCGAGACCGATGCGGAACTTGAAGCGCTTCGGCGCAGTTGCGTTCGTGGAGCACCTTTCGGCAGCCCCGAATGGGTCAAAAAGACAGCCAAAAAGTTGGGACTCGAAGCGTCCCTGCGCAGGCCGGGAAGGCCGAAGAAACGGTAAACTGGCTTCGTCGACAGTCAAATACGATAGCAGGAGCGGTTTGACTCACTGCCCCCTTCTTGTCGAGACCCAATTACCACTACACTTGACGACATGAGCGATACAACCCCCGACCCGTCTGCTTGGATTCTTGAGACCGATGAAGATAGCTTCGACAAGGATGTGTTTGAACGGTCGAAGCAAACTCTTGTTGTCGTCGATTTTTGGGCGGCGTGGTGCCAGCCATGCCGCATGCTGGCTCCGGTGTTGGAGAAGATTGCGAACGATTACGAAGGAAAATTCTTGCTGGTGAAAGCGGAGACCGACCGCGTTCCTAAAGCGGCTGGTGAATTCGGCGTGTCCTCGATTCCCGTCGTTTATGGAGTTGTCGGAGGCGACGTTGTCGACTTCTTTCAGGGAGCACTACCGGATCAGCAAATTCGTGAATGGATCGATCGGTTGCTGGGCGCATCGCGACTGATCCATGCCCGGCAAACGGAAGAAGAAAAACCAGCCGAGGCCGAGGCTGTCTATCGGGAGATACTCGCCGAGTCCCCGAATCAAATCGAGATTCAAGTTGATTTGGCACGAGTGCTGGTCGTGCAGGAGCGGTTCGACGAATCACGAGAGCTGATCGATGAACTGGAACGGATGGGGTTGCTCGACGCGGAAGCTGAAAAGGTCAAAGCCACTTTGGACCTGCGCAGTTGGGGCGGGACCGACCTGGACACCGTGCGCGCCGATGCCGAAGCCAAACCCGATGACTTACCGTTACAGCTTTCGCTCGCCGAAGCCCTGGCCGCCAACGAGCAATTTCAAGAAGCGATGGAAGTCTGCCTTTCGATCGTGACGCGCGACAAACAGGGAGTGGGCCAGCAAGCGCGGGATGTCATGGTCGACATCTTTCGTGTGGTGCCCGACGAGGAACTCGTCCGCACCTATCGCAAAAAACTGTCGACGACATTGTATTAGTTGCATCACCAGATCTACTGCCTTGACTCGGTTCACCTTGAGACACCATCTTGATCAAACCCAATCGACCGCAAACCTCGGGCGATGTTGCCGGCCACTATGACGAGTTGGACCGATTCTATCGCGATCTGTGGGGCGAACATGTGCACCACGGCTTATGGCGCAGCGGCCGCGAAACGCCCGAGGAAGCTTGCCAACAGTTGATCGCTTGCTTGGCCGACGAACTGGAAATCTCGGCGAGCGATACTGTCTGCGATGTGGGCTGCGGATACGGCGGCACCTCGCGATATCTGGTCCGGCACCACGATGCGCAAGTCACGGGCCTGACCATCTCGGCAGCTCAACATGAATTCGCCACCCATCAAAGCAACGGCTCGGGCAATCCCCGCTATCTGCTGGAAAACTGGGAGTCGAATGGGCTGGCCGACGATTCGTTCGACCACGTAGTATCCATCGAGTGCTTCAGTCACCTGGAAGACAAGGCTGCCTACTTTGAGCAGATCCACCGTGTGTTGCGGCCCGGCGGCAAGGCGGCGATCACGATTTGGGTGGCGGGCGACGAACCTCGCCGCTGGGAGCAACGGCACTTGTTGGAACCGATTTGCCGCGAAGGCCGGCTGCCATCCATGTGCTCGAAACAAGAGTGCATTGACCTGCTGGAGGGCGCTGGCTTGCGTCTTTGCAAATACGACGACCTCAGCCAAGAGGTACTCAAAACCTGGAAAATTTGCGCTCGGCGTCTGTATTGGGCGATTCTAACGCGCCCGGCCTACTGGAGCTTTTTGCTTCGGCGGAAGAGTTCGCACTCGATTTTCCTGCTGACAGTCTATCGAATTCTGACGGCCTACCGCACCGGTGCCATGCTTTATGGCCTGTTTGTGTTGGAAAAGCCAGCAAACGGAATGGCAAAGGACCGAGATTTGGGCCGCAACGGCCTGCTCGGCGATTGAATCTTTTCCTGCATCGCGTTACATTCGCCCTCAAGCGGCGATCACGCCGTGGGGCTGTTTTTCTATCCTTTGGTGTCCGCCATGCAGGACATTCTTGTCGAGAAACCATACAAGTTCATTCCGCCCCATCGTGGCACCATCATGCCCACGTGGATTCGGGATCTTAAATTGCTGTCGATCTACCTGCGAAAGACCGAGGGCGTCGTCGCTTCGGAAGTGCGCAACGGCCAGCGGCTGCGCGATTCCATGAGCGCGGGCCACGGCGTTCTGCTCACGCCCAACCACTGCCGCACCGCCGACCCACTGCTGATGGGCGCGATCGCTCGCGACACCAAGTGCCTGCTCTATGCGATGGCCAGTTGGCACTTGTATCAAAATCCATGGATGCGGCTGTCCCTGCAGTTGATAGGTGCCTTCAGCGTCAATCGTGAAGGCGTCGACCGCCCGGCGATTAACACGGCCATCGAAATATTGGAGACCGCCGAACGGCCATTGGTTATCTTTCCTGAAGGCACGACCTCGCGCATGAACGACCGGCTGTTGTCGTTGCTGGACGGCGTGGCGTTCATTGCTCGCACCGCCGCCAAGAAACGCGAGAAGAAGGGGACCGGCAAAGTCGTTATCCATCCGGTTGCCATCAAGTATTTGTTTGGTGGCGATTTGCTGGCGGCGGTCGACCCGGTGCTGACCGAGATCGAACATCGCTTGACCTGGCAGCCGCAAAGTCACTTGTCGTTGCGCAAGCGAATCGGCCGGATTGGGATGGCGCTGCTGTACCTCAAGGAAATGGAGTACTTTGGCGAAACTCAACGCGGTTCGCTGGAAGATCGGATTCAGGCGCTCGTTGACCGGCTGCTTGTTCCTTTGGAAGAAGAGTGGCTGGGTGGCGGGCAAACGGGGCCAGTCGTCCCGCGGGTCAAGAACCTGCGGATGCGGATGATGCCGGAAATGATCAACGGAGAAGTGAACGAGGATCGTCGGCAACGGCTGCGGCGGCAGTTTGTCGATATCTATCTGGCACAGCAGGTGTCTTGCTATCCGCCGGATTATCTCGACGAGCGAAACTCGGTCGATCGCATTTTGGAAACGGTCGAACGCTTCGAAGAAGACATCACCGACCAGGCACGTATCCATGGCCATCTCAAGGCGGTGATTGATATCGGCGAGCCGATTGAAGTCAGTTCCAAACGTGACAAGAAAGCCAAGGCCGATCCGCTGATGGTTGAGATCGGCGAACGGCTGCAGGGCATGCTCGACGAACTGGCCGTCGAGTCACCGCTGTTCGAGCAAGAGGAGGATCTCTCCTAAACCCATCATGGCATAGCCGCTATGTCACGTCACGCTTCTTCACTTCTCATCCAACCTGACGCGTCGACACCAGCGATCGGGCGCGGCCCTCGATTCCCGCAGCGCTCCCGGTTTTACATCGATTCCCCCGTTGAACAGTCCCACGGGCGGCGCGATGAAGATGGAACCGAGTACCCGTTCGCCGGCAGGAATCGCCAGTAATTCAAAAATGCGCTCGTCACGCAGCATCCCACCGCTCGACCAATAAGTTTCCAAGCCTTGAGCTTCGGCGGCCAACAGCAAATTCTGCACGGCCGCCGATGCGGCAGCGAGGTGTTCTTGATTGTGCAACTCCAATTTGGATTGCGACACTTCGGCTGGGGCTTCCGACGACGACTCGGGCAACCAAGTCACCTGGATCAGCGCCCCCGCTCCGCTCAGCAGACCGGGAATCTTCCCTCGTCGAACGTCGGGCGGCAAGACATCGTCGATCTTCTCAAGCAGCGCCAAGCAGCTACCACGGTCCAGATGATAAAACCGCCAAGGTTCGTGAATGATTTCAGTGCCGGCGGTATCGGCCGCTTTGCGACTGTGATGAAACGGTGCCCAGCCTGCCAGGGCGATCGCGCGATTTACTTGCTCGTCAAACTGCTCCCGCAATTCGGCATGGTCATCGAGCGGATGTTGCCAGTCCGACTCAAGGTCGCCCAAAATCTTCTTGGTCGTCCGACGCCGGATCGCATGTTCGACACTGATCACAAATTCGTCGCGAGCGATGTTCTTGGGTGTTTCAGCCATCTTGTAATTGGTCCTCCTTAGGTTGCGAGCCGTCATCAGTTGCCGGAGTTGCCACTTTCGAGATACCAAATTCTAGCCGATATCCAATCACTCGCACGGCACACAAAGGAACAGAAAGACCAATCGCCGCTCCCACGCACATGGACAGCAACGATGGAAATGCATATTGCGCTCCGGGCGCGCCAAACACCACACCGATGCCGGCGGCAATGCCCGTGACGACACCTACTTCCACGCACATTAGGGCAATGGCCACACCGAGGTTGGGCGACCGGAAGATGATCACCACGGCCGGCGTTACTAGAAGGCAGGTGCTTGTGGTTGCCATCAGAGCGATGAATAGGCTGCTGATCGTTTTTCCTCGGAAACCAACTCGATGCCCCACAGTCGCAGTCGAACCAGCCCGAGAGAAACCGCGACGATCAGCGTAGCCGCCAGGAGCGTCTTGATGGAGATCGATTCACGCTGAACGGGCCGAGTGTCGTTTGGACGACGAAATCCCCACTGGCAGCAAAATCGCAGCAGCCAAAACGGCAACTGAGTCGCCAAACATATCAGAGGCAGTGCGAGCAGTTGATCGAGGGTGAGCCAAAAATACCAGTCGCCGTTGACTCTGAACTCAACAAGTACGAGCCACCCAGTCATCCAGCATCCGAACCAAAGCATCCCAATCGCGATTGTTCCTGCCACTCGATTCCAGATGGAATCGGGAGCAAGCGGAAACCAAACCGCGAGAAGGACAAACTCCGAGATCAACATGCCCGCTATGCAAGCTTCTACCAATTGCGACGGAGCAGAAAGAAAGATCGGCGCGGCGATCACATTCGCGATTCCAAACGCTGTCACGACAACCATCAAGAGACGCTGTGCGGACACCAAATGATTTTTTGTCGGTGACAAGGTTAGAGATCCCCAGCGGCTGGACAGAAAGAAAGATGCAAGTCGGCCCACTCGGTTTGACATGATCGCCTTAGCTCAGCGAACATATCTGACTCGACGTCGTCCAAGTTTTTCTTCGTCATCCGCGCTCGGACTGCGGGTAACAAATTCGTCTTGAGCGATGTTCCCTGGTGTGTCAACTATCTCGCAATTTAAATCGCTTCAGCGTGGGTCAAATTCATCGGTAGCAATTATTCTCGGTTTCACCGCACGCAATTCTAGCCGATAGCCAATCCATCGTGCGGCCCCCAACGGAACGGCAAAGCCAACCATGAATCCCGCGCCCAATAACAAGAGCAGGAAGAACAGTTGGGTGGGCAGCGGGTCGCCGAAAGCCAGGGCAGCTCCCGCGCCAGTGGCCGCGATGAGCGAAATCTCCACGACAAGCAAGGCGATAGCCAGGCGGGCGCTGCGTGAGCGGAAAATGGCCACTATAGCCGGCGTTACAATAAGAAAACTGCCAACGGCGATGATCAACGAGCCAAAGAGCATCTGCAGCGTCTGACCCGCGGAATCTTGGCCTGAACTTGCGAAGCCGACCAAGCCCAGGGCAACGGCGACAACCAGCGTGGCCACCATCAGATCCTTGATCGAGATCGGTTCCCGGCCGCTCGGCTGGAGGGCGGTTGGCTCTTGCAATCGCCACTGAAAGCAAATTCGCAGCAACCAAAACGGGAACTGCACTGCCAGGCAAATAAGAGGTAGAGTGAGAAACAGATTCAACAGAACCGCAATCAAGTATCGCGGGCCAATATCAAGCTCATGGTTATGCAGCATTCCAACAGCCCAACATCCATACCAGATCAGGCCGATGGCGATTGTCCCCACGGTTCGTATCACGATAGAATTGGAACTTAATGGCAGCCAGATTCCCGCCAACGCAAACTGCGAAGTCACCAAGCCCATAAAAAATGCCTCAAAGAACTGCTCGTCGGGCGTACCTCGAGACATGACCCAGGGAGCAATCATGTTTACGAATCCAAAGAATGCTCCCACAAGAACGAAGACTGCCTGTGCGGACTCCCCATGATTTCTCGTCGGTGACAAATTCAAAGATCCCTGGCGGCTGGACGGAACGAAAGATGCAAGTCGGCCAACGTGAGTTTGACATGCTGGTGCCGGCTGATCCAGATGCGTTCCTGAATCAGCTTGAAGAAGCCGACCAAAAAGGCGAACCGGAACCCGATGTCTACTGGGCCGCGATGTGGCCGGCAGCAATTCCCACAGCCACCGCGATGCTGCACTCCCACTGGCCGCCGGAAACGCGTGTGTTGGAACTCGGCACCGGCATCGGCTTGCCCGGCATCGCGGCGGCGGCTCGCGGTTATTCCGTGACGCTCAGCGATTACGTGCCGCTGTCGGTCGATTTAGCGGTGGAAAACGCGCGACGGAACGGCCTGGGCGTTCAAGGCCTGGTACTCGATTGGCGCGAGCCTCAAGACAAGCAGTTCCCGCGAATTCTGGGAGCCGATGTGCTGTACGACGCCAGCCGCCACGACGATCTTCTGAATGTGCTCGACAAGATGCTGGCGAAAGACGGCGAGTGTTGGATCGGTGAGCCGGGCCGCTACCATTTTCAAAACTTTATTCGCAATGCCCTGTCGCGCGGTTTTCAAGTCCATTATCAGGACGAAACGGGAAAGCCGAAGGCCGAGGCAACCGTGGGCGATTTTCAGATCGTTGTCTTGCGCCGCGAGCGATAACGCCTGACACGACTTCGCAATGGACATCAGTCAGCCGAAAATCTTGTCCGGTTCGCTTTCACCATCGCCAACCGTGCCGCGTTCGGCACGAGGGCCGCACATGACTTTCGAAAGATCCGAAATACTCCGTTGAGGGCGTGCCCGCCACCGCCATGCAGCCAACCATCGAGAATTAAGAGGCGGGAGGGCTCGGGATCGGCGTAGGTGTCTCTGCCAGGCTTCCCGCCCTAGAAAGCAAGTCTCCGACAAGTCCATCTTCGAAGCGCGAAATTGCGCCGCACTTCAATCCCATGGATGATCCAAGATGTCTGTGTTAGTTTTCCCCTATGTCATCCCATACTAACGCAGCCATATTCCTCGGCACACTTGCGCTGGCCATGTTCATTTGGATCATTTACGCCTTTCGGCGCAGTCCCTACACGATCCCGCAGACCGTGTTGTACGCAGGTTGCGTCTTGCTGACACGGGTCTTGTGGCGGACGACCGCTCCGCCCGAGTTGCCTTTGCCCGCCAATCAGGGTGCCGTCATCGTCTGTAACCACCGCAGCAGCATCGACCCCTTCTTCGTGCAATTGATCGCGTCCACTCCGGTCCACTGGCTGGTGACGCGCAATGCCTACGAGAGCGTCTCCTTCGGGTGGTTTTTGAAGACGGTGGAGACCATCCCGGTTCGCCGGGGTGGCATCGACACACTGGCCACCAAGATGGCGATCCGCATGGCGACGGAGGGCGGCATCGTCGGCCTGTTTCCCGAGGGACGCATCAACTTGACCGACGACTTCATGCTGAAAGTCCGGCCCGGTGCGATCAAGATCGCGCTCAAGGCCAGAGTCAACGTCTTGCCCTGCTACCTCGAAGGCGCGCCTTACGGCGGTACGGAAGCCTCGCCACTGCTGATGCCCGCAAGGGTGACGTTGCATATCGGGCCTCAAATCGATTTATCCGACTTCTTTGGCCGTGAGCGCGAGGCCAACGTGTTGAAGTATCTCACCGAATTCTGTGTTGGTGAAATCGCACGGTTGGCGGGCGTTGCATTCAAGCCGGAAATCGCCGGCCGCAATTGGTTGCCCGCCGATGAGCGGTGAGCAAGCCAATGTCATGTTCACCCGCTTGCCAAGGGAGAGTTAGCGGAGGGTCGAAAGCCAGCCGGAATATCGAACATCGAACACGCAGTGATGAAGCCCGAAGGAAGGCGAAGAACCTCCCCTAACCCCTCCTTGCCAAAGGAGGGGAACATCTTGTTCTCCCCTTGCCAAGGGGGAGCTAGAGGGGGTCGCTGGACGCCTAAGGAGACCGCAGCGCGGGCGGGTGAAAGCGCCGATTGAAGATTTCCGGGTCGAACGGATCGGCGGGAACGAATGTCGCTCCGTTCGAGGGTTTGGCCGGAATTGGCTTGGGAGCAGGTGCCTGTTTGGCGGCCGGAGGTTGGTTCCGCACCGATGGCGACGTACTCGACGTTTGCAGAACTCGAGTATCGCGTTTGGCAATTTTCAACGGGGTTCGCGGTTTTGTCTTTTTTGAAATGGATCGCACCCAGTCCGCCAGTTGTTGGTACTGGTGGCGATCAAAAGGACCCAAGGCGGGCTTCTGCTGCGATCCGTGAGCCCGTATCGAGTTGATCAGCAACTGGCTTTCGTCCGCGGCGTCGGTGTCAATCGTCTGCAAAACCGAGAATAAATTCCGCTGTGTAAAACGTCGAGCGAGAATGCGCCGCGAGGCGGGACGAATGAGGCGTAGATCGTTGGCACTATTGGACCCATGGCAATCGCTGGTCGCGCAACTGTTGACCAAGATGGGCTGAATCACGCTCGTGAATTTCTCGACCGCGCCAGGCGGCAGACCGCGAACAAGCTTATCCAGTTCCTCGACGCTAATCGGCTTCTTGACATTCGTGGTGGCGACCTGTTGCGGCGCGGACTTGTATTGCGTTGCCAAGATCCATTGCCGTCGGACACGGTCAATGCGTTCGTTGCCCGGATCTCGGATCTGCGTTTCGAGTAGCTCGTCCATCGCCTGCTTGAGCAAATCGTGGCGGATACACCACTCGGCTAGATCGAGCCTTTGGCCGGGTTGATTGATATCAAGCTGTTGTCGCTTCAGTTGATAGGCTTCCACCAATGACCGGCAACGACACTCGACGGCGGATGACGAAATTCGCATCTCTCCGCCTTTGGCAAACGAAATAATCATCTCGTCGCCAATCGAAGTAACGTTGCCATGCAGGATCCGTCCATTGCGCAACACAATCAACTCCTGTGGTTCCGACGCCGTGCTGGCGGAAGATGACAGCAGAAGAGTGGAGAATACGAACAGTGTCGCGCGGACCCGCGCCAGGTAAAAAGAAGACATGACGGGCGGAGATTAGTGGCAAGTGCCTCAGCGCGTCAAGTCAAGCTGCAAAGTCCAGCGAGCTTGGGCGGGGAAGATTCCAGTTTTTCTAAAAGAATACGACTTCCCGGCGGCCAAGGCGCACAATGTAACGCGACCCTCAACGGGTAAACTGGGAGTTCGCTTTGCTCAAACCCAGCCACCCGAACGTCGAGGGCACACTCGCCGAATCGTTTAAAACAGTGCGTAGATGAACGGAGCGGCGGGCGTCGCACCAAGCACGACCAATGCCGTGACCATCAGCAGCACCAGCAAGATCGGCGTCAGCCACCACTTTTTGTTTTCCGTCAGAAAGATCCAAAACTCTTCGATGATACCCAGCGGCCGTTCATCGGCCATGTCGGCCAATTCGTCTTTTTCGGCGATTGGTTTGGATTCTTCACTCATGAGACTACCTTCAGCCAGTTTAGGATTGCCGGAAGTAACGTGACTTGTCGTCTTTTGAAGTACGTTCTATCCAATAGGTTTGTGCGGACGGGTCCAGCCGCCGCTGCATGGGATCCTTGCCGAACAATCGCAAGAGTAACCCGGTTGGCGTCATAACTCCATAGTAAGTAATGGCCAGAATCAGCAATGACAGGGTGGCACCGATCGGAAAAGCGGCATACATCCACCCCAAATAGAGGTATCGGCGAATGGGGGGAACCGCGAAGAACAGCAGGCTTAGGCCCACTCCCACGCCAGTGATCCACAGGCCCACCGTCGGCGCGCCAAATCGCCAACTCGCCATTCCGCCGGCCACCACGGCAAACGCCGCCAGCAGCCCGCCAAACCAATACAGCTCTTTCTTCGACGGGTCTTTGTTGATCTCGATGATGGCCATTTTCGATTCGCGATTTTTTACTGGTTTCGTTGCCCACCGCCGGCCAAAGCCGACGGCTGCGCCTGACTAATCTAGTTGAAACTTTGCCAAATACTCATCGATTTCATACTGCTCGGCATTTGGCTGTTCGGACTTTAGCAGCAGGAAGCCCTCGATCACCAGCACGTCCATGTTCGTGCCCATGAAGCACCGATAGGCGTCCTCGGGCGAGCAAACAACCGGTTCACCCCGCACATTGAAGCTGGTGTTGATGATCACGGGACAACCGGTTCGATCATAAAAGGACTTGATCAAGCGGTGGTACGCGCTGTGCCGGCGGCTGTCGACCGTTTGCACGCGGGCCGAAAAATCGACGTGCGTAATCGCCGGCACATCGCTACGGCAGACGTGCAGCTTGTCGAGCCCCGTGGCCGCTTCCATCTGGCCGTTCATGTCGGCCCGTTTGTCTTGTTGCACATCGGCAACCAACAACATGTAGGGGCTTTGTTCGCGGGGCCGCATTTCGAAATACTCGTCGACCTTCTCTTCAAGGATCGAAGGAGCAAAAGGCCGAAACGACTCGCGAAACTTGATCTTCAAATTCATCACCGACTGCATTTTCGTACTGCGGGCGTCGCCCAAAATGCTGCGGCTGCCTAGAGCACGCGGACCAAATTCCATCCGCCCTTGCATCCAGCCGACAACATTTTCGGTCGCCAGCAATTCGGCCACACGGTCGCACAGCGCGTCCTCGTTGGTAATGTGTTCGTACTTGGCCCCCGCTTCATCAAGGAACGTGCGGATGTCGTTGTCCGAATACGCGGGACCGAGCAGCGAGCCATGTTGCGCATCCAAAGGTTCACATTGACGCTCGTTACCCAACAGTTGATACCAAGTGAACAGCGCCACGCCCAGCGCGCCGCCGGCGTCACCCGCCGCCGGTTGGATCCAGATTTCATCGAACGGACCTTCACGCAGCAGCCGGCCGTTTCCCACGCAGTTCAGCGCGACGCCGCCCGCCAGGCAAAGATTCTTCATGCCCGTTTGCTGATGGACATGTCGGGCACAGCGCAGCATCACTTCTTCGGTGACCAATTGAATCGAAGCCGCGATGTCCATGTCGTCTTCGGTGATCGGCGACTCGGCACTTCTCGCTGGCCGGCCAAACAGATCGGCGAACTTCCGGTTGGTCATCGTCAGTCCTTGACAATAGTTGAAATAAGACATGTCCATGCGGAAGGACCCGTCTTCTTTCAGGTCAAGCAACTTGTCAAAAATCAAATCAGCATATTTGGGTTCACCATAAGGCGCGAGCCCCATCAACTTGTATTCGCCCGAATTGACACGGAAGCCGGTGAAATAGGTGAAGGCCGAATAGAGCAACCCCAGCGAATGCGGAAAGTGCAACTCGTGGGTCAACGTGATCTTGTTGCCCCGGCCCGTGCCAAAACTGGCCGTCGACCATTCGCCGACGCCGTCCAGCGTCAAGATCGCCGCTTCTTCAAAGGGCGACGGAAAGAAAGCGCTGGCGGCGTGCGATTCGTGGTGCTCGGTAAAAATGAACCGCCGCTTGTAGGCTTTGTTTAGGCTCCGCGACATCTCGCGCGGCAAGTGCAACTTGCGGCGCAGCCACAAGGGCATGGCCTTCAAGAACGATCGGAATCCAGCGGGGGCGTAGGAAATATAGGTTTCCAGCAGGCGGTCGAACTTCAATAGTGGCTTGTCATAGAAACCGACGTAGTCCAATTGCTCGGGCCGCAATCCGGCTTCTTCCAGACAGTAGTCGATGGCGTTCTTGGGAAATTCATAGTCGTGCTTCTTGCGTGTGAAGCGTTCTTCCTGCGCGGCGGCGACGATCTCGCCGTCAACCACCAAAGCGGCTGCCGAATCGTGATAGTAAGCGGAGATTCCCAGGATCGCGGTCATGAGATGAATGCCAGGGGAAAGCGGCCAGTGTCTTGAAAACTCATCTTAATATACTCCAGAGGTCCCCAAACCGTTCACCCCGTTTACTGCTCGGTCATCACAGCCGAGCGGTAGCTCGAAGTCGCTTTGCGGCCCCGCCTCGTTCGCGTCAGTCCAGAACAGGCGGGCTGCGTCGCCCTGCCCATCGATCGTCGCTTGGCCCTGGCTGGGGCCCCATTGCAAGACCCATCCGCAGGTTGCCGACAAGTCACGCATGGCAGACCACGTGACGACCGGAGCGGCCTGGCGGACGCCGAAACGTGGACAATACCATCCCTGTTCGACGCGCGCGTCTTCCAAGCCAAACACACCCAGTTCGACGACGATCCGCCCTAGCGAAAGGGAGAACTTGTCGGCGGCGACCTGCTCGACGGCCACGTCAGGATGGAAGTGCAACCGCTGCGTGATTCTTCGATTTCCCTTGCCGCGAGCCGTATCGACACAAATCCAAGGACCACCCGCTCTGCAAGCCAGCCAGCGGGAGACTTGCGGCGTGCCCAGCCGGCGATAGGCGTTGTGGCCGGCCTTCGCCCAATGGAACCCGTTACGAATGCCGCGAGTCATTTCGCCGGTCCAACCTCGGTACCCCATCCGAAATCGCGACCAGACATCACAGTGATCCGCATCGTCTATTTGCAGCGCGTTGTGGGCAGCCGTCGAGCGACAATAACGCCGCATCTCGCCGTCTTCATATTCGTAGACGCCGCTATCGACAATCAGCCTTTGGCCCGCCAACGAAGCTTCAAGAGTCAGCAAGTCGCAGTGCGCATGCGCTGGCAAGCAATCGGCACCCACGGGACCCGCGTCGAAAACGACGAAATCTTCCTCGTGATTGAACACCCAGTAGCCACCAACCTGATGACTGGTCGCCTGCCTTCGTGTGTCCACCATGGGACGGGTCGACGAAACCGTCGCCTCGTCCACCTCGACGGCTGTTCGTTCGCCAGCACCCAAAATGGAATCGACCAGCAACCTCGTCGGCAGTGTTTCTCCAAGACAGGAGTCGGCGAACAACGGAAATTCCCCGTCGGGATGCAGCAGCGGTTGAATGAACGCCGCCATCCGCTCCGACGTTTCTCGGCACAACCGCGACAACTCCGGTTTGACGTCACGGCAAACCTCGGAAATGTCTCGCAGTAGTTCCATCACATGACAGTGATACATGGGCGATCGCTCAAAGTGTTCGCCCGATTCGACCACTTGTTCCGCGATTTCGCGACGCAAGAGGCTTTCACACTTTTCCAGCCAGCGATTGGCGTGTGGCCCGGCGAAGAAACTTCCGGCGAAGGCCAGAGCCTTCAGGTTTTCGAGCAAATGATTGCCGCGCAGATCCAATTCCAGATTTCGTTCCAGGAACATGCACTGGGCAAGCAAACCGGTTTGGACCGCCGAACGGATCGATGTCGGCGGCGGGGAGTAAGTCCACAGCGTCAGCCAGTTTGGAATCCTGTGAGAGATGCAGTATGGGTGCCACGCATCCGGACGGTCGTGACGATCCTCAAAATGAACCTTGTCCAACCAACTACTCACTAGCTGCCACGCTCGCGTTAGCAATTCGGTGTTGCCCGCGGCGTGATGGGCGTTAATGAGGTCCAGCAGATACTCTTGATAGTGGAGTCGAAATCTCCACAGCTCCGAAACCTGGCCATCGTCGTGGTACCAGTCAACGTCCTCCCCAAGAGCGACCTCTTGGTTGAGAAAGCAAAATCGTCCGGCGAGAATCTGCTCGGCATGTCGCAGTGCATCGGCCCGCGGACGGATCTCAAGCTTCCGCCGCAACACACTTTCGACACCGCCACCGCCGCGCAGTTCGATCTTGTCCGGCAGTCGCACTCTCGCTTCAAGCGGCAGCACCCGTGAGACGGCGTGTCGGCACCTCGCAAGAACGCGGCGAGCAATCTGCGAAGAACGATAGTAGCGCAGCACGAACCAATACCGCTGAGCGGTAGTCTTCCAAAGATCAACGAGGCTAGCACTGCGCGACAGTGTGGACATGAGTTCTGGTTCTCCCCCTTGCCAAGGGGGAGTTAGAGGGGGTCGGCTTCACCAATTAGCTCGGTAGGATACTTGCCACTCGCTTCTAGCAGAATGCCAACATTGGCCAGTTCGCCGTGAGTGCCACGCTGGCACAGCAAGCAGAGTAAATGAGGAATATTGGGCATAAAAGGTTGAAGCGGGGGGGATGGTGAGATCTAATCTAGGGACTCACATCTCCACCAATTGGAGCAGACTCTCATGCCTATTCCCGTGAAGTGCCAATGTGGTCAGCAGTTCAAGGCCAAGGACAAACTAGCGGGCAAAGCGGTGAAGTGCCCGAAGTGCGGCAACCCCCTGAAGATCGGGATGCCGGCCGCCGCGACACCAACCGCTCAGACTGCCAAGTCGACGATGCAATCGGCAAAGATCCCCGTAACTTGCCAATGCGGAAAGACATTCCAAGCACCACCCAAGCTGGCAGGCAAACGCGTGAAGTGCCCTGCCTGTGGCCAAGGAATACAGATCCCCACGCCCAACGCCCAACCGACACCGCAACCAGTCGCACTGGCTGATCCGCTTGGCGATCATCCGCTTGGTGCTCCGCTGTCCGATCCACTCAGCGATGCGCTGTCTGATCCCTTGGCGAACCGCGCCGATCCGCTGGCGACACAAGATCCGTCAACAGGATTCGGCGGCGCATCCCCATTAGGAACGGAACCCGTCGCGGGAGCCGCACCTGGACTCGCAAATGCTTGGGCACAGCAGGCTGGCGGACAAGCTAATGCGAATTTGAATCCCGCGGCTGCCAAGCCGTCCCCGGGTGGCAGTCGTCGCGGGATCATCATTGGTGCGATCGTGGGCGGCGGCGTCCTGGCATTGCTGCTTGTGGGCGGTGTTTTGGCCGTTGTTCTGTCGGGGATGTTCGCGGATAGCGACACACCTGTCGCCACCAACACGGATCCTGACACGACGGCGCAAGTGCCGCCGGAAAGCGCCGCCGGTCAAGACCCGGCCCCAACGCAGTCTTCCAATTCACAGGGGGCATCCGGTACGGCCAGTCAACGGCAAGACCTGCCTGCTCCACTGATGCTCGTCAACGAAAATACGGTACTGGTTGCACGCATCGACGTTGCCGAAATCATGAAAGCCAAGCCATTCGCCGGCCTTCCGAAAGAGATACTTGAAGAAGCGCTCAACGAACAATTCCCGGTTAACATTTTGGAGTGTGACGCAATCTGGGTTTTCGTGCAGAACGATGGATCCGTCCCTTCGCTTCGGTTTACATTTCCATCGAGTGATGTACGGCTGAGCGTGGCCAGCGAGAGGCTTGGAGAGGCGTCTGCAAAGAGCCTTACTGAAACCAATTTCGCCATGCTGAATGATGATACGTGGTTCCATTTTGTGGGCGAGTCAAGCCTTCAAATCGGTACCCGCGAAGCGCATCAGCTAAGTAAAAAAGGGCAATTCACCACCGACAGTAAGTTGATCGACCGCATGATGGAGTTCCAAGGCCGAGGGCAGGTTGCCGTGGTTGCGAACATCGCCCCACATCGGGATCGCATCTTGGACTTGTTGAAATCGAAAGCGATTCCCGGCGTTTCGCCAGTTCTGCCCAACTGGCTCAATCAGGCAAGTCTGGCAGTCGATTTCAACAACGCCAATCTGGTCGACTTGCAAATCGAGCCGACCACTGCCGCGGCGGGCAAGAACCTGATGGGGACTCTGCAAGCATATCTGACTGCCGCTGATCGAGGCCTGCAAGCAGCATCCGCGGCGCTGAATGGCGAGGATGCCGGGATGACCGGCCCAGGGCTGAAGATTCTCCAGGACCTGTTGAAAAACGCCCAGACAACAACAACCGACAATCAAGTTCGCCTGAGCATGGCGAAACCGCCGTCGCTGGACAATTTTTCCGAGGCTGTCATGGCCAGCGCGCCCGCGCCTTCCACGTCGGACCAACGTTCTCGGGAAAATCTAAGGGGAATTCTGATCGCGATTCACAACCATAATGACACCTTCAAAGTACTGCCTGCCGCTTATAACACCGACGAGCAAGACAAGCCGCTGCTGAGTTGGCGAGTGCGTATTCTCCCCTACATCGAGCGACAGGCGTTGTACGATCAGTTCCATCACAACGAGCCGTGGGACAGCGAACACAACATCAAACTGCTGGAGCAAATGCCTCCGATCTTTCGAGCGCCCAACAGCAAGGCGGAGCCCAACATGACCACCTACCATGCGATCGGCGGCCCCAACGGCAGTTTCGGACCGCCAAGGGAAGGCGCGGAGTTTTATGACAAAGTTGGGAAATTCGCGGGTCACACCTTCGGAGACATCTCCGACGGCCTTTCGCAAACCGTTTTCATCGTCGAGGCCAGCGACGAAACAGCCGTGGAATGGACGAAGCCGGTAGAATTTGTTCCCGATCCGGAAGATCCAACGAAAGGGATGTTAGGCATGTACGCCGACGGATTCTATGTCGCTGCCGGTAGCTCCGTTGTTCTTTTCTTGCCGAGCAATTGCGACAAAGAGATTCTGACCCAACTGTTTCATCGCAACGACGGCCAAGTGGTGCGCGATCTGAATTTCGCGAAGCCTCCGAAACGATAGAAAACCAGATGCTGACGAGCGAAGCGTGCCCGACCTATCCACGCGTTCCTTTTTTGAGGCGCTGCCGCCAGTATTTCCGACTCCGTCTTCCGCCATCCGTTCCTCAGAGATGTCCGGAGTTACCCAAAGTACCCGAAGAATCATTTCCTCTTTGAGCGAGCAGAGTTTTGGCAATGTTAAGTAGCATCCGACTTCTAAGAAACTTTTGCTTTTTGGCGATATCGTTTTTCGCATGCTTTCCCGTCACTTTGCAGGGCGCAAGGCCGTCTCAGGCCGCACGCGAATTGGAAGAGGTTCTTTTTGGGGAAGTTGACCCGGACGAAGATGCCACTGAGCGTGCAAATGCCCTTTTAGATCTACTGGCCGATTCGCGATCGGCAGTTAGCGTCTGGCACGGCCCTGTCGCCGAGCCCACTATTGCGGACCGCGCGGTCGAAGCACTCACCGGGCTGGGCAAGCGCGCATTTCCTGCGATAGCTGCTCGAATCTCAACGGAACTCGACCCTGCAAGGTTTCGCCGCATGGCGACTGTAATTGGCCGAGTACGGATC
Source organism: Planctomycetota bacterium (assembly GCA_029259935.1). The sequence goes on from JAJDEH010000198.1 coordinate 32,726, forward strand.
AATGACGAACAGATAACGGAAGCCCTATGTCGCCGTGGGAGAGATGACAAGGCACGGATACGCGAGGCAGTCCTACGAGCGCTCGGACAAACAGATGCATCCGGGATGCTTGTAGACGACATACTGGTCGCTGGCCTCCAGGATACTGATTCAAATGTGGTTTTTATCGCGTTGTGGGTCGGCTCGCGACGTGAGAATGAAGTGCCAGGCGCCACACGAATCCTACGGAGCATGTTGTCAAATCAAGGTGCGGGTGTGGTGAATCCGGGCGACGTTCCCAGGCTCAGGCGAGACGCCGTCTTTGCGATGGGACGAATAGGTCGCCTCGGAGATGGTGTCGTCAAAGATCTTGAAGAGTTGTTTTTGGATGAAGATCTGGAAATGCGAGTTGTTGCGGCCGTATCCCATGCTCGTCTAACTGGCGATCGAAGGGGCGTCGAGTTGCTTCTTGAGATGATACTTGACGAATCGCTGCCTCCATATGCTCGTTACTCGGCTGCCGCAAAAGTACATACCACTGGATTGTTGAATGTCAAGGACAGCGAAACTCTTGCTCCATTGCTTGCAAGTGCAAACGATTACTTCGGTGCCTACTTATTGACGGCTGTAGTTGCGGGAAACCCAGCCGACAAGCTGAAGATTCTCGAACATTATTCCGATAGCGGAGTGAGAAGCGTTAGGGATGCTGCAATGAGCATGTTAGCTGACGAGTACGACGGTGACATTGGTTCTCTAAAAAAGCTGGTTAGCCTGGCTCAGGACCCGAGATGTGCTTGGTACCTAAGTTCCAGTTTTGCACTAATGGAACGCTATCCGGCGAGAGTCGCCAAGTAGGTGAGCAGGCTGGTGCAATTGTCGGCGGGGGGCGTTGCG